>NZ_PJBK01000101.1:0-276273 GCF_002836155.1 Pseudoalteromonas sp. GutCa3 | reverse complement strand
ACTCCGTAGAAGAAAATCTTAAATCGCCTCTTCATCTTCCTCAGCAGTACGAATACGTATTACACGCTCAACATCAGTGACAAATATTTTACCGTCACCGATTTTTCCTGTTTGTGCCGTTTTTACAATAACTTCAATTGCACGGTCTACATCTTCATCAGTCAATACAATATCAAGTTTTACTTTAGGTAAAAAATCAACCATATACTCTGCGCCACGATATAACTCAGTGTGACCTTTTTGACGTCCAAAGCCTTTAACTTCGCTTACCGTCATACCTGTAATACCTACATCCGACAACGCTTCACGCACATCGTCTAACTTAAAAGGTTTGATAATTGCTTCTATTTTTTTCATATTAATTACTTTTGAAAGCTCCAGTTGCCTCGATTTTAGACAATCATGATGTTCATAGCAAACAAAGCGATTGAATTACGGTGATAAAACAACCGATCATGGTATAATTTATTGTATAAAAATAGCTATACTTAAATGACTAGCAGTAAATGAGATTAATATGAAAAACAAACAAAACGGATTCACTCTTTTGGAACTCATGGTAACCGTTGCTATCGTTGGGATCATTGCATCAATTGCGATTTGGAATAGCAGCGATATGCTAGAAGAAAATAGAGCTGAGAATTTTTTGTTGGAATTAAAAAGAAATATTACTTATGCACGCTCTCAAGCGGCAAGTACGGATGAAATAGTTATTTTATGTCCCGCACAAGAAGGCGCTATTAAACAAGCTAAAGATGAGTTTGAATGTGAACCAGAATGGGACACGAATAAAATCATTGTTGTTTTTGTTGATGCTGATAACAATGGAAGTTATAACGTAGCTAACGATGCCTTGTTGAGAGTTATAGAGGATATTCCTGCAACTGATAGCCTTAGTTATAGTGGTAATGAGACAAGTCTTCGTTTTAATACCAGTGGTCGTATTACAACAAATCCGGGAGACTTTATCTATTGCCCTAATAGTGATAATGAAAATAACAAAGCTTTAACAGTATCTCAATCTGGTACTTCTTTTTATACTGGTGATACAGCTCAGACTTGCGGTTAAAAAACATACAAATTAATCTTGTCATATTTGTATCATTTACTAGACTGAGTTAATCATTTATTAACTCAGGTCTTCAAGGATGAGATTATCAATATCAAAAAACAAGGGAGTGACACTTCTTGAATTAATGGTTTCAATTGCTGTTGTCAGTGTAATCAGTCAATTATCGATGTGGTTTTATCCAGACTTCTTGGCTAAAAACCGATTAGATAACCATGTGAATCTACTACACCGAAATATAAATTATGGCCGTCTTTACGCAATTGAAAATGGTACTTACGTCACGCTTTGCGCACTAAAAGGCAGTCAATGCACAAAGGACGAGTGGGATGGTCAAATGTCACTATTTATCGACAAAGATAAATCAACGACTCTAGATGATGATGAGTTACTCTTAAGCACTTTCGAGGATGTTCATGATGCTGATACTTTAGAGTATCCGCGCAACGCCATTACATTTCGTCCAGATGGTTCTTTAAATGGTTTTCAAAATGGGACTTTTATATATTGCCCCAATAGCGATAAAGCCAATCTCGAAGGATTGGCTTTATCTGTAAGTCAAACGGGTAGAATTCGCATCAAATCAACTGATAAGTGTCAGAAGAAGTAATCTAGGCTATCGACCCCAGCAATAGTCAACATCTGAGTCTCCTTTAGACCCTTTTGCACCTTTGAGGCCTGTGTCAGTAATTGTAAGCTCTTTACAATCGTTATCCCCCTTTACAGCACCGGCTATAGGCTTAGCTGTAATAGTGAAGGTATTGCTATCGACTACCTTTATGGATAGCTCAAAGTGACCATTTTCGGTTTTACTTTGCAATCCTAAATCAGTAAATGTCTCTGTATATTCCCTATTATCGACAAAATATTGCTCTTCCTTGTTTGCAGCATCTAACAATGCTGCAGCAGCTTCAGCGCGCGAAGCACGCTTTACATATTCAGTATAGTTAGGCAGCGCAATTGAAGCGAGTATGCCGACGATAGCAACAGCTATCATCAGCTCAATTAAGGTAAACCCGTGTTGTTTTTTCATCTAATTTCCTTAATTATTAACTTCGTCATTTTCTTCACGTTTATAGATATATGTTTGTTGGGTTTTAAAGCCAAACCCTACTGCATTGTCATTAACCAACACAACTTTACCATCAACAACAGTTAAACCAGGACCTTTTATTTCTACAGGTTTCATTGGATTTTCCGCATTTTCACCTTTAATACCAGGCCCAATTAAATAAAACTGACTTTCTTGTATTACGTCAACTGTTGGGTCGTCATCACATTTACCATCGCCATTACCATCTACACATGAAGGGCTTTCACCAAAGTATAACTGAGGTGTGTCTGGTACATCATAGCTGGTTGTAAATTTAAGGTCGTCATACACTTTAGTACCGTAATGTAAGTGAAAAGCATATAAAGAACCACCACCACCACTTAGCGAACATTGATTTTCAGTCGATGTATCTGATGCAGGTGTGAAGCTTGTAAAATAGGCAACACCTCCAACAACTGTGGCAGCAGCTAGCGACTTTTCACCCGTTCCTAACTCATATCTCCAGCCATTAAATTTAGCCAAGTCCACTTCTAAGTCAACAAAATCATCAACGTCATCTAGAGCATTGCCAAATGGGTCTGAATTCATTTGCATCAAATCAGCAGGCACAATAGTATCTGGTGCATTCGTTTTATACGATTTAGTAACCGTATTTTCATCTCTGATCATAAACAATTGATCTTTTTCATTGGTGCCGGTTGGTTTTGAGCGATTACCACTGCCGATAACTATGGCATCATACGGTGTATCTAAGCGTGTTATAACGGTGCTACCATTAACTGTTGACTCGCTTACTTTACTATAAATTGTGCGTGCTACGAGTGGTTTATAGAAAAAACGTCTGTCTTCAGTTGCTTTATTACTACCAAGTTCAGCTAATTTATAATGGCTAAACTCGCTAGTGTTACTACCTGGCATATCTACACGCCAAATATCACCTCCGGTATCTGCCGCATAAATTCGGTCTATATATCCATCATAATCTGAGTCAAGCGTGGTTATATCTGCAGCAATACTATGCTTACCTTTAAAGCCATTAATATCCGGTGTTAATGCCCACACCCTTTTACCGGTTTCAGCTTCAACAATATAGATACCTCGCCCTATATCATCATCACTACGAATAGCTTCATCTTTATTTGTATCGTATCCAGCACCAAAAATTAATAAAGGCTTATCACCAAATGCTTTAATATAGGCTATTTGTGGCTTTGACCATGTTTGCGCAAGCTCTTTAAAATCACCTTTTCCGCCTTCTATTGGTGCGTCCCATAATTTTTTTGGTATGTTTGGGTTTGTTATATCAAGTCCGTAATAATTTTTACCACCGCGACGCATCCCCGCAAAAGCCCACACTTTATCGTCGCCACTCGCATCAATAATACCGTCATTTAAACCATCACTATTTAAGTTTTTATTATCAAAATAAATACTAATAGGACCATCCATACCATATACTTTCGTATCGGCTTGATTTTCACGTAGAGGTTCAATAATGTTGTATAAAGCAGACGGTATAAATGCCCAACTTTC
This sequence comes from Pseudoalteromonas sp. GutCa3, assembly GCF_002836155.1. Classification (NCBI taxonomy): domain Bacteria; kingdom Pseudomonadati; phylum Pseudomonadota; class Gammaproteobacteria; order Alteromonadales; family Pseudoalteromonadaceae; genus Pseudoalteromonas; species Pseudoalteromonas sp. GutCa3. The sequence continues at coordinate 272,617 of NZ_PJBK01000101.1, read as the reverse complement.
ACTTACACTATCATCTGAATCCTTAAACATATGTAAAAAGCCTGCATTAGTTCCTATCAAAACTCGAATATCATCATTACCATAATCGATTGCAACAGGTTTAGAATGCAGAGGGTCACCAAAAATATCTTTGCGCTGGTCAACCTTAGACCCATCGCCATCTTCATCATCAACGTCTATACCCATTGCCCATTTGATATCATTACTCGATAAGCTTAGCGGATTGTTATCGACTAAATTGAGAATATCACTCACAACTGAGGTATTAAAATTTACTATAGCTCCCTGATTGTCAGTGTATAAATTACGGCTATCTGAATCTAATGTCGTTAAATGAAGGTTCACACCACCTTGTGCAACTAAGTTACCATCTGCTGGCTCCCCACTTGGCAACCAAAATGTTTCTGCATTTTCGTCAATTAAACCATTCTCATCAAGTGCCGACAATCCTTTTGAATCAACAATTTGATTCCCTGATACTTTCAGTTTTTTTAAGTTTCCACGCCAACGAGCACCTGTTTCAGGGTAAAACATGGCAAAATAAACAGCATCCCGGCTACGAGTTTGATCTACATTATTACTCGCAACTGAAGGCGATGAAAAACTATCATTTACTTCTCTAATTCTTGAAATAGTATTTTTTAATGCTTCAGATAAAGCTTCTGAAGTTCGCGCCTCTAAGTACTGGCCTCCACCAACTGATGCAGCTTTCTCTAGTAAGTCGATACCGCCTTCGCTCATTCCTGTGCCAAAGCCAATGGTAAAAACTCTACCAGTATCTAGCACATCACTTGTATCAGAGTATAAATCTACTTTTGTATTATTTGTTCCATGTATTATTTTTGATAGAGCAACTAAATAGCTATTAGAATAATCACCGCTCACAAAAGGGATTGAATCATTAAATAAATTATTATGTACACTTTTAATCTGATCATCACGACCATCATCGTTAGTAGGGTCTCCATCAGTCATCAAAATAATATTAATTGAGTTATCGCACCTGAGAGGATCTCCTGATTCCTTTTTAAATGGTGACTTATAAGTTCCATTAGCATCGGCTGCTTTATCTCTGCTGTTAATACCATACCCATAATAAAGGCTTTGCCCAGTAATATACCTATACGCCTCCCATAATGTTTCAGTTAAAGGAGTTGCACCACTTGCAGGCAAATCGTCAACTTCATTAAGTAAAGTGTTTTTGTTAGCACCAAGCCTTGCTAGTACATAGCCACCTGAACTTTCTCTAAATCTCATTAAACCAAAATCAATATCATCATTATCGGTAATAAGTTGGCTAACAGCGTTTTTTGCTACTAATAAGCGGCTATCTTCACAAACAGCTTGTGCATATCCATTTACAGACTTGTAACATTGCTGTGTGTAACTAAAGTAAGTCTGACTTTTAAAACAATCTGATGTATAAAACTGTCCATTTTGATATCGACGATAACACTGGCCTCCATCTACAACATCCCAGGCCATACTGCCAGAGGTATCAAATATCATTAACACTCTTGGATTTTCGTCTGTCTCTACATCATGATTTACATAAAGCTCAATATCCTCAGCGAATACCGACATACTTATTGTTAAGCCAAGCAAAGAGGCTAACACTTTGTTTAATTTAAATTTCATCTTAAATCCCCTTGCTTACGCTGGCCATTTCTTGTGCTATACCTGTAACAATAGTTAGTTCATGCTTACTTTTAGATCCATATTCTATTGTGGTGGCAACCTGTAACATATTGCACGATATACCTGCTGTAAAATTGAAGCGTCGAGGACATTCTAAATCTAACGCCCCCTTGTTCAGGTTAGTCATTTTGCTTTGCATATCTGCATGATTTGCAATCACCATACCTTTGTCATCACCATCCGCGATTGCAGTTACTTCATCGGGAGTCAGGAAGAACTGATTATTAGCGCCTTGATTTGCCTCATCAGAGATCATGCGCTGCACTTCACCAATGAGTTCATTTTCGGCCACTTCGCGCTCTTGTGCTGCATTGGTAATTTTAATATCAATACTACTACTGCTCATAAGTGTTACAGCAATACCGGTCACTGCAATAACCATTATTAAAGCTGTAATTAGAACTACACCTTGCTGTTTTTTTTGTGATTGTTTTAAATACGCCATAAATTTGATCCAACATTATTTAATCGAATAGTAGTAGTAAACACCGTGCGTCTGAAATTATCGGTAAATGTTAATACACGCTTATCTTCATCCTCACCTAATGTATAAGTTTGGTTTTTAATTTTAACTCCTGGGTCTGGCTGTAATGCGCGTATTAATAAAAAAACCTGAACAGTTAAAATACCTTTACGATTTTCCCAATCTGTATACTTCATATCTTGAATACTTCGGTAGGTATCTACACGATTATCACTGTTAGTATCAAGACCAAAAACAAACCGCATGTTCTCAACACCTTCCATAATAGTTTCCGTGTTGATGCTTCCACCAACCAGGCGCTTTCTCATTAATGCAGGTACAGTTAAATTTTTATTATTAACTTTATAAGTTTGTTCTGATAGATAATAAACATGATGGCTGTAAGGCCAAACGGTTGCATTAACATTAAGAGTCGCAGCGTTAACCGTTCCACGGAAAAATTGAGCTTTCTCTTGCTCAGCTACAAAGTAGTTTTCATCGGCCTGAGTCTCATTAGTTACTGTATTAACTGTTAAACTCTTACCTTGTAAAAATTTTAATTGAATAATATCAGTGCTTTTAATCGGATTATTTAGGCAGTTAAGCTCTTTTGATTCTCCAGCAACCTTTGCGTAAATAGTTCTAAAATTACTAGCTGTAGCAAAATCAGGAAAACTCCCATTATTTAATCCTTCAAAGCAGTCTGTTCCAGGGTTTGCTAGTGTATCTGTATTTACTGCAGTGAACGAATCGTCATAATAAGTTCCCCAAAAGCCAATTTGTTCAATATCACGTTGCATTATGTTAATTGCAAGGCGCCCTGATTCTTGAAGTTCACCAATAGTCATCGTATCTTTAGTGGTTACTTTCATACCTATATAAGTGAACATAACGCCACCTAGTATTAATCCACCAATAAATAATGAAATCATCATTTCTACAAGTGTAAAACCTTTTTGCTTCATGTTAGCTCCTAAGGTAAATGTAACTAGTTAAAACAACTAAGCGGCGCTTTTTGTCAGCCGTTCCACACTTTATTGCGCCAGTAGTATCATTTGCATTAAACTCTTGTCGACCTTGCCACGAAACAATTACTTCTAAATTAAATGCCTTACCACCCGAGCCAGCAACTGCTGTAGGTGCAATACATACGGTAGCACCATCTAAAGACCCCGTATTTTCTCGAGCTCTTATAGCCCTTTTCCACTGCTCAAGATCTAAGGCCGCAACTTGCGCTGCGCTACAAGTATTTGTAAAGCACGTTTGCGAGGTTGTCGTTGCAGTTTCACTATCAAATGTTTGTGTGTACAGTCCGGCTATTTGAGGGGTATCGTTAGCACGGATACGCTGCACAATATCATTACCAAGTGCAACTGCAGCAGCACGTTGCATAGAATCAAAGCTTGCTTGCTTTGCTTTTGCTTGCAGGGCAACTGCGCCTAAAAGGCCAAAACTAAGAATAATAAATGCAATTAACACTTCAATTAGAGTGAAGCCTCTTTGCACTTTTGTTTGAGATGACTGCATAGTAGAACCAAATAAAAATTATCTGATTATAAGTTTATGCTATTTATTTGAGGAATCAATGAGGACTAAGACAAGCGGTTATATTTGTTGATAAACGGTTAATTAAATCGGCTCATTCAACAAAACAGTAGTAATTAAGCGTAAATGTATTTAAGTCAGAGGCAACTTAATTGCGAAATAAGTCTAAAGCGTATTTTTAACTAATTTAAGCTCGCGGCGGCTCACTGGCAATAACTCACTGCACCCTTGTAGCTCAATCATATGATGGCTATTCCCTTTTGAATGCAAAGCAATTACTTTTTGTTTATTAACCAATGTATTGCGATGAATTCGCAAAACATATGTGGGATATTGCAGCTCTAATTGCTTTAGGCTTTGCTCCAGTAAAGCTTCTCCACCCGAGAATATCATTTTGGTGTACTTTTCTTCGGCACTAAAATACAAAACATCATTTATATCAACACTACGTAGAGTACCAGCTAGCTGATAAGAGATTTTTACATTTTGTTGTTTTTGAATATGTACTTTATTTAAACGCCCAACTTGCTTAAGCACCTTTTGCAGTGATTGCTCTGAAATAGGTTTAACTAAATAACCTGCAGCGCTTAATTGTAAAGCATCGAAGGCATGCTCAGGGTGGGCAGTTATAAAAACAATAGCAGGAGGTAGAGTTAAACTATTGAGCTCATTAGCAACTTGTAAACCATTCATACCAGGCATATCAACATCTAAAAAAATCAAATCTGGCGTTTGCTTTTTAGCAAGTACTAGAGCTTCCTTACCATTACTTGCCTCACCTTGTACAACTATACTTTTATCGTATGTTAACAAACGGATTAAGCGAGATCTCGCAAGAGGTTCATCATCAACAATGAGCACATTCATACACGGCCCTCAATTAGCTTAGGGATAACAACCTTGACCCTAAACACATCATTTTTATTAGTAATTGTTAGCTGCGCTTTATTTTTATAATAAATATTTAATCGCTGGCGAATATTTTCAAGCGCCATTCCGTTATTAGGCCTAGTTTGAGCATTAGAAATTGTTATAGGGTTAGAAACAATCATGGTTATATAGCCGGTAGTGATATGTAGCTCTACTTTTATTTCTGCACCATGCTCACTTGTTTCAACGCCGTGGCATACCGCATTTTCAATTAATGGCTGCAGGGTTAAGCAAGGAATACTCAATGCGGGTAGTTTATTAGGTATTTGCCAATCAACTCTTAAGCGATTACCAAAACGCCACGTTTCAAGTGCGATATATTGCTTACTCAGCGTTATTTCATCTTCAAGAGATACATTCTTCCCCGAGTGCATTGCAGCCTGCGATAAGGCGGCTAATGCTAAAATAGCCTGTTCTGCCGCATCGGCATCATGATGAGTAAGTTCTGCAGCAGTGTTTAAACTATTATATAAAAAATGAGGACGTATTCTAGCTTGTAGGGCATCAAGCTCAGCACGAGAAAGAGCTTTAGTTTGCTGCTCTTTTTCAAAATGAATTAATAAAAACTGGACGAATAAAGCCGCCAGTAAAGCCACTATAATGCAATTGCGAAGTGTGAAATAAATTAGGTTATTTGTATCATCTATATCAAAAGCAAAATGAGAAAATAAAATACTAAAAATACAGGTAGATAATAAAAAAAAGGCAAAAAATAGACTTAATTGAAAAGTTTGAGTACGTTTTTGTAAGAAAAATCTACAGAAGTATAAAGAAGAGGTACCGACTAAAACAATTAAATGCATAAACAAACTAATGATCCCAAGTCGTAGCCAAATATCTCCTTCTACATTAGGTGCAAAAGCTAAAACAATAGCAATAACTTGAGAAACAATAAGCGTGGCTAATACGCCTCGCTCATTAAAAAGAGCCGAAAAAAGCAAACCATCATTTTGAAGTGACTTGCTCATAACGACTCTCCTTTAATCTAAATGTTTAATATATTTAAATTAACGTAGCTCTACAGGAACAGCAAATACTATATTTTCTACTTCACCTGGGTTCTCAACAACCTGTGTGCCACCAAGCTCTTTTAATCGGCTTATTACTTGTTGTACAAGTACTTCTGGCGCAGATGCTCCCGCAGTTACGCCAACTGATTTAGAGCCTGAAACCCACTGCTCTTGTACATCAGTTGCGTCATCAATTAAATAAGCAACTGTGCCCATTTTATCTGCAAGTTCACGTAAGCGATTAGAGTTAGAGCTATTTTTAGCGCCAACAACTAATAGCACATCAACTTTATCAGCTAAGTCACGAACAGCGTCTTGACGATTTTGCGTTGCATAACAAATGTCATCTTTACGAGGTCCGTCAATTGATGGAAACTTATTGCGTAGTGCATCAATAACATCTGCTGTGTCATCAACTGAGAGTGTTGTTTGGCTGCAATAAAAAAGATTTTCAGCATTTTTTACATTAAGCGCAACAACATCATCAACGGTTTCAACAAGATAAATGCCACCGGCTGAGTTATCATATTGTCCCATTGTTCCCTCTACTTCAGGGTGGCCATGGTGTCCAATTAAAATACACTCAATACCTTTACGACTCGCACGTGTAACTTCCATATGTACTTTAGTTACAAGCGGACACGTTGCATCAAATACTTTTAAATCACGACGTTTAGCTTCGCTGCGAACAGCTTGCGAAACACCATGTGCACTAAAAATAACAATGCTGTCGTCAGGTACTTGATCAAGCTCTTCAACAAATACCGCACCACGACTTTTTAATCCATCAACCACATAGCGGTTATGTACTACTTCGTGGCGCACATAAATTGGCTTTTCAAAAATATCTAGGGCGCGCTCAACAATACTAATAGCACGGTCAACACCAGCGCAAAAGCCGCGTGGATTAGCTAGTAATATTTCCATTAACCTTCCACCTCAATAATATCAACTTCAAACGTTAAACGTTGGCCAGATAAAGGGTGATTAAAATCAATCGTTACCGACTCACCTTGCACTTCGCGAACTAATCCAGGAAGCTCAGTACCGTCAGGTTGAGTAAACGCAATAATTGCACCTACTTTGGCTGGTGTTTCTGGGCCAAATTTACTACGGTCAACGTAGTAAATATTATCTGGATTTGGCTGACCAAACGCATCTTCAGGTTCTAATTCAAACGTTTTACTTTCGCCTGCAGTTAAACCTAATAAACACTTTTCGAAGTTTGCCGTTAAACTGCCATCGCCCATTGTTAATTTAGCAGGTTTGTTGTGCACCTTGGTAGAATCGGCGGCAGAGCCATCTTCTAATTTAATAGAAAAATGGAAAATAACTTGCGAGTTTTCACCAATTACAGCTTGGCTCATGCTTTATGCTCCTTCGGACTCTCGCCGGTAAAGGCATCAAATAACAATAATGCTGCGCCAATACAAATAGCGCAATCAGCAATATTAAATACAGGAAAATGTGAGTCTTTATAAAATACGTGAATAAAGTCGATTACATAACCATACGCAATACGATCGTATAAATTACCAATAGCGCCTGCAAGTACCAGTGCATAAGCACCGCATAGTACTTTGTTTGTTGCAGGTAAGCGTTTTAGCCACCACACAAGCAAAGCACTAATAGCAATAGCAATCGCACTTAAAAACCAACGCTGCCAACCACCCGCTTCACTTAAAAAGCTATAAGCAGCACCATAGTTATGCACATAAGTAATACTAAAAACAGGGAGTAAGTTTATCGACTCTTGATAAGCCATAGTCCCTACAACAAGTGTTTTACTGGCAAAGTCTATTACTAATAGTAATAGACTCAACCAAAGCCACACTAAACCACTTTTTTGGGCTAGTTTGCTCACTAAGAATAACTCCTAAGCGAATTGACGCTTTTCGCCTTCGCCGTCAACATTACTTACACAACGACCACAAATTTCAGGATGAGCAGGGTTAACACCTACATCTTCGCTGTAATGCCAACAACGCTCACATTTAGCAGCATCTGTTGCAGCAACACTAATGAATAAACCTTCAATTTCGGTAGCTTGTGTATCAGCTGGCTGACTATCAACTTCAGAAACATTTACGGCCGATGTTAATAATACAAAACGCAGTTCATCACCAAGCGCATTTAATTTAGCGGCAAGCTCTTTACCAGTAAATAAATTAACCGTTGCTTGAAGCGTTGCACCAATGACTTCTTCTTTACGTGCAGCTTCTAATAAGCGGTTTACTTCGTCGCGTACTGTCAGAATTTCTAACCAGTCATCGTTACTAAATTGGCTATTTGTTGGCGCTTGTAAGCCATCATACCAAACAGATGTAAATACGTAGTCACTACGCTCACCCGGTAAAGCTTCCCAAATTTCTTGTGCGGTAAAGCTCATAATAGGTGCCATCCAACGCGTCATTGCTTCTGCAATATGATAAAGCGCTGTTTGACAAGAACGACGTGCATGGCTGTCACTCTTAGCTGTGTACTGACGATCTTTAATGACGTCTAAATAGAACGAACCAAGCTCACCCGTACAGAAGTTCATTAGCTTTTGCGTTACTAATAGCATTTGGTAGCTATCGTATGCGGCTAAAATTTCGTCTTGCAACTGAGCAGCACGACCAACAATCCACTTATCAAGCTCAACCATATCATCAACAGCAACTTGATCTGTTTTTGGATCAAAACCATTTAGGTTAGCTAGTAAGTAACGGCTAGTGTTACGAATACGGCGGTAGCGATCGGCAGAGCGTTTAAATATTTCATCCGACACAGTCATTTCTGCCGTGTAATCGGTAGAGGCAACCCATAAACGTAGAATGTCGGCACCTAGTTTATTCATCACATTTTGTGGTGAAATAACATTACCTAGTGACTTAGACATCTTGCGGCCGTTTTCATCAACAGTAAAACCATGAGTCAATACTTGGCGGTATGGTGCATGACCATTAATAGCCACTGATGTCATCATTGATGACATAAACCAACCACGGTGCTGATCAGAACCTTCAAGGTATAAATCAGCTGGACCAACCAAGTCTTCACGTGCGTCTACAACACATGCGTGTGAAACACCTGAGTCAAACCATACATCTAGCGTATCTTGCACTTTCATATATTGCTTGGCATCTTCTTCACCAAGTAATGTGGCTGGTTCTAAATCGTACCATGCCTGAATACCAGATTTTTCAACTAGCTGTGCAGCTTGCTCAATGAGTTCTTGAGTATTTGGATGAAGTGCACCGGTATCTTTATCTGCAAACAATGCAATTGGCACACCCCAAGTACGTTGGCGAGATATACACCAATCTGGGCGGCTTTCAACCATGTTCGAAATACGGCTTTCGCCCCACTCTGGCAACCACTGCGTGTTTTTAATTTCTTTTAAAGAATCTTCACGCAAGTTAGCCTGATCCATACTTACAAACCATTGTGGTGTAGCACGGAAAATGATTGGTGTTTTATGGCGCCAACAATGTGGGTAACTATGAGTTATAGCATGATGATGCATTAATGCACCGTGCTCTTTTAATACTTCAATTACGCTCGCATTTGCTTTAAATACATGCTGACCTGCAAAAAGTTCAGTATCTGGTAAATAAACGCCATTAGCGCCAACAGGGTTAGCTACTTCAAGGTTGTAATTTAAACCCGCCACGAAATCTTCTTGACCATGCCCTGGTGCTGTATGTACAACACCGGTACCTGAGTCAGTCGTTACGTGTTCTGCAACAATCACGGGTACATTAAAATCATAAAAAGGATGGGCTACTTGTAAGTTTTCAAGTGCAGCACCTTTTACATAACCTAATACGTGAAAGTGATTAAAACCAAAGCGGTCCATTGCATCTTTAACAAGCTCAGAGCCTAAAATTAGACGTTGTTGTACGCCTTCATCTTCAACCTGCACCAATGCATATTCTAAATCGGCATGCACAGCTACCGCGCGGTTTGCTGGAAGCGTCCACGGTGTTGTTGTCCAAATAACAGTACCAACACTGCCTTCACCTTTATGACCATCAGCCAAATCAAATGCACTAACAACAGCATCTTGATCAACAAATGTAAAACGTACATCAATCGCTGGTGATTGCTTATCCTGGTACTCAACTTCAGCTTCTGCTAATGCAGAACCACAATCTGTACACCAATGCACAGGCTTAGCACCTTTATGCAAATGACCTTTTTCAATAATACGACCAAGTACACGAATTGCATTCGCTTCAAAGTCAAAGTTCATTGTTAAGTAAGGCTTATCCCAATCTGCAAATACGCCTAAACGTTTAAAATCAACTTTTTGACCTTCAACTTGTTTTTTAGCGTATGCACGGCATTTTTCACGAAACTCGCTCGCGGTTACTTTTACGCCCGGCTTGCCTACTTTTTTCTCAACCATTAACTCGATTGGTAAACCATGACAATCCCAACCTGGGACTAATGGTGAATCAAAGTCAGATAATGTTTTAGACTTAACAATAATGTCTTTTAATATTTTATTAACTGAGTGGCCTAAATGGATATCGCCATTTGCATACGGAGGGCCGTCATGCAAAATAAAGGTCTTTTTACCTTTCTTAGCGCTGCGAATTTGACCGTACAGGTCGTCTTCATACCATGCTTTAAGCATTTTTGGTTCACGTTGTGCCAAATTGCCACGCATTGGAAACGGTGTTTCCGGTAAGTTCAAAGTATGTTTATAGTCGCTCATTTATCCTACATTCCGTCTCTATCGGCTACCTGATTTAAACCAAAACACTGCTTAGCGGCAGCAACATCAGTTGCTATTTGCGCCGTTAATTGTGTTAATGTCTCGAATTTTTTTTCGTTGCGAAGTTTTTTTATTAACTCCACATGCATAAATTGTCCGTAAATATCCTGTGCAAAATCAAAAAGGTGAACTTCTAATAATGCACGAGTTCCATTAAATGTCGGCTTATTGCCTACATTTGCAACTCCAAAAATCTGTTTTCCTGCAATCGTTGCTTGCACTGCAAACACCCCGTTGACAGGACACACTTGGCGTTTTAGGGCAATATTTGCCGTTCTAAAACCGAGTTCACGTCCTCTTTTCCAGCCGTGTATAACACGCCCAGAAATAGCATAATCGTGACCAAGCATTATTTTAGCACTTGCTAAGTCACCAGATGCTAAAGCATCTCGTATTAAAGTGCTGCTTACTCTAGCATTTAATTGACGAAAACTCGCGGTGCTTTTTACGTCCATGCCCGCTTGCTTGCCCATGCTAGCAAGTAAGTCAAAGTTACCTTGGCGCTGCTTTCCAAACTTAAAATCATCGCCAACAGTGAGAGCTTTAACACCTAACTTTTTAATCAAAATATCATTAACAAATTGCTCAGCATGCATGTTTGCAAATTGCTGATTAAAGCTAATGCAAATAACTCGCTCAATACCTAAATCACTAAGCAAACGTAGCTTATCTCGTAAGCGCGTTAGCCGTGCTGGTGCATTGTTTTTAGCAAAAAATTCTTGTGGCTGGGGTTCAAATAGCATTACAGTGCTAGACAAACTATGCGCTTTAGCATCACTAAGTAAGCCTTTTAATACTTCTGAGTGGCCTAAATGAACACCGTCAAAATTACCAATAGTTAACACACAACCAAAGTGGTGTGGGCGAATATTGTGTATACCTCTAATTAACTCCATGCCACCTAATGCCTTGTTTAGCGAGTTATTAATTACGACTAAAAATTAATTAAAGCCGCAGAGTTGCCGATTATAATCTTTTTTTTAGTTTGATTCAGTAATTGCTACACTTTTTATCGTATTTAGTCTAACGCCCATCAAAAATAGCATTGCAAAGTAACTAATACCTGCCAAAGCCACGAGTGCTATTAATAAGACTACCTGCTGTGTAAAAGCCCATGTAGCCCAGTAATAGTAACTGCTCACAAACCATGTAACAGCTCCCATAACCATACTTGCAACAACACATTTAAGTGTAAAGCGCATACTCATTGATGAAAACTGATACACATTTTCTTTTTTAAGCTGCCTATACAGCAAAAATGCATTACAACTAGCCGATAGCGAAGTAGCGAGTGCTAATCCTAAATAACCAATAAAAGGAGCCAGCATAATATTAAATACCATATTCAATACTAAGGTAATAATACCAATACGCACCGGCGTTTTTGTGTCTTGACGAGCATAAAAGCCAGGAGCAAGTACTTTAATCAGCATAAAGCTTACAAGCCCTACTGAATATGCGACTACGCCTAAACTTACTGCTTTAACATGATCAACACTGTCTTCTTTAAACGCACCGTGGTCGAACAATACGGTGATAATAAGCGGGCTGATGATCATTAGACCTATCATTGCTGGTAGGCCTAAAAATATAACAAAGCGCACCCCCCAGTCGAGGGTATGCTGAAAGTCACTACTTTTTTTACTGCTATGTAACCTAGAGAGCGCCGGTAAAATAACTGTCGCAATACCAATACCAAATAAGCCCAATGGAAATTCAATTAAACGGTCTGAATAATAAAGCCATGCAATCGAGCCTGTCATCAGTAATGAAGCAATCATGGTATCAAGCAACAAATTAATTTGGCTAATAGATACACCAAACAAAGCAGGAAGCATAAGTTTACGTACTTTTTTTACGTTTTCGTCTTGCCATGCCCAGCGTGGACGCGCCAACATTTTTGCACGGTATAAAAATGGAAGTTGAAACAATAACTGCACAACGCCACCAATAAATACGCCAATTGCGAGAGAATAAGCCCCGACACTAAATTTATCATGTAAAAAAATTGCACACGTAATAATAGAAACATTGAGTAAAACAGGTGTAAATGCAGCAACAGCAAAACGGTTATACACGTTCATTACCGCACCACTAAGCGCAACTAAGCTTACAAAAAACAAATAAGGGAATGTAAATTTAAGTAATGAACTTGCAAGTTCAAACTTTTCGGCATTAGGGCCGCCCTGCCACCAATCTATAAACCAACCGGTGCCAAACAATGCTGCAATAACGGGTGAAGCAACAACACCTATAATAGTGACAATCAGTAAAATGGTTCCTAATGTGCCTGCTGCTTGTGCAACAAAAAGTCTGACCTTGTCGTCGCCTTGCTGTTCTTTAATTTCACTCAGCACGGGTACAAATGCTTGTGCGAAGGCACCTTCTGCAAATAAACGACGTAAAAAATTAGGAATACGGTTAGCAAATAAAAAAACATCAGCCGCCGCACTTGCGCCTAATAAATTGGCAACGACTGCATCTCGAACGAGCCCTAAAATACGCGATATCATAGTCATACAACTAACAATCATACCGGAGCGAAATAAACCTTTTGACACCTTAAACCTACTCAAAAATCCTCAAGATAAGCGATTATGCCACAGTCTTTTTTATAAATCGCTTTAAAGCACTAGGCTGGGGGTCTGTGCTTTGTTACAATGTCGGTATTAACTGCTAAAGCGGCAAATTGATGCTCGTTATATGGTGCAGTTTTTCTTGGATTGTTAAATTTAAATTGACATCCATGATAGAAACAGGCATATTCCACGGCCTTTAATTTAAGCTTTATTTTAAGATTGTTAGGAGCAAACCTTGGCTAACATCAAGTCTGCAAAAAAACGCGCTATCACAAGCGAAAAAAACCGTCAGCACAACGCAAGCCGTCGTTCAATGATGCGCACTTACTTCAAAAAAGTAATTGTTGCTATTGAAGCGGGCGATAAAGAAGCTGCACAGCAAGCTTTTTCTGTTGCTACACCTATCCTAGACCGTTACGCAACTAAGGGTCTAATTCACAAAAACAAAGCAGCTCGTCATAAGAGCCGTATAGCAGCTAAGATTAAAGCTCTATAATTTGTTTTTGATAGAATATAAAAAACCGGCTTTTGCCGGTTTTTTTTTGTTTAAATTTTAAATGTACTTACTTTATTAGACATTTTCTAACTCTGGATAAAACTTCTTAAGCATTGCCGCTATTTTTTTAGGTGTAAATGGCTTTACTACAAACCCTTTAGCGCCTTTATCAATTGCATCCTTAACATTCTCAATACCTGAATGTGCAGATACCATAACCACATTTGTCTCTGGGCTTAATTCATTGATTTGTGCAATCAAATCTTTACCATCACCGTCTGGCAATTCAATGTCTAAAAAAATGATATTATAATTTGCAGCTTGGCACTCACTAATACATTGTGAGGCAGTAGATGCTTCCTTTACGTTATCTATCCCTAAGTGCATGAGCGTTTGGCTCAAAAAACTACGCACTGTGCTAACGTCATCTACAATTAAAATTGATAGCTGCGTATTCATCTTTATTCCTCGTAGGCTATAAGCTAACTTTAAGTTATCATAATAATTAGCTTAGTATATAAATTTACTCATTTAATTATAGAGACCTACGGAAAAAAGGCCAGATTTGCTTTATGTCTAAAACCCCAAATAAACAATCGTTGCTAGGTAAAGCACCGGCAAGAAAAAAAACAGCGCAAAAAAGAAAACCTCAGCGTTCTACTCAGCGCCCTTCACCTGGCGAGTTAAATTCCAGTGCAAAGAATGATATAAGCCAAAAAACAACGCAAAAAAAAGGACTGTTTATATCACTCGCTGTCGTTGCTGTAATAATTTTAGCTTTTCCAAAACCTACCTTACTCACCTATAAAAAATTAGGGATGGTAAGTGAGAGTGTTTACTGGCCCGGATTCTTTGGCAAGGGGGCTACTTTGATTGATTCAAACCTACACCCCACCTATGATTCTAGCCGTGAGTCCCTTTATTTATGCAGTGACTTACAAAAACCGCAGAGCTGCCAAAAGTATCAAGTAATTGCTGATAATGGTTTATTTTCAGCAATCGGCAGCTACTTTTAGCATTAAAAAAACTAATCTGAAAATTTAAAATTACTTGGTTGAAAGGTGCGCAAAAGATCAACATAATGGCGCTCCTTTTTTCAACAACTGAACTATTGAAACGACCATGCTAAACGAGCTAGATTGGCTTTTAAATACTACACTACTTGCACTAGGTTTAGGTGCATTCTTTATTAACCAGATAACACTGCTGCGCGTTGCCGCCATTAGTGCGTGTGGTTTATTATTCTTATCATTTAGCTTAGATCTTATGTCGTCGAGTGTTATTTCAAATATGAGTTTAGTGTTGATCAATACTTTTTACTTGTTTAAAGTTTATACATTTGGGCAGTTTAATGTAACCCAAAGTTAACAACTTTTCCCTAGAATATTTAATAGCCCAGCATTGCTGGGCTTTTTTGTTGCGAATTTTTAAAATATTAGAAACACGTTGGATCAGGACAATATTAAACGCCACTAAAGCACCACTGCAATAATAGTGCTGTGCATGTACTGTTGAGAAAAACGAGAAGAAAGACGAAAACTGAAAAATACCTAATAAGCTAGGTTAGTCCGCTATTGTTAACTCGCTTTGGGTTTGTATTTTAGAAGGAGTATCCTCTGCATTAGCCTGATTAAACCAAGCTGAAACACCAAGTATAATAATTGAAACAATAACTAGGCTTAATTTAACGCCACTTTGACTCGATTTCATAACACCCTCTTTGTATTTTTTATTAGTGAGAACACCTTTTACACTAATGAAAATTACAAATGTTAACAAGCTGTTTTTTAAACTAATTAGCTATCAGCTAATAACCTTTAGTTCTATCTATTGGATTATTAAGTACTAACCCCTTATTCAAGCATTCAATATTATCGGCTATTTGCTCTATAACACTATTTAAATCAGAAATCGCCGCGCAATGTGGTGTAAGCGTTATTTTGGGGTTTCCCCAGTAAGGGTGATTCGACGCTAAAGGTTCTTGATCAAATACGTCGAGTGTAGCTGCGCGTAAGCTATCGTTATTTAATGCACTTAGTAAGTCTTGCTGAACAACATGAGCACCGCGTGCCACATTAATAACAACAGCATGTTTAGGTAGCTTTGCGAGCATTGAGTGATTAATAATGCCTGTCGTTGCTTGCGTAAGGGGTAATAGACATACAAGGTAGTCAACATCAGAAAGCATACTATTGAGGCCTTCCTCGCCATAAAAAATTTCGACATTAGTCGCGTTTTTATTACTTTGAGCCCAGGCACTTACCTTAAAGCCATTATTTATAAGCTTTTGCGCGCATGCTTTACCTAACTCACCAAACCCAAGTATGCCGACATGTTTATTACTATGCGCCCGCTTTGGCTTCCATGTTTGCTGTGTTTGTTTAATGTAATATTCTTTTAAACGTAACTTTTGAGCTAACACATGTGTCAGTACATATTCCGCCATATCTTCAGCTAGTTGCATGTCAACAATGCGAACTACTTCAACACTTTCGTCGAGTAATGTTAAATCGATACTGTCTACGCCAGCACCAAATGACGACACAGCCTTTAAGTTAGGTAGCTGTGGCCACATAGATTCTGGCGCTTTCCACGCAAGTACAAAATCCACATCATGTGCGTTTTTGCAATCAGGCCATTGCTCTATCAGCGTATTTGGTAATCGCTCTTGTAACTTCGTTATTAGTTTTGTGTTGTCACGCCCAGTTATAGCAACCAATACCGACATAAATTCTCCTAACAATACACAGTTTATAAGTTAGCACTTTAAAAAGTCACACTACTGCAAAGTAACTGTCACACCCTTTTTTTAATCTTACATGTATGGCGAATAGGCCAAACGGAATATGAGGTTAATATGATAAGTGTTGATAAAGTAATTGCTGCAAACTTACCACAACTAGAGAACTCTCCAAAAGTAAAAGGTTTAGTAAAAAAAGGCCTAGGCTACTTATTACATGAACAAGAGTTTGTTGCTTTTGGTGATGCCTACCCTCACCTACAAGGATTAGAATTTGTTGAACAAGTGCTCGATGAACTCAATTTTGATACGCGCTATAAACCTAAGCAGATAGAACATATTCCTAATGAGGGTAAACTTGTTATCGTTGCTAACCACCCTATTGGTTCATTAGATGCTTTAGCACTTATCAAAGTACTTTCAACTGTAAGACAGGATTTAAAAGTAGTGGCAAACCGCATGTTGATGTCGGTTACTCCAATGCACTCACTTTTACTCCCCGTAGATAACTTATCAGGTATGAGTAAGAAACAAGAGCTTAGTAATATACAAAACCATTTAAAGGATGAAGGCGCATTACTTATATTTCCGGCAGGAGAAGTATCGCGATTAGGGCCAACAGGTATTAAAGACTGCAAATGGAATAGTGGCTTTTTACGTATGGCAAAAAAAGCTAACTGCCCTATTTTACCTATTTATATTAAAGCCAAAAACAGTCCACTTTTTTATGGCACATCAATGATTTATAAACCTTTGGCAAGTTTACTATTAGTGGCCGAGATGTTTAAGCAGCGCCAAAAATCTTTAGAGTTTGAGATTGGCGCCTCTATCCCTCCTGAATCTTACTTAATAGAAAATCTTAAAGATAAAGAAGTTGTAAACCTCATCCGTAAACAGCTTTATAGGCTTACAACAAAAAAAGCACTGCCGCTAAAAACACAAACACCTATCGCTGTTCCCGAGTGCAGAAAGGAGCTAAAAAAAGCAATTGAGCAATGCCAACTACTTGGTAAAACGCAAGACGGTATGCATATTCATCTATACCAATATGCAGGTAGCTCACCTATTTTTAGAGAGTTAGGGCGCCTGAGAGAAATAGCATTTAGAGCAGTCGGTGAAGGTAGTGGTAAGCGTCGTGATATAGATAAATACGATATGGATTACCAACACCTTGTACTGTGGGACCCAATGCAGCTAGAGCTGGTAGGTGCTTATCGATTAGCCTGTGCACAACAGATAATACAAAAACATGGCCGCGAAGGTTTGTATACCGATAGCTTATTTTCTTATACCGACGCTATGACGCCCTATCTAAAACAAGGAATTGAGCTTGGTAGAAGCTTTGTACAGCCTAAATATTGGGGACGTAAGAGCCTCGACTATTTATGGTATGGCATTGGCGCTTTTATAAAAAGCTATCCACAGTACAGGTACTTGTTTGGTGCTGTAAGTGTATCAAATGCTCTACCCGAGCAAGCAAAAGCCATGCTCGTTTATTACTATCAGCATTACTATAAAAGTGGTATTGAATTAGCTACGCCTAATAATGAATTTAAATTAACTGAGCAACAGCTAACCCAGTGCAATACTCTTTTTTGCGGCAATGACGTAAAAGAAGATTTTGTAGAGTTAAAGCATGTGTTAGCTAATATGGGGGCTCAAGTCCCTACTTTATTTAAACAATACACTGAACTTTGTAAACCAGGTGGCGTGCAATTTTTAAGCTTTAGTATTGATCCCGATTTTAATAATTGTATTGATGGATTGGTATTGGTCGATCTTGAAAATGTAAAAGAAAACAAAGCCAAACGTTATTTAGAATAACCAATAATAAGAGAGTGCTTTATATTTATAAAGTACTCGATTTATATTTATAAAGTACTCGATTTATATTTAATTATTTATAAATATCTGCTCTAGTAAAGTTGTATAAATAGCTTCAATTTTAAGTAAATCACTAATAGATACGTGTTCATTAGCTTGATGAATCGTATTGTTTCGCACACCACATTCAATAACTTGAGTATGGGGGCTGGCAAAAAATCGTCCATCTGATGTCCCTCCATTTGTACTTAGTAATGGGTAACTTGAAGTGTTTTTGTAAATAGCCTGCTCAATATGAGTAAGTAAACTCCAACCCGTATTATGGCTTGTATAATAAGGCTCGCATGGGCGTTCCCACTCAATTGTAAAATGCTCAGCAAACTTGTTTAGGGTATTCATTAATTGCGTTTTAACTGCTGCGCTACTGTAACCGTGGCTATAACGTACATTAAATGTAATCTCACAATGACTTGGCACTAAATTATCGACCACATTATTTATGTTAATTCCAGTCACTTGCAGTGTGGTTTTTGAGCTAGCCACATCGAGTAACCAGATCTGATCACTCAAGCTATTTACTATTTTTGCAGCAATATGAGCAGCATTGACTGTGTTTTGAGGATAAGCTACATGACCTGCCTTACCAGTAACTAAAATCCGAGCTGAAAGCGCACCACGACGGCCATTCTTAACCGTATCGCCAACTTGTGCCACACTTGATGGCTCCCCTACAATACAGCCATCTAATACAACACCTTGCTTGGCAAGCTTATTAACTATTTCTTGAGAACCAAATTCAGCTTCTCCCTCTTCATCTGACGTGATAAGCCAGTAAAGTGTCCCTGCTTTAGCGGATTCACTATTAATTAACTGTTTTGTGGCGCTAAGCATGGCGGCAACACCCCCTTTCATATCGGCCGCCCCTCTACCGTATATTGCATCATTGCGCACTCGCCCTTCAAAAGGAGGACTTAACCAACCGCTACTTGTTGCTGGTACTACATCAATGTGCCCTGAAAAAGCAACACATGGGCCATCTTTGAATTTTATGCAGGCAATTAAATTGGTTACACCATTTATAGTAAATTGCTCGCAACTTAACCCTAAATCCACCAATTTATCTGCAAGCCAATCAATTGCACCCGCTTGGTTAGGGGTTACTGATTCAAAGCGAATTAGTGTTTGTAAGTGCTCTACAACTTCTTTTTGAATATCCGTTGTTTTTGATTTTTTTTCGAATGCTTCTAAAAACATGTTAAACACACTTTATTATTTAATGTGCCTTTATTAAAACGTGAGTTTATTACTAAGCGATGTCAGCCTTAATACATTCATATGACTGTTGATGAAATAAATATGTCAATCTTTTCAAAAGCAGAACGACGCTAAATTTAATCTAAATCAATAAAGCATTCCACAAGGTTAAAATGTTTTTTAAACTTTGATCTAGAACAAGTTTTCATTTTTATTGCTCGGTAATAATAGCGCCAATCAAACAGTAGTTCTTGGAGAACAACATGAAAACTCAAATTAGCATCGCATTATTAACCTCTTTATTAGCACTCTCTCCAGCTGCACACGCTAACTTTAGCGTAAATGTTGGCGCTATTAACGTAAACCCTGATAATAGTAGCTCAGCAATTAATGAAGCACCTACGCTGGGCCTTAAAGGTGATTCAGATACTCAACTAGGTATCACTGTAGATTATGCATTTAACGATCAATGGGTGTTAGAACTAATAGCAGCAACACCTTTTTCACACGATGTAAATGGCGCAGGCGGCTTAGCAGGCAACAAAATTGCAGATATAAAACAGCTTCCTCCTTCTTTAGTTGCGCAATACCACTTTTTAGACACAAGTTATGCGCTAAGACCTTTTATAGGCGTAGGCATAAACTACACTGCATTTTTTGATGAGCAACCTTCTCAAGCACTTAAAGCGACGCTAGGAACAGACGATGTAGAAGTAAAATTAGATGATTCGTTTGGCTTTATGGCTCAGGTAGGTGCTAACTATAAAATTGATGCAAACTGGGGTCTACACGCCATGGTATCAATTATGGATATTGATACCGATGCCACTGTTTATGCTAATGGTGCAAAAGCACTTACATCAACTGTTGAGCTTGACCCCGTTGTTGCTATGTTCGGTGTTAGATACAGCTTTTAAAGCATATATAAAGTAGTACGTAGTTACCCAATTACAATGTGTGTTAAAAGGCCGAAAGGCCTTTTTTTTCATTTGTAGAGATTAGGGCAGGTTACTTAACTTTTTCTGCTCTAGCATTTCTTTCCAGTGCATAACTTCACTTGGCAATATAGGTGTTTGGCCATCAAAACCAGCCACTTCAAGCATTTCTTCAATACTTATAATACCTTTTTTACTTTTAAATACACCGCGTACATAAGCAATAGCATGTAAGCCTCGTTCTGAGTGAAACTTTTGCTCAATATAAAAGTATTTATGATCCCATCCAACTAGCTTAGTACTTATTGTATATCGCTGCATAGGCTTAATATCACGAATATAAGTAATAGCAGTTGCGTTAACAATCGGAAACCAGCGACGCTTCATTATTTGTTTAAGCAAGCCAACGCGCTCAGTCATCCAAGTTCGAGATAAATCCATCATCGCGAGGTAACGTGAGTTTGTTAAATGTAAATTAATGTCACAATCAGTAGGTAAAGCTTTGTAATCAATATCTACCGTATCAAGTAAATTTTGATATTGCTTGTTACGTTTAATTTTAAAAAACAATAATAAAAGTCGAATATATAAGTTCACAAAAAAGGTCTTACCAGTTAAATTTATTCGAGTGTAGCATAGCCCCTTGCGAAGACGAATATTCTACTTTAATCTTAAATCACTATTACAATAAAAAGATAACTCATGAAGTCAAAACTAAAAATTATTACTGCGCTAACTCTATTAGCGCCTAGTTATAATGCTTTTGCCGATTTTTCATTACCGGGTAAAGGCTCTGTTACTTACCCTACTGGTGTAGTTAAAGAATTTAAATTTGGTTTTGAATGGCAGCAAAAAGCTGAAAAATTCACTATTGGCTCTAAAAGTTACAATATGGAGCAGATCCCTAGCTCTTACTCGGTAGCTATAACGCTTTCAAAGGATGACAGCCAAATATGGGTGCAAGAATTTAATAATGGATTTATTGAAGAGTTTGAATGGCAAATTGGCGAACATAAGGTCACTTTAAAAAAGCAGCAATTTAGCGACCCCGTAAAAGGCGATTATGTTATTGAACTTAATGGCCGTAGCTATTTTTTCACTCGTAATAACGCCAGCATTGTAATGAACTTTAACGAAGAAGGTATCGAGACAATTGCAATTGACGGGGTAACAAAAAATATGGGCACTAAAAATTAGTCCCCATATTTTAATTTATTTATGTCAATTACACTTTTACTGTTTTTCGGTTAATACCGTAATCACGTAACTTATTAGCTACCGCGGTGTGACTTAGGCCCAATCGCTTAGCTAACTGACGTGAGCTTGGATAAGCTGGGTAGAGTTTGCGAAGTAAGGTCGCTTCAAAACGTTTAACAGCTTGATCTAGTGAGCCTTCAAAATCAGACTCTAAATACCCTAAATCATGGGTAAAAGTTGGTAACTGTAAATGCTCTACGCGAAGCTCGCTATCATCTAGTAACGACACTGCACGGTAAATTGCATTTTCCAGCTGACGAACATTTCCTGGCCACGGATACTCTTGTAAAAAGCTCAAACACTCTTGTGATAAAACAGGAATTGCATGACCATTTTGTTGCGCATATTTTTGAATAAAATGCTCTGCAAGTGGTCCTACATCTGCTTTTCTATCTCTTAGTGGTGCTATTTCTAAAGTAAGCACGTTTATACGGTAATATAAGTCTTCTCTAAAAACCCCTTCTTGTACCATTGCAGGTAAGTCTTTTTGAGTAGCGGCAACAATACGTACATTTACTTTAACTTCGTTCTCATCGCCTACTTTTCTAAACGTACCATCTTGTAAAAAACGCAGTAACTTAGTTTGTAGTTGAGTCGACATTTCGCCAACTTCATCTAAAAATACAGTTCCACCATCGGCTTGCTCTAATACACCGCGCTTTGGCGCTGCATTTTCTTCGTACCCGGCATAACCAAATAACTCAGACTCAGCAACATCATCAGGAAGTGAAGCACACGACAGTGCAATAAAAGGTTTAACAGAACGATTAGATGCGTAATGGCACGCTCTAGCTAATAACTCTTTACCTGTTCCTGTTTCACCAGTAATCAAAATAGGGGCTTCTAGTTGCGCCATTTTGCGTGCTTCGCGCACAACTCGGCGCATTGCCGTACTAAAGTTGTGAATAGTAGCGAAGCTTTCTTGCCCGTAACGTCTAAATGCACTGACTTGCTGCCCTAACCGACTTTGCGATTTAATGTTAATAACCGCACCAGCAAGCACATCACCTTCACTACCTTGAGGCACTGCAATTGGCAAAATGTCTGCAATAAAATCCTCACCAGCCACTTCAACGCGAGTGGTTTGTCCGAGTACTTCTTTACCTTCTAACCAGCGTGTAAAGTTAAAACCTTTAAGCAGGTTATTAATATTTGCACCAATCACGTCTTTTTCAATTAGCTGTAAGTCTTTACATGCTGCATCGTTACACAAACGTACCCAACCTTTGGCATCAATAGAGATAACCCCATCAGGCAATGCACGTAGTAAAGTATTTAATTCGTTGTGTTCACGCTCAGATGGTAAAAATGCAGTAGTACGCACATCGTGTACACCGTCGATTAAACGTATCGATGGCATAATTTTTTGGAATTGTTCAAATTCAATTTCGGGAAAACTAACGTACAT
The DNA here is from genome assembly GCF_002836155.1 of Pseudoalteromonas sp. GutCa3. Classification (NCBI taxonomy): domain Bacteria; kingdom Pseudomonadati; phylum Pseudomonadota; class Gammaproteobacteria; order Alteromonadales; family Pseudoalteromonadaceae; genus Pseudoalteromonas; species Pseudoalteromonas sp. GutCa3. The sequence goes on along the minus strand of NZ_PJBK01000101.1, from coordinate 249,713 downwards.
ACGACAATTTACAGAATCGACTTCAATTCCTTTCAAATCAACGCTGTAGTTAACTAATATATTAAGGATTTCTTGAGCAATACCAATTCGATCAGCACAGTGAATATCTAGACGCATACATCCTCAAAGAAGGAAAAACTATATTAGCCGAATAATACGCTAAGTCGCTTTGAGAAGGTAGTTTATTGTAAACATTTTTGGACAAAATAGCTTTTAGAGCCAAAGGGTGGGATGTAATTAAACGAAGAAAAACAGCACTGATATTTATATTTAACTATACCAGTACTGTTTATTAAATCTTATTATGAGACTACTTACCTTGTGGGTAAGCTGACCAATCACCACCATCTAATTGTATGAATGGTCGTTGGTTAACATACATCATTATTGTGCCTTCATTTTCAGCAACTTTAGGTGCTTTAGGTAGATTTTCAAGTAAATTAGCAACACTATTATTCCCACCAAACACATCAGTTTGCAGCGTCTTACTTACCAGCTCTGAAAGCGCAAAGTAACTTGTTGAATCATCAACCACAATTTGCGAGTAGTTTTGTACGTCTGGGCCTATAAATTTAATCGCTACAGGTACAGACACAATTGCAGGACTAGGGATTTCACGTAACCCTGCAAATTGTACTTTATCACCTTTTAAGTTAGCGCCGTGTTCAGGCACTATCATTAACATAACGTTGCGACCACGCTTTTCTAATTTTTTTACAAATTGGTTAATATCAGCAAACAAGTTTTTATGTCTGATTGGGTATGTCTCTTTACTATTCACCCTTGGTTGATTCTCTAGCTGATTACCGTCATGTAAACTTGTGGTGTTGTAGTACATCGCACACGGCTTACAATCATCAGCTTGCTCTAACCAACCATCCAGCACAGCTTCATCTGAGTAAATAGGGCTATTATCAAAACCTCGAAGCGCCACTGGCATTGAATCGATATTAAATGGCGTGCTATCTAGGCCACCGTACTTATTTATTAAACCTTTAAACTCATCAAAATGTCCGTCGTGATTCATCACAACATTATTTTGATAACCTAGTTTTTCTAGGTTTTTAAACAAGTGACATTGTTCAGGTGCCTCTTTAAATAATGCAGTTTGACTAGTTTGGCCACAACTAGCGCGCAGTAGCCTTACCGCAGCTGGTCCGCTGTATGATGTAGCCGAGTTAAAGTCTGAAAACACCACATCAAAGTCTTTATACATATCAGTAACACTTACACCAATAGCATTTAAATCAGCAACAGCCATTGAGCATATGTTCAAAATAATTACGTCAAACAGTTCACCATTTACTTGGCTTGGAAAGTGACTCATTAATAAGCTTTGTTGTTGATAAAAATCAGCTAATTTTTGATTAGGAGATTGTGCTGCCTGAGTGATCACTTGTGTTTGAGGATTACTTTGACTCTGTGTAACCGGCTCAGGGTTAGCCACATTATTAACAAATTGTGATTGAGAGTTACCCCCTTGCCATCCTACAACTAACAGCCCAACAATAGTGACTGTTGTAAAGCGTATCCATTGCGATGTATACCAAAAACATACACTAATTACGAACAAAGCCAATAACATATCAATGTTAATAACACGGGTTAATAACTCAATAAAGTAACCAAAACTAAAATCTTGAACGTTACCCGCTTGTTTAGTCAACCTGTTTATTGGTGGCAACCATGAGTCTTGGTAAAGTAATACCACAGCAAACACAGCACCTACTATATGTTTTGCCTTCTCTATTAATGGCTGTTTAAATTTAATCGCAAGCAACGCAGCAAAAGCCGCATTAGTTAATACGTTAAAATCAATTGCACCATAATAAAACAGAGCAAACTTAACTAAAAAATAAAGGTTCCAAACCCCTAAACCTGATAATTTCACTTCTTATCCTTTTTTACTGTATTTGGTGTATAAGGCTCTAGTACTTCATGTTTAAAAGTGAGCTTATAATAATATTTTGTTATTTGAGATAAAATGTATTTGCCTAGCATACAAAGCACCGCGCCAAGCACCATTGCAAGAAACACGGTAATTAAAAGCTGATTCATACTCATAAGTTGTCTCTTAATTTCATTATAAAAGGCTTAGCATCTGGACGGCTTTTGCTAGAAAATTCAGGTGTGTTAATATTTTCAGTAACGCTGTTTGCTATATCAGGTGCAAATTTATAGCTATCATTCTCGGCAAGTTTTTGCGAGAAATCTACAACACTCTTACCTTTATAAAAACGCCTTAATTGTTTACATTCTTGTTGAATGTAAAAGTGATCAGAAATTACATTTTGCTGTACAAAAAAATCGCTTGTTTTTAATTTAAACAAATGCTTAATCGCATTATCAACGTCATTCTCTCTACAAGCATGCAAATATAAATAAACTGTATTATCTGCAATACTAAATACATCACCTTCGCGTTTAATATGAAATAAATGCAAAGGGTGTATTGGGTCGATTCGTGGCAGTAATTCAAGCTTTACTAGCACACCGCTCACACCTAAATTAACGGCTGAGTCACTATGAATTTCTACTTGTTTTGTAAACTCAATGAAAGGTAAATATCCTTTCGAAAAAGTGTTTTCGGTGTATTTCAATACGTCCTCAACTGAGGGAGGTAAAGGCCTAGAAAACTGAAAACCTTGAATAGATTGAATTTGTGAGAGCAACCGAGAAGGCTCTGAAAAACTATATAGAATAAGGTTTACACCCAATGTTAAAAATAAACATTCATCTTGATGGCGAATAACACCATCAACATTTTGAATAACAAGCTTTAACCAGCGCCCACAGTTTTTTCTAAGTTCAAAACACTGCTTACCTAATAACGCTAAATCAGTGTAACGCGTTACTGCAAAAATTAAGGTGGCTGCTTCTACCTTTGGGCCTTTATTAAATAAGTCATTATTATCTTTTACACTTTTATAGTGCATTGGTAATTTAGTACCTTCGGGCACCGCACTTTGTACAAGCCAAACATCGTCTTCATCGGAAAAGTCTGAACTTTTAGGTGCTTTGCTCTCGCTTATTATTCCCTTTTGAACAACAAACTGATTATTACTTAATAATAACGGGTAATGTTCACCAGCAATAACACCCGTGCTATGGCGCCAATAATCATATTCAAGAACTCGCATTGCAGAATCATTATCAACAAAAACCAGCCCATCAAATACATTATTTAATCGCCTAACTAAAAAACGGTAGTTAGCAATATCAGGCCCAGATATTAAAAATAGTAATGTAGCTCCGGTACGACGAACAAAGTCGTTGTACTCATTCATCATCAGTTTTAAGCTTTTTTCGCCAGCACTGTTTAACTGTGTTGTATTAAAATGAACAAAAATGAGCGCTTCGTTTAGACGTTTATAAGCACTTATCTCTTTTATAATACCTGAATTGATTCGCTCAATTGAATAGTGTTGTGTTTCTGGGGCCAACGAAAAAGGATGTACTCGATTATGTTCATAAGCATAATTTAACGATGCAGAAAAAGAAGAATCAAAAAATGATTCAGCCTCTTGAGAAACTATATATATATCATTAGCCAAACTTTGGTTAATTGAATGTAACGCTAATTCGATTGCAAAATTGTCTAAAGGGGCTAAAACAGCATAACTTGAAGCCGATTTTAACTCTTTTGCAGCAGGCTCTAATCCCGTTATGTTAAAGTTATGCACTTAAAATGCCCTATAAAAAATACTTTTTTACTAGTTTTAACCGTTATTCTATATATAATAGCCAAATATTGTCCACTTTTAATCAAAATAATTAAAGTAACTGTAAAGGTAAAGATGAACAACTTAACATCTAAAAACTCACAAACGTTAACATCGAGTGATATAGAAAACCTTACACTGCGTTTTGGTGGAAAGAGTGATGACTACATAGAAATAGTAAACAAGCAGCAAAATAATAATACAATTAATAAATATGCATTGCTTAAAGAGATAAACAACGAACTAAACACATACACTAGTTAAACTAAGGATAGGTAACCCCGTTGCAAAGAGTTTTCATTAAAGGTATCAAAGGCGGTTTAGGCAGTACTTCTGTAGTTGCCAATCTTGCATGCGTGCTAAAAAAGTCTGACGTTGACGTTGTTGCTATCGATTTAGATGCAAAAAGTGACTTAGGTTTACATTTTGGTTTACCGTGGAAATGCACCAAAGGCTGGAGTAATGAAGTGCGCTTTGAAGATGCACTTACGCATTTTCACCAAGATAACGATGGCATTATATTTTTACCATTTGGTGATAACGACGACACTAGCACCGATAACATCACTAAAATGGTCAATAAATGCAAAAACCTAAATTATAACAACGAAGCCTGGATACTTTTTGACTGCCCTTCACATATTAACCTTTCTCACTACCCATTAGAGAAAGACGATATTGTAATTGAACTTGTTAATTGCGACGCTATTTGTCACAGCTTAATTTATAGGCGCCTGCAAAGACTTAAAAATTCAGATACCAATTGGAAACATTACTTTTTAGTTAACCGCTATAACTCTGCATCAACGCTAGAATTTGACTTATTTTCCCTATGGCAATCGACACTTCCCCTTATGGCTCCCTTTTTTATTAATAGTGACGAAGTTATTAAAGAGTCAACCGCATACAGAAATGTAGCACTTAATTGCGCGCCATATAGTGTCGCAAACGATGACTTTGAAACACTAGCTGGTTGGCTAGTTAGTAAAGCGGCCTTATAAAATGAGCATTACACTATTTTATCAGCGCCCTATTCACAGCACTTTATACTTGCTGCTGAGCATTTTATTTACTGATAAGTTAGTTCGGTACATTTTATTCAAGTTTCATAGCTACTTTAATCAACATAAAGTAAATGTAATTGAAGCTTTCTCAATGCCTTTTATTACGCTTTTAAGCTCGCTATTTATAAACATTAAACAGCATAAAATCAGCTTTGAGTTTACCCTTTATGACTACTACCCTCATTTAAGGTTGCCTTACCGAACCTATATTTACTCAAATATATTACGCTTTATTATTCAAAGTGTATTTTTAGTGTTTTTCAAAAACCAGCTTAAATCTAGTTCAGTAAAAGAAGATGCAGTTAATTATTTCTATGATGGCGTTAGCTACCTTTTAAGGCAATTACGTTGGTTTGATTTAAAGTTAGGTAAATTATTAAAACGCCTACTATCAAAAAACAAAAAAGGCCCTAAAAAAAGTGCATTTAAAGCCATGGCTGATGCACGTGTATGGCAAAATAAATTAGTTAAATACGTCATCCTCGCGTTTATTTTATTTTTATTAGCAATATTCATTACAATTCCTTTTAGCTTGGAAGCTCAAGCCGTATTTATAAGCTTTATTTTATTAGTTGCGTATGCACTTAAACGAGTAAAAGGCCAAATGGCAACCATTGTCATGATCACCTTGTCAGTAACTACCTCTTCTCGTTACTTATGGTGGCGTTACACTGAGACTTTAAACTGGGATGATCCGCTTGCACTTGCACTAGGTGGCGGTTTACTACTTGCTGAAACATATGCATGGCTTGTACTGATTTTAGGTTTTTTTCAAACAGTTAATCCGCTTGAGCGAAAACCAGTGCCTTTACCTAAAGACACTGACCTATGGCCAACTGTTGATGTATATATTCCAACTTATAACGAGCCGTTAAGCGTTGTAAGACCTACTACTCTCGCTGCTTTAAGTATCGATTGGCCTGCAGACAAGCTAAATGTTTATATATTAGATGATGGTAAGCGCTCAGAGTTTAAGGATTTTGCAGCCGAGATTGGAGTGGGTTATTTAGCGCGTTCGGATAACAATCATGCTAAAGCCGGTAATATGAATAGCGCTATGCGTTATACCGATGGCGAATATATCGCAATTTTTGATTGTGACCACGTTCCTGCTCGCTCGTTCTTACAAATGACAATGGGACAGTTTTTAAAAGACAGTAAAGTGTGTTTGGTCCAAACACCGCATCACTTTTTTTCTGCCGATCCATTTGAGCGAAATCTTAATAATCACAGTCAAATCCCTAACGAAAACATGTTGTTTTATGGACTAATTCAAGACGGTAACGACATGTGGGATGCAACCTTCTTTTGTGGTTCTTGCGCCGTATTAAAACGAGAAGCGCTTGATAATATTGGTGGTTTTGCATTTGAAACAGTAACTGAGGATGCTCACACGGCCCTTCGTATGCAGCGCGCAGGTTATAAAACTGCATATATAAACATCCCACAAGCCGCAGGCCTTGCAACCGACAGCTTGTCAGCGCATATAGGCCAACGTATTCGCTGGGCGCGTGGTATGGCACAAATATTTAGGCTTGATAATCCATTGATGGGTAAAGGTTTAAGCATTCCTCAACGATTATGCTATATAAACGCAATGTTGCATTTCCTTTCGGGTATTCCTCGTATTGTATTTTTAACAGCTCCTTTAGCGCTAATATATTTTAATGCCTACATAATTTATGCTCCTTTTATTGCTATTTTTATCTATGTGGTACCGACACTAATTCAAATAAAAGCGACTAACTCACGTATTCAAGGTAAATACCGTTACTCTTTCTGGGGTGAAGTGTATGAGTCAGTACTTGCTTGGTACATACTAAAACCAACTACCGTTGCTTTATTTAATCCTAATAAAGGTAAATTTAACGTAACCGAAAAAGGCGGTTTAAATGATGAAGAGCATTATGACTGGGGGATTTCTAAACCGTATTTAATTCTCTTACTTATTAACTTACTTGGAATAATAGTGGGTGTATTACGTCTGTTTTTAGGTGATTCAAGCCAGATTGGCGTACTTATAATAAGTATGGGTTGGGCTTTTTATAATATTATTATTTTGGGTGCTGCGGTTGCGGTTGCTGCTGAGGCTCGCCAAGTGAGGCACTCGCATCGTATAAAGGCAAACTTTCCTGCCGGCGTTCGTTTAGCAAATGGTCATACTTTAAAAGTAAAAATAACGGATTATTCAGATAACGGTGTAGGTATAGAGACTGAACACGCACATTTATGCCGCGTTAACGATAAAATTGAATTATTAATGAGTCGCGGTAACAAGCAATTTTCGTTTACAACTTATGTATGTAATACCCGTAAAAAACAAATTGGCCTTACACTTAAAGATTTATCTCTCGAAAAGCAAAGAGCTTTTATACAATGTACTTTCTCCAGAGCAGATGCTTGGCTAGATTGGCAAAATAACTTTAGACATGACCGTCCATCGTATAGCTTCAAAGAAGTGCAAAAAACCAGTTTACGGGGCTTTAGTAATTTATTGTTTCATGCCCCAAGAGCGTTACAACCTATAATTAAGTTTATGACTAATACTGTCATTTACATAAATTCATTTACTCCAAAAAAACCGATAGTGCATAATAATTATGATTAAAAAGTTACTTAATACATTTCTAACATTGTTACTTATTAGTAGCGCATATCAAGTGCTCGCTATCGAGCCTATGCACGACAAAACTATGTTTGTAAATGGCTACCCTGAGAGCGCTCAGGTTTCTAGTTTACGTCTTAGCTTTGAAAAGTTAGGGTTCAACGACTATAAACTCGACGGCGTGAATAATAATTCTCGAGTCGATTTCACAAATAGAATTGATAAATTAAGCACTAATCTAAAGCTTAACTTTTCGTACACCAACTCACCTTCATTGCTGGCTAATGTATCGCATTTAAAAGTTTATTTTAACGATAACTTAGTTACTGTTTTACCTATTAATGAGCAATTAAGTATTGTAAAAAATACGGTAAGTCATAGCCTAGACCTAAATGCTAAATACATTCAAGACTACAACCAAATTCGCTTTGAACTAGTTGGCTACTACGATTTACGATGCCAAGATTACTTTAGCCGCTCAATTTGGACTGAAATAAACAAATCAAGCCACATCACGCTTGATCAAAAACAGTTAGCAATTGATAGCCGCCTTGAATATTTACCAGAACCATTTTTTGATGCTAAAGATTACAACAAATTAAACTTACCTTTTGTATTTGCAAACACACCTAATACACAAGCAATAGAAGCTGCAGCCACTTTATCTAGTTGGTTTGGCGCACAAGCTGACTGGCGTGGCGCTAACTTTCCAGTAGTTTTAAATAAAGCACCAGAGCAGCATAGCGTGGTGTTTATTACTAATGACTCAAAACCTGATTTTTTAAAAGATTATCCAGATGTTGAAAAGCCAACTGTCGAGCTAATTTCAAGCCCTATTCACAGATACAATAAAATGCTGTTAATTTTGGGGCGTGATGAAAAAGACTTAAAAACAGCGGTCACTGGTCTTGTATTTGGTCATAAAATTATGACTGGCCGAAGTGCAAGCATCGAGGCAATTAACAAACTCCCACTGCGTAAAGCTTATGATGCGCCGAGATGGCTAAGAAACGATCGTCCCGTGCACTTTGACGAGCTTATTGACTACCCAACTCAGTTACAAGCTGAGGGTCTTAACAACGGCCCTATAAAATTAAATGTTCGTTTTGCACCTGATTTATTTACTTGGCGTGAAAAAGGTATTCCTATTACTTTGCAATACCGTAATACGCCAGAGAGCGAAACATTAAATTCACGTTTAAACATGTTAATAAACCAAGAATTTATAAGTGGTTTTTTACTTGATAAAAAAGACTCATCGTTAACTACCGCTAAAACGTTGCTGCCTTTAATTGCTAATACAGATACAACGCAAAGCGCTGAAGACTTTTCATTAGACGGTATTAATCTTGCCAGCCGAAATGAGTTAAATTTTGACTTTAGATTTGCAGTACTTAAAAAAGGCGAATGTGCCGTTGCTCCACCTGGTGGCGAGTACGGGGTAATTGATGGAAACTCTAACATTGATGTAAGTGGGTTTGATCATTACATGGCTTTACCTGATTTAAATGTATTTGCAAACAGCGGATTCCCATTTACAAAATACGCAGACTTACAACAAACTTTAGTATTGATAGATGAAGTTCCATCACCTAAAGCACTATCTGTATTGTTTAATTTAACAGGCCACTTTGGTGCTATTACAGGCTACCCCGCTCATAGAATAAGTGTTGCTCATTTAAATGAAGATGCCAACTTAGATGATAAAGACATCTTAGTAATCGCCAAACCTAATAGCATTGCTAACAACTTAGATGAAGATGCGCAAACTAATATCTTGCTTGATAATAATCAGCGCGCTATTAAACAAGCTATATACAATGGTGCTTACGATGAGCAAACAACAGATAAAGTCCAAGTAAGTATAAAAAGTAGTGGTGATATGGCCGTTATTACTGGCTTTCAATCACCGTTTGATTCAGAGCGTTCAATTGTATCGCTTAGTGCAACATCACAAAAAGCCTTTACTCTACTTGATGATGCGTTAATGAGTTCAGAAGCTCTTGCGCAAATTAAAGGCAGTGCTGCGGTCATAAATTCTCAAGGCATTAAGACAATTAAAACTGATGAACAATATTTTGTTGGTCACATTCCTGTGCATACCCTAATTTGGTTCCATTTATCGGATCACCCATTTGTACTGGCACTATTGTCTATTTTAACACTACTGCTGATCTCATTTATTATATGGCGATTACTACAAGCATTAACATACAAGCGCTTAGCTGAAGGAGATAAGTAATGAAGTCACTCATTAATGTATTTTTTACCGTGATTGCATTATTTACCTTTAATGCCAATGCACAAATAGAGCAATGCCAACCATGGGATGCATGGCAAACGTTTAAAAGTAACTTTATAAGCCAAGATGGTCGCGTTATTGATTTGGGGAGTGAGCAAAAAGTCACAACCTCTGAAGGCCAATCTTATGCCTTATTTTTTGCTGTCGTAGCAAATGACAAAGCAATGTTTGACCTAGTCCTGGATTGGACGCAAGAACATTTATCAGAAGGTGATTTAAGCACTCGTTTACCGGCATGGCAATGGGGTGTTAACAATCAAAATGTTGGCGGAATTTTAGATTCAAATCCAGCGTCTGATTCTGACTTATGGATAGCATACAGTTTATCGCAAGCTGCTATTCTTTGGGATGACCGCCGCTACAGCATATTAGCAGCCGTACTTGCACAGCGAATAATGCGTGAAGAAACCGCCTATATTTCGGGCCTAGGTTTATCATTACTACCCGCCCCTACTGGTTTTGAATTTGATAATGAGCGTTTTAAGTTAAACCCAAGCTACTCACCGTTATTTATTTATCAGCAGTTTAAAAAGCTTTATCCACACTCGCCTTGGCATCAACTGCACGAAGGCTCAGCAAAGTTGATTTTAGATACAGCAAAGCAAGGTGTTAGCCCTGACTGGGTAATGTTTGATGCAAATAACGGCTTTTATTACGATAAAAAAACGAGCGACTTGGGCAGTTACAACGCTATTAGAGTGTATTTATGGGCAAGTATGATGGCAGACAACGCACCTTATAAAAAAGAGCTATTAGCGCAATTTAACCCTTTTATAGAAACAATTAATAAACGTGGTTACGTGCCTTTAAATACTTTTGCTAAATCAGGAAAGTCTGAAAAAAGAGGCCCTCTAGGCTTTAACTCAGCTCTATTACCTTTACTAGCGACTAATAACGATAATTCTACAGTAATGGCTATTCAGCAAAAACTAATGATTGATAAATCATTTACCCAGACTCGTTATTACGACAGCGTACTTAACTTGTTTGGTACAAGTGCTTTAAATAAGCGTTTTTCAATTACAGCAGATGGGACGCTACAACCGGTATGGAGCACTGAATGCCGTTAAGGTTTGCCCTCGCTTGCACATTAGCGCTTAGCTCTGGATTGAGCGCTAACACAGTCAACGATATTGATACGCAATCTGTTGATTGGTTACTAAGCCAAATAGGTATTGGTGAAGCACAGCAAAATAAAAAACTAGTTGAAGATAGCTTGCGAAAGCTAGTCGCTATTGCCCCTGCCCGAATAGAAACGCAGTGCGCAGTAGCGCGTTATGATTTTGCCAATGGCGAATCAGTGAAAGCCAACCAATTATTAAGCAAAATAGATAACGGACTCACTAAGCAAGCCCCTTGTGTTGAAAAACTTAAAATACTCTCTCGTATTGAGGGTAAAGATAAATCTTTAATTCATGAAGCTAGGCTACTTTCTCGAGCTGGACGTTATGAACAAGCCCGTGAAATATACAATAAAATATTTAAAAACACCTACCCTACACTTAATTACGAGCTTGAGCATTTAAGCTGGTATGGGCAAGACAGCGACCAATGGAAAAGTGTTAAAAAAGGCTATGAAAAGTTATTAAAAAGCTATTCTAATATCGCTCAAGTAGAAATACCTTATGCTCGCCATTTACTGAGGAAAAACCCAGCAAATAATAAAGCTTTAGATATTTTAAGTAATTACGGAACTAGCCCTTCTTTTATTAATGAAGTTGAGTTTATTTGGCTTGCAACTCTTAAGAGCATGGATCTTACTCAAAATACAGTTGAGCAATACCAACGATACTTCTCTGTGTACCCATTTAGTAGTAAAGGTAAGTTACAATACGAAGATTTCCAACGAGATTTTAAAGTAAGGCAAGCATTACTTGCCGATCCTGCGTATCAGCTTTGGCTTAAAGGTGATCGTTTACTTAATAATAAAAAATTAAAAGAAGCTGAGCCCCTACTATTAAATGCTTTAAAAGGGCGGCCAACCGATAAAGAAATTATGCGCAGCTTAGGGTATTTGTATTTAGCGAAAAGCGACTACAAAAAATCTTATTACTATTTTTTTACCGCGCAAAAATATACACCTAATTTTGATGAGCGTGAAGGACTTAAAGAACTCGCGACAGTTGCGAAGTTTTGGCTGTATATGTCTGAAATGGAAGATGCTATAGAGCAATCTGATTTTAAAACAGCACAATTAAAACTAAATCTAGCTGAGCAATTAAATCATGACCAAGAAGCTTTTCTTTATAACAAAGGCCTATTACTAGTAGCTCAAGGAAATTACACACAAGCTGCTACCGCCTATCAAGCTGCCCTAAAAACCAATCCTTTATATGAAAATGCCTTACTTGGCTTATTAAATATCGCGCAACTAGATCAAAACCAAAAATCAATTCGCAACTTTTATAATTCATTAAATGCAAAGCAACGAGATTTAATCTACCCCTCATATGCACTAGCTACCAGTAATACTCTAAGAGATAAAGCAAGTCAGTATACTAATGGTGGAGAGCTAGAAAAAGCAGAAGAATTACTTAAGCAAGCTATTGAGCTTTCACCTGAGCAACCTTGGTTATATTACGATTTAGCTTTTATATACCAACAAAAAGGCCTCACTCAACAAGCACGTGATTTATTTAATAATGTATTGTGGCAATTTCCGCTAAACCCCCAAATTAGATATAGCCATGCTTTATTTTTGCGCTCTATAAATGATTATGAAGGTGCTTTAGATACACTTAAATATATTCCTTTTAAAAATCGAGATACAGATATTATTGCTTTAGAGCAGCAATTGTTGCTTAACGAGTCTCTTACGCAAAGTCAGCAATATCTTGATTTAAAAAATAAATCTGTCGCTATCTACCATTTAAGTAACTTAGAAGCAAGAGAGCTAACACCTGAAATGCAAGCTGAGCTTTCTAATAGTTGGTACAAAATTGATGAAAAACGACATGCTCTTAAATTACTTTCAAGTGCCCTTTCATCTGACTCATCTTTGTCGCCTTATTGGCACCTTTTACAAGGCCAGTGGATACTAGAGCAAGGTAACCAAGTTGAAATAAAACGCTGGTTTGAGGGTTACGTGTTACCAGAAAGCGCTTCTGAAAACGAAACGGCTCAATATGTTCAGTTACAAAATAACTACCTAAACCAGTTTTACACTGGCAGTGATTTAATTGCTAAGCTCAATCAGCTTGATCAAAAATATAAAGATATTCCAGCAACAACTACTGCCCTTATTAATGCAAATTTAGCGCTAGAACAATATGAAGCGGCCGTTATTTTGTATCAGCAAAAAGTACAAAATAAACAAACCATAGAGCCTCAAGCACTACTCGCTATTGCTAATGCATACATAGAACTTGGAGACGACTTTCAAGCAAAAGAAGTTACGCAAAAAGCGATAGCGCAAACCACATCGCAAGAGGGTTATTTGCAACGCCAAATCATGTCATCTCTCAATGAGTTTAATTACTCAGGGGATGCACTTTATTTAGCTAAGCAACTTGTTGAAAAGTCACCCAACGATCAAGAACTACGTTATTTAGGCGCTCAAGTAGCCAGCAAATTCAACGAAACCGAACAAGCACAATCTTGGTACGCACAAACCCTGTCACCTAATCGTACTTTAAACGAAAAAGAGCTTTACGGAGCTCTTTTAAAAATAGATGAAAACGATGAATGGTATGTAAACGGTGCTAAACGTGAGCTAATAAACGAGCAAAACAAAAACCAAGCATACATTGCCATGGGTGTTAACTTTAGTGGGCAAACAAGTACCGAAAGTGAAGCAACACTTGGTGCGGGCTTAGTACCGATTGAAGCTTACTTTCCACTTTGGCAAGGCCAAGGATTTATTAAAGTAGACCCGACTACTATTAGCGCACAAACAACTCGCTTTGATGAGCAGTTCGCTGGTAGTCGCTACGGACAAGGTGCTTTATGTATTTTCACTTGTTCAGTCGATGAAGTGACACCAGAGGAAAGTGGTGTAGATATAGGTATTGGTTGGCAAAACGAAAACTGGCGTGTAGATGTAGGCACTACTCCACTTGGCTTTTTAATTGAAGATATTGTATGGGGTGTAAATTACGCAGACAGTTTTGGCGACTTTGGATACAGCCTAGAACTTGAAAAACGCCCAGTTACAAATTCAGTGCTTTCTTATGCGGGCTTAAAAGATGTAAATACAGGTGAAGTTTGGGGGGGCGTACGCTCTACAGGCCTAACAGCTAATTTATCGCACGACTTAGGCGGAAAATGGGGTTTTTGGTCAAGCGCCGACTTTACCCTGTATAAAGGCCAAAATGTAAAAGACAACCAACGCTATCGTATGATGGGCGGTACTTATTACCGTATAATTAGCAATCAAGAGCGTGAATTTACCGCAGGCGCTAGCTTATTGCATTGGGCATACAAGTATAATTTAAGTGAAGAAACATGGGGCCATGGTGGTTATTACAGCCCACAAAACTATGTAGGTTTATCTGTGCCACTCACTTATGACGCGCGTTGGGGCGATGATTTTGTTTATCGATTAAAAACCGGTGTTTCGTACTCGCAAACAAAAACTCAATCTATTGATTTCTTCCCTAATGATGGCGATTTGCAAATAGCTGCATATGATAGAGAGTCAATAACAGGTGTTGATCCTGTATTTGAAGGTGAAACAAGTTCTGGTGTTTCATATAATCTTGAAGGTAGTTTTGAGTATAGAATAACGCCGAATTGGTTCTTTGGTGGTTACTTAGCCATCGATCGTTCTGACTTTTACGAACCAAATTTTGGTCAGCTTTATATACGTTACTACTTTAATCCTGTGTACGGAACACTTGAGTTTCCAGGCACCCCTATTGTTCCTTATGCTGAGTTCTAACTTGGCATAAGGTGATACACCGCGCAATACTTCCCCTAGCACTAAGGTATATGTATACTTGAGCGCAATTGTAACTAGGATAAGGGTGTGTCTCTTACCTTGTGGTGTTACTGCCATATAGCAAATCATTATCTTAGCTACAAATAATATACTGATGGTCGAGCATTTTAGTGGTTACAAATTCTAAAATAGCTAAAGCAAAAAATTATAAGGCCATCATAACAATACTTAAAGTTAGGAAGTAAATATGAGTTCAGCTCCAGATAGTGGTTGGTTTGGCCACCCTAAAGGACTTTCAACATTGTTCTTCACTGAAATGTGGGAACGAATGAGTTATTACGGTATGCGAGCTATGCTCGTATTATTCATGACAGCAAGCTTACAAGAAGAAGGTTTAGCCTTTACTGTTGCCTCAGCTGCTGCAATTTATGGTTTATACACAGGTGCGGTATACTTTTTAGGTTTACCAGGTGGCTGGCTAGCAGATAGATTGTTTGGTGGTCAAAAAGCAGTTTGGTATGGCGGTATAATCATTATGATTGGCCATATTATTTTGGCTATTCCACATGATTATTCTTTCTTCATTGGCTTAATATTTGTAGCGACAGGTACTGGTTTGCTAAAACCAAATATCAGCGCAATGGTCGGCCAACTATACAGTGATGCTGATGAGCGTCGTGATGGCGGTTACGCTATTTACTACATGGGTATTAACTTAGGTTCTTTAATTGGTTACTACGTTTGTGGTTACTTTATGGAAAACGTAGGTTGGCACTGGGCGTTTGGTGCAGCCGCTGTTGGTATGGCTATTGGTTTGGTGCAATATAAGCGCTCACTTAATAACTTACCAGAGCATAGCGCTTTACCAGCTAATCCATTAGGTCCTAAAGGCACTTCTCGCGCATGGGTTGGTATTGCTGCGTTTGTAATTGCAGCTGCTGCAGTTACTACGGCTGCAATGACCGGCGCAATTGTAATCAATCCAACAGTGGTTGCAGGGTACGTAGCTGTTGTATTTACTATTATCTTTTTTGTTTATTTTGGTGTTATTTACTTTACAGGTAAATTAACAGATGCTGAAAAACAAAGAATGTGGGCACTATTTTTAGTCTGTATTGCATCTGCATGTTTTTGGTCTGGCTTTGAACAAGCGGGTTCATCATTAAACTTATTTGCTCGCGATTATACTGACCGTCTTATTGGTACTTTTGAAATCCCTACAACGTGGTTTCAATCATTAAACTCACTGTTTATTATTGCTTTATCGCCATTTTTTGCAGCGCTTTGGATTAACTTATCTAAAAGCTTAGTGTCACCTAGCTACAGCGTTAAGTGTGCAATTGGTTTAATTATCATGGCATCAGGCTTTTTAGTGATGTTTATGGCAGCTCATTACGCAGCTGAAGGCTTAAAAGTAGCGCCTTACTGGCTTGTTACTACGTACTTTTTACATACTGTGGGTGAGCTTTGTTTAAGCCCTGTAGCATTAAGTGCTGTAAGTAAGTTATCGCCTAAACGTTACACAGGTCAAATGATGGGTGTATTTGTATTAACTTACTCAATCGGTAATATTATTGCAGGCTTACTTGCTGGTAATTTCGATCCGAATAATGTTGATGAAATTCCTAACTTATATTTACAAATTGCATTATTTAGCATTGGTGTTGGTGTTGTTTTAGTACTAATGACCTTTAAAGCTAAAGTATGGGAAAAACAAGGGTTAGAAGAGAAAGCCTCTTAATTATTGTTTATTTTTAATGTAGCAATATAACCTAAGACAATTCCTCCATAGCTCCTATGGGGGAATTTTTTATTCAACTTTGCCCTGCTCCCGTTAACTGATATTATGTCCTGATTGGTTATTGAATAGACTCAGGGACATCCGTAGATGCAATCGTTAACGATATCACGTGTTATTATATTTATATTTCTTAGCTTTATTTTAACTGCCTGTGGTAGCGGCGATGAAGTGACGGTTAATCCAAACGATCCTGTTGAGCCTGAACCAAGCAAATTAACACTATCAAGCGCTAATGGTTTAGACGCTACATTAGACGAAGGCAATTTTATATTTAATGCACCTTCCAGTGCTATTTCTAGTGATGTAGAGCTTACCTACGAGAAAACATTATTAGATGAGACGAATATACAACAAAATATAATTTCTGATTTACATGCACTTACGCCCTCCACGCTTACTCTTTCAAAACCTATTACCATTACAATAAAAATCCCTGATGACTATGCATTAGGCGGACAACTGTTTATCGCAAAGCAATCGGGCGCTAATTGGGACACAGTTACAAATTCAATCGTTTTAGATGGATTTGTTAGCGCTCAAGTAACAACATTGGGCACATATGCAATACAAATGCAGCGCAATGAAGCTTTCGCAAATATCGGCCCAACTTGCGATGCTAACGCAACAGAGCAGTCAGTAAGGTTTGTCCACGTTGCAGACTTACATGCTCGCTTTGGCTATGAAGAGCAATATTTCAGTCGTATAAAAGCCTACTACAATCAAGTAGCAAGCCAAACCCCGCACACCTTATTTACAAACGGTGGTGACGACTATGAAAAAGGCACTGTTGCTGAGCAATTATCACAAGGTACTGCAACAGAAGAAGCAATTAAAGCAATGCAGTTTGACCTACGAGTCGTTGGAAATCATGATTATGCTTGGGGCCCAGAAAAATTACTAAGTTATTCCCAAGACGAGAATGCAATCGTACTTGCTAGTAATACTCGTTATGAAGCAGAGCAACTACAAGATTTTGCAGGCGTAGGATTTGCAAAAGTACAGGTAGGGTGTATTACACTTGGTGTGTTTGGCATGACTTCTGTGCCGTGGAATGAGCTAGATGAACCAATTCAAGATGATCCGATCCCTGATTTTATTAAACAATTTAAAATGAGCTGGCAATGGCAACAAATCGCACAAAGCATAGTAAACCAATACAGTGGTGATGTAGATTACATGATTATGTTGAGCCATTTAGGTGTAGGCTTAGATACTGATATGGCAACAAACGTACCCGGTATCGACTTAGTACTTGGCGGCCATACACACGGTGGGGAAAGCTACACAACCCTTGATAACGGCGCTATTGTTTTACAACCGGACTTTTACGCTAAAGGTATTACTGACTTAACGCTTAATTTTAATTTAGCTGATAAATCATCTCCAGTTGTTGATTACAAAACGATTGAAACCGATACAATTGTTGAACGTGATGAGACAACAAAACTAGCAATAGATGAGATAATGGGGCGTTATGCTCCCGATGCAGAAACTGAAATCGCTATTTCTGAAAACTACCCAACTGATGCGCAGCTAGCCGAAATCACCGTCTTAGCCGCAAAACATTCAAGCACAATTAGCGCAGCATTACTTAATCCTGAACTAGTACAAAAGCGCTGGACACCTGGCACACTTACTCAAGAAGACTTCCATAAAGCTTTTTACGTAGAAAGGCAGCCATCAAATACGCCAGGGTTTAACTCTATTTATAAAGTAACAGTATCGGGAAGCGACTTAACAACGATGTTTGCAAGTCAACCAGATTGGTTTTTACTTAAACCTGAAGATATACAACCTACTAATAATTACGAAGTTGCACTATTTAAAGGGGCAGCTTTAAATCCTGATTTATTTTTTAATAGTGTTACATTCTCAAACGTAGAGCCAATAGCCGAAGCTTGGTGGCTACTTGATAAATATGCACGTGCCAGAACAAGTCAGTGCCTACACCTTGACACTGACACCGAACTTTATTCATGCAACAACTTAGCAAATGTAACCGTATGGAATTTTGACGATACTAACAACCCGTTAGCTGCTGATTTTGGACCTTCGATACTTAGCTACTTTGATCCAGATGAAACAAATTGGGGCACTGCAGAGACACAATATAGCACCACGACTCAATTAAATATTGATGATTTAAGTAATGGTCCTTCAGGTGTTATGGCGTTTTCTCGCCACGCTCCAACAGAAGGCTTACTTATTGACTTAAACACACCAGCAAATGGTGACTTTGCAAATGAAGGAATGGTGTCTGACTACACTTTGGTAATGGATTTATACTGGCCCGCAGAAGGTAAAGATATTTACCGTGCAATTATGCAAGCCAATACAACTGATTATCTTAATGATGATGCCGATATGTTTATTGACCCAAGCGGCGGCTATGGGCAAGCAACTAGCGATAGCGGCTATTTTGGCAATACACAACCCGACTCTTGGCATCGTATAGCTTTTGTATTTTATACAGCACCAACCAATGGGGTGTTTGAAGTCTATATAGATGGAGAACTTGCTGGCGTAAAAGAGGATGGCGAAATCGATAGTCGCTGGGCACTCAATCAATCTGTATTACTTTTGACAGATAACAATTACGAGACAGTACCAGGGTACTTAAACTCGCTGCTTTATGCAGGACGTGCTATGACCAGAGATGAAATTAAAAGTATGGGCGGCGCACAACAAAAGTTGTCCTTTGAGCAACCGACGCGAGTGTTAAATCAAACGATTGAACGTCACTATCAAGCTGCGCCAGCGATAAAAACAAACCAATGGATTGAGCAACGTAACAAGTTCTTTGGTGGCAACTCTAAAAGTGTAAACAATTAAATACAACTAAGCTTTTTCTTGTTCATTCTAAAAGGAGGCTTCATGCAGGTGAACCCTCCTTTTTATTATTTAAAAACAACACATTAAGAATGAAAACCACTATTCAATCCTATGCCACATAACTTCATTTTATTTAACTGTATTACAAACACGTAACTTTATAATAACCGTCCTATAAAATTTACACATACACTACACACTAAATAGTGCCTCCCCCTTCCCCAAATCAAAAATCTGGTTGATTATCTACTGCAATATGACAACAACACATAATCGCAGTGCTTAATTGCGGGAGTAATAATAATGAGTGAAGTAAATAACTATTTAGGTTTAGTCGGTATTGAATTTACCGAGTACGCAACACCTGATGCTGATTATATGGATAAAGTATTTACTGATTTTGGCTTCTCTAAGCTTAAAAAATTCAAAGGTAAAGACATTGTTTATTACAACCAAAACGATATTCATTTTTTACTGAATAACGAGCGTGAAGGTTTTTCTGCAGAATTTGCTAAAAGCCATGGCCCTGCTATTTGTTCAATGGGTTGGCGTGTTGAGAATGCGCAAAAAGCATTTGAAACTGCAGTAGAGCGTGGTGCAAAACCAGCCACTGATTCAACACATAAAAACATGCCTTACCCTGCAATTTATGGCATTGGCGACAGCCTAATTTACTTTATTGAAAATTTTGGCGACAAAGGCACTATTTACGAAAGTGATTTTGAAGATTTAGAAACGCAAAATGTTGTAGAAGATAAAGGCTTTATCCGAATCGATCATTTAACCAATAACGTTTATAAAGGCACCATGGAAAAATGGGCTAACTTTTATAAAGACGTATTTGGTTTTACTGAAGTACGCTACTTTGACATTAAAGGTCAAAAAACAGCGCTTATTTCGTATGCATTAAAATCACCTTGTGGCACCTTCTCTATTCCAATAAACGAAGGTAAAGGTAACGATAACAACCAAATTGATGAATACCTTGGTGAGTACAACGGCCCAGGCGTTCAACATTTAGCGTTTTTAACAGATGACCTAGTAAGTTCTCTTGATAAGCTTGATAAATCAACAATTGCAACGCTCGATATTATCCCAGAGTACTACGATACTATTTTTGACCGAGTACCTTGGGTTGCTGAAGATAAAGAAAAAATTCGTAAGCACCAGATACTCGTAGATAGCCAAAGTGAAAATTGTTATTTATTACAAATTTTCTCTAAAAACTTATTTGGT
The DNA here is from genome assembly GCF_002836155.1 of Pseudoalteromonas sp. GutCa3. NCBI lineage: Bacteria > Pseudomonadati > Pseudomonadota > Gammaproteobacteria > Alteromonadales > Pseudoalteromonadaceae > Pseudoalteromonas > Pseudoalteromonas sp. GutCa3. Next base: position 229,272 of record NZ_PJBK01000101.1, on the reverse strand, counting down.
CCAATCTTTATAGAAATGATCCAACGCGTTGATGATGGTGGCTTTGGTGAAGGTAACTTCCAAGCATTATTTGAATCAATCGAACGCGACCAAGAGCGTCGCGGCGTTTTATAAAATATTTGAGTAAATTAAAAGCAGCGAACTTCGCTGCTTTTTGTCGTTTTAATATTTAAAAAGTATGGCGCCAAGTACAAGTATGATTAAATAAACTATACCTTGTCGCCATACAGTAAAATCCAAAGGAAATGTAATGAGCCTAATTAACGAAACCCACGATATTAATTTAACCAGCTGGGTAGAGTCAGCTAATGTTGATAATTGCGACTTCCCTATTCAAAACTTACCGTTTGCAGAGTTTCGCCGTAAAGGGTCTGATGAGGCCTTTCGTGGTGGTGTTGCAATTGGTGACCAAGTAATTGATTTAGCAAAACTGAGTAAATTAAATGTTTTAACAGGTGACGCTAAAACAGCCGCTGATGCAGCAAGTGAAGCAACTCTAAATACATTTATGGGTTTAGGGGGGCAGTATTGGTCAGCACTTCGTTTAGCGCTTTCAAAAGTACTACGAGCAGGCTCTGAGCACCAACAAGCGCTTAGCGATACGCTAGTAGCACAATCTGATATAGAGTTTTCTTTGCCTTGTCGTATCGGTGATTACACTGACTTTTATACTTCTATTTATCATGCTACAGCTGTGGGTAGTTTATTTCGTCCTGACAACCCATTATTACCTAACTATAAATGGGTACCTATTGGTTATCATGGTCGTTCTTCATCTATTGACGTATCGGGTCAAACATTTCATCGCCCTAAAGGCCAAACTAAGGCGCCTGATGCAGAAGTGCCGTCATTCGGTCCTTGTAAACGCCTTGATTACGAACTAGAACTGGGTATTTACTTAGGTAAAGGCAATGCACTGGGCGATGCAATCGCGATTGAAAATGCAGAAAACCACGTATTTGGCTTTTGTGTGTTTAACGATTGGTCAGCTCGCGATTTACAAGCTTGGGAATATCAACCGCTTGGTCCTTTTTTAGCTAAAAACTTTGCCTCAACTGTATCGCCTTGGATTGTTACAACCGAAGCGCTAGCGCCTTATAGAACAAGCTGGACGCGTGATGAAAACGATCCACAGCCTATGGACTATTTAGAGTCAAAAGCGAATCGAGACCAAGGTGCTTTTGATATTCAAATGGATGTTAAAATCCAAACGCAAAAAATGCGTAGCGAAGGCCATAACCCAACGCGTGTATCAACATCTAGCTTTAAGCACTCTTACTGGACTGTGGCACAAATGGTTACTCACCACACAGTAAATGGCTGTAACTTTATGCCAGGTGACATGTTAGGTTCGGGCACTCAGTCGGGCCCAACGCACGAAGAAGCGGGTTCTTTACTTGAACTATCTCGTGGCGGTAAAGAAAAAATTACGCTAAGCAATGGCGAACAACGTAGCTTTTTAGAAGATGGCGATAACGTTATTATGCGCGGCTGGTGTGAAAAAGAAGGCTATGCACGTATAGGTTTTGGCTCTGTAGAGAGCACAGTACTGCCTACAAAGTAATACGAGTATTAAAAGGGCTGCTTACTAAAAGCAGCCCTTTTTTATTGATTTTTGAACAGTTACAATTTTTTTCTAGCTTTTTTAACTCAAATTGCTATCTTAATTCGGTTAATAGCCAGTGTTTATATGCCATGTCAGTATTTATAAAGTCTTTTTATCATAAATTTTTCCCAGCTCGTCAGCTACTTATTCGCCAAAATGGCGAAGTTAAGCATGTTGTTTTAGCCTCTTGGTTTCAACTTCTTGTAGCATCGCTTATTTTAGCCACTTTTGTTTGGCTGAGTATTTCGAGCTTTCGTGTTTACACACAAACTAATAAAATATCTGACATAGAACAAAGTCAAATAAACAAGCAAACACTTTGGCAACAAAAAGTCAGTGAACAGCAAGCCCTGCAAGCAACGCAATTAGAACAACTTGCAATACTTGAGCAAAAGCAGGCGCTACTGCAAAGCATGATAGAATCCCTTCCCGCTTCGATTAGCAAAGATGTCATTAAGCTTGATACAGAACTTGATGTACCTATTAATGAAAATGGCAATGAATTTCACGAACCATTAGTCGATGAAAATCCAAAAAGTAAGCAGGCGCAGTTAATAGCTCCAATTCCATTCGCAGCAAGAATTGCCAACTTAAATAATCATTATGAACAAAGCTTTAACTTTTTAGATAACCAAATTAGCGAACGTCACCAAGCTATTTTAGCTATGGTTAAAGGCGCAGGAATTGAGTCAGCGCTTGAGCAACACTTAATATTAAGTGCCCAAACGACCGCACAAGGTGGCCCACTTGATACATTTAACGAAACAAAAATTCCAAGCCATTTTTTAGCCATCGTTGATAAGTTATTAGCATTAAATAATTTAGAAAACTTTTTAACTGAACTACCAAACACCCTCCCCTTAGCTAAAGCTAAATATTATATTTCGAGTAGTTTTGGTCTTAGAAAAGATCCAATGAATAGTAATCATGCTTTTCATAAAGGAATTGATTTAGCCGGTTGGCATAAAACCGAGATATTTGCCCCAGCAGACGCTGTAGTGCTTCGTGCCGGTCGCAATGGTGGTTATGGTAACTTTATTGAGCTTGAACATAAAAACGGCTTAGTGACTCGATTTGGGCACTTAAATAAAATTAAAGTAAAAAAAGGTCAATCAATCACTAAACATGATGTAATCGGTTTAATGGGCAGCACCGGCCGAAGCACAGGCACGCATTTACACTACGAAGTATTACTTAACGGTAAACAAGTCAATCCTCTAAAAATAACAAAGGCGCTTTCTCGTGTTTGGTAGAAAAAAACAAAAAACAGTTAGCTCTAATTTAAAAAGAGTAAATCACACTCCGTCTATTATTTCTGAAGACGTACGCCTTACAGGCACTTTAGTTAGCCAAGGTGAAGTACAGCTTGATGGCCGCATTGATGGCGATATAAAAGTGGAGCATTTAGTTATTGGCTCAACGGGTGTTGTTGAAGGTATTGTTGAAGCTAAAAGCGTTATTGTTAAAGGCAAAGTTATTGGCTCAATTAATGCCAGTGAAGTAAAAGTACAAAGTGGCGCTCATGTTCATGGCGATGTGTTTCACGATACATTGAGTATTGATGCAGGTGCAGTAATTGAAGGCAGTTTAAAGCAACGCTTTGAAAAAGAAGAGCCTGAACTAATTTCGAAAGAGCTTAAACCCGCAAAAGAAGTTAAAGCATTGTTGAAGGAAGATGGCAGCGACTTATCGTTTGTAAATAAACAAGCCGCTGATAAAAACTAAGTAGAATCAGCTTAACGTAAGCTACCTTTTTTCAGTAATGTACATTGTAATATCTGCAGTGAAAACAAGCTCATTGCGGGTATTATAAAGTTTAACCGGTACTACTAAGTCTTCTTTATCAATCCACTTATGCGGTAAATCAATTTCAGCGACTGCTCTTACATCTGTATCTACTTTAGCCAAATACCTAACTGTCATGCCTTTTGGGATCCAACGATGCGTTTTAACTGGCACTGTTGCATCAACCATTACACCTGCACACAATTCAGCTAAGTTACACTGCGCAATAGCATGAATAGTTCCAATATGATTATGAACGCTGCGACGATTTTTTACCACCGCACTACAATGCCCTTCTCGAAGATCGAGTACGTAAGGTTTCATCGAACCAAAATATGGCGCTTTAAAGCAAACAGCTTTAGTAAAAAGCCAATTCCCAAAAGGTAGGCGCTTAAATTTATGCCATGTTTGTACAAGTGCAGATTTATTACTCATTATTATTTTCCATCAACAGTTACTTTTTTCAAATTAACACATCAGACCAGTTTTAAAAAGTGCATTTAAACTGCCTTTTTAGCTTAATCCAATCAAAAAATAAAAATGACAACCTATACAGGGGTCATAAGCCCTTTCTTTTTTACGAGTGCCCACCTAAAATACTCGGCAAAAGGAGACTCAATGCAAACACAGCCCGCTAAACCTAATATGACTTTGTTACTTATCCTAGCGTTACTCGTTATATTTTGCCCTATGGCAATCGATATTTACTTACCCGCTTTTCCTACTATTGCAGAACAATTTGCAGTTACAGAACAACAAGTTCAGCAAACCGTTGCTATTTTTATGCTAACAGTAGGTTTAGGCCAATTAATTGCGGGGCCTTTGGCCGATAGGTTTGGCCGAAAGCCAGTGGCTATAGTAGGTATAAGTTTATATGCAGGCTCAGCATTACTTGCCTATTACTCGCCTTCTTTTGAAGTATTGATGATTGCACGTGCCCTGCAAGGTTTTGGAGCCTGTGCCACATTTGTTGTCGCATTTGCGATAGTACGTGACAAATATGGCAGTGAACGAAGTGGACAAATGATTACCTACCTTAACGGGATTGTGTGCTTTATTCCGGCAATGGCACCTATTTTAGGAGCTTGGCTTACCGTACAATTTGGCTGGCGTATGAACTTTATGTTTTTAACCGCGTTTGCCATTGTAGGGCTTGTTGTTACGCTATTCTTTTTTAGAGAAACTCGTCCTGCTGATAGCCATTATCAGGGGCATATTTTAGATTTACGTCGCTTTACACCTATTATAAAAACACCGGTATTTTTGTTTAATAGCCTAATTTGCATGGTCTCAATGTCGGCAATATTAGTTTATGTGACGCTAGCTCCAGGCTGGCTTATTACGCATTTAGGCGGCACTGTAGCCGACTTTACTTTTTGGTTTACGTTAAACGCCGTAATAAGTATTGTCGCTAGTTTTATTTTACCAACGTACATTAAACGAAATAGCCAACGTGCTTTGCGTGTCGGTGTGAGTGTACTGGTTTTTTCAGGCGTTTTAATGCTAGCCCTTAGCGGTATAGAGACGGCATTTGCGCTTATGTTACCTATTTTAATTGCAGCATTAGGCTTTGCTCTAAGTTTAGGCTCTGCTGCAGGTATGGCTCTGTCGAGTTTTCCTAAACAAGCAGGCACAGCCTCGGCATTACTTGGTGCTATGCAAATGAGTGGCGCGAGTATACTCGTTGTTTTAACCCAATATCTAGGGTTAAGTACACCGTGGTTAATTGCTTTTCACTTATTATTGCTAGTTCCGCTTTGGCTTATTTTAATGAGCAAAAAAGCACATATTTTACACCCAACTAAAAGCGCTCAATGATCAATCCTGATTTTTTAGTCTCGTTTTTATTAGCCAGCTTTTTAATGGCTGTAGCACCTGGGCCATCAAATGCATTTTTGATGGCACAAACATTTGCTAATGGTCGAAGCGCCGGTATGCAAAGTGCTTTTGGTTTTGCATTAGGTGGGGTTATTCATACTCTATTTGCTGTTGTAGGCCTAAGCGCAGTCCTAAAAGCTTCCCCAAGTGCCTATGCCGCAGTGCAATATGCAGGCGCAGCATACTTATGCTATTTAGGGTTTATGATGATTAAAGGCACGCTAAAGCAGCCAGAGCCTATATCTGATGACAAGCAAACCGATAAACCGCATATAAGTACCAGTAAAAAAAGTAATGTCATGTTTCAGGCCATGATGACTGAAGTATTAAACCCTAAAGTAGCATTATTCTTTATTGCATTTATTCCGCAATTTGTAGATCCAACGCTTTCATCTGCTACTTTTCAACTCGCTTTTTTTGGCTTGCTTTACCCTATTTTTGCTTTTCCGATTGACTGCACGTATATTTATTTTGGCGACAAAATTGCACAGTTTTTTAGACGTAACCCAAATAGCCAACTTTGGATTGATAGGATCACCGGCATTGTATTTATAGCCCTTGCTATCAATCTATTATTTTAACTAACCTGCACTTTGGTTAAGAGATTTATTACCCAGAGTTTAAGCTAACTAATAAAAAAGAATCAGCATGGAACAAAAAACACAATCTCTTCCCGCACAAAAAAATATTGCTTTAGTTGCCCACGACGGTAAAAAAGCAGCATTAAAATTATGGTGTGAAAAACACAAAGAAATACTAAGTAAGCACACTTTATATGGCACAGGTACTACCGGGCATTTAATTCAAAAAACCACGGGACTTGATGTAGTTCAGCTTTTAAGTGGTCCTATGGGCGGCGATCAACAACTTGGCGCTAAAATAGCTGAACATGAGATACATGTTTTGATATTTTTTTGGGACCCATTAGCATCACAGCCTCATGATCCTGATGTTAAAGCACTGCTGCGTTTAGCCGCTGTTTGGAATATTCCGGTGGCGTGTAATGAGGTAAGTGCAGATATGTTATTAAGCTCACCGCTTATGGATGTAGAGCTTGAACGTACATTGCCAGATTACGAAAAATACCTCGCAACCCGACAAATAGATCTTTAAACCTCAATTGTAATCTAGGTTATTTATAAAGCATGCTGGCCCATTTAGTCAGGCCAGCAGTTACACTACCAAAGTGGTCCCCGTTAACCATTTTTATATTACCTAAGTGCTCACTTAAAGCCGCTTTAATCAATGGTGACTGTGCACTACCGCCTGTTAAGTAAATAATGTCTGGCGTGGTCGCAGCGTCGCTGATTGCTTGTTTTGCTAAAGTAACTATTTGGCTAATACTACTCTCAACGGCAACAGCTAAATCGCTTACCGATACATTTTTATTCAGCCCACTATCTAAAAAGCTTAAATCACAATCAAACGCACTAGCTGACGAAAGTGCTATTTTAGCCGCTTCACCTTGTTGTACTAACTGATGACCCTGCTTGTTTTGCTGTAAATGTATTAAACGCTTATAAAGCTCAGGTGCACTTACATCACGTAATTGTGCATTTAGCTCTCGGGTATGGCTTTCACTATAGAATTGGCTTTGTAAATTTACATCGTTAATTTTACACGCTTGCCAAAACGCTTGATTAGGCAAAGGTAGACCTGATTTAAACGTACTGCCTAAACCCAATAACGGCATTAAACCATGAAAGCTCAAAGCAATATCTAAATCGTTTCCGCCAACACGTTTACCACCGTGAGATAAAAAGTCGCCATCGCGCTGGCTATTTCCTCTAAAGCTTGGGCCCATTTGTACAAATGAGCAGTCACTCGTACCACCACCAATATCAATAACGAGTACTTTTTGATCTTGAGTTAAATCACTCTCGTAATCGATACCCGCAGCAAGTGGCTCATATAAAAACTCTACGTCTTTAAAACCAGCGCGTTTAGCAGCGCGTTCTAAAATACCGACCGCTTGTTGATTTGATTGCTCACCACCCACAGCTTGGAAGTTTACTGGGCGACCAATCACTGTTTGTGTAAGTGTTTTACCTAAAGAGAGCTCAGCGCGTTGCTTAATTTTTAAGATCATCGCGGTTGCGATATCTTCAAAAAAGTTAATTTGACCTTGCTTTAAACCTGTTGCGCCAAAAAATGATTTAGGGGACTTAACAAAGTAGCCTTCTTCAGGGAACTGCACGTACTCGCTAATCGCTTCACGACCAATAAATAGGGTTTCATCTGAAGGCTGTAAATCAAGGTCTGACTTAATACGAGGTAAGGTATTTAATAATGCTTGGCGCTGTGTTAAAAAGTCATGCTCATGGGCTGTGCCATGTAAGTGCTTAGCAACAAAGTCAACAACCAAGGCACTGTGATGAGTGTAAAGTGTAGACGGTAAGTAATGTTTTCCTTGCTCTAGCGGTACTAATTGAACATTACCCTCGCTCATTACACCCATAGCACAATTAGAACTACCGTAATCAAAACCTACAAACATACTTCACCACACATTACCAAAAAGGCCGCGCAATTTAGCACACTTTGTAAAATTTATAAATGTTATAAATTATCTCTAACTCGTAAAAAACTAGCAAAACGCGGTAACCCGTTTTTTGTTAAGCCATGATACCGGTACGTTACAGCGCTGCCTATCTCAGGTGGAGTGGCGCGCTCTGCATCATTAAACCCAGTACCAATTGAAAACACCTGCCCTTGTGCTGTTTTTACTCTTAATGCACCTAACATACCTTGGTATTTGCCTTTACCTGGTAAGTGCGCAATTACAATCGCTTCTGCATCTAAATAAGGCTTTAATTTTAGTAATGCACTGCTTCGCCCATTGCTGTGCTTAGCACTGGCCAAATGAAGCATTACGCCCTCGCCGCCCTGCTTAGTTATGTTTTCAAAATATTCTGTGAGCTGCTCATTATTAGTAAAGCTATATTGAACTACAACGCTAATGTGCGGCGAGTTTAGGCTAGTAATAAGCTCATTATAGTTTTTATAGCGAATGCTAAAAGGCAGGGTTTTATCTGGCATATCAAATACTTTATAAGTAATAGTTTGCCAATCATGATTATTAGGGGTTTTAGTTCTTACTATGCCACTAAGCGCAGAAAAGTGCTCACGTTTGGTCCACAGCTCACCATCAAGCCATACGTTTGGCAATGGCGCTGTAAACCAACTTGGCGCATTAATAATATTACCCTTGCGAGTAACAAACTGCGTGCCGGTCCATACAGCTCTTACGCCATCATATTTTTCACTGACTAAATATTTACTTACATCGTAATGCTTAGTTTCGTCATATACTTTCGCGAGTAAAACAGAGGGTTGTGCTGCACTTATACATTGCGTAAAAAGTACAAAAACAATTAAAAACAGGTGTTTAATAGTAGACATTGGCGCATCCAAGCAAGTAAAAGTTGGCTTAAACTATAGTTGAGATTGCACCCATTGCCAAAACTCATCTAAGTTACTCATTTTATAGGTAGCTTGGCTAAAATCGTGATCTTTTGTGTGGCTATTAGCAATGGCTACAACACGTAACAAGGCGTTATTGGCCGCCGTAACGCCGGTAAATGTATCCTCAACGGCGATTGCATTGCCTGCCTGTATATTTATCTGCTTAAGTGCCAGTAAATATGGGTCTCCAGCAGGTTTAGGATTAGTTACATCGTCTTTTGTTACCACCGTGTCAAACAGCTCATAAAATCCTAAACCTTTAAGTATTGGCATAGCTTCACTTTTAGCACTGCCCGTTACTAGCGCCATTTTTAAGCCACTCGCTTTTACAGCTTTCAACGTTTGCTCAGTAAACGGCATTAGTGGTGGTAAATGTGTTATTACATATTCGCCAAATAAACTGTATTTTTCATCCGCTAAAAACTGTGCGCTTACTGATAAGTTATGCTCTTGCTTAATCTCTATTGCAGCTTCTAAAGTGGGTCGTCCTGAAAAGCGCTGACAAAAATTACTTTCTAAATAACTAACACCATAAGGCTTAAGTAGTTTACTCCAACATACAAAGTGCATGCTTTCTGAATCAACTAATGTGCCATCCATATCAAATAATACTGCTTCTAATGTCATCCTCATTCCTTATTTAACCTAAGCCAAATTTTGACAATAAAAAAGGCGCCTTAAGCACCTTTTATTAAATTGTTGTTATTGCGTTAAGCCTGCTGGTGGCTCACCCGTTGCTTCCTCACCTGTTTCAACATCAACAAGCTCGTAGCCACGCGTTTTACGCATAACTTTAAGTACAGGCTTTTCAAATGCTGTTTTTAAACGATCTGAGTCATCTTTCAACTCATCAAGTGTTGTACCAAAAGGGGCTGCGCCTGTTTCTGACCAGTTAGTCACTTTACCGTTCAGATTATATTCTACTTCGTGTATTTGATATTGCGCTGCTTCATCTTTCGTTGCTTCACAAAAAATTACACGGTAATTCCAAAATCCAGCCATTGCTCTTCTCTTTAAATAAACCAATTAGGCGCTACTTTAGCAGCTCTAAAAGGGGTTATACAAATAAAAAAGCCTGCGCAATGCAGGCTTTTAAAGTAAATACTTTTAGCTATTAGTTAGAAAAATCTAACTTTAAACTCAGCACCTACGTAACGTTCTTCGTTAACAATACCCGTATTGTTATTAAAGTCTACAGCTCCAATAACTTGTTGCTCGTCAAATAAGTTACGAACAAAAGCGGCTACTTCGTATTCGTAATCGCCTTCAGACCATGTGTAACCTGTACGCAAACCTGTTTCAATAAGCTCTTTACCTTCAAACTCTACTGATTCGTAAAGGAACATATTGATTTTACTGCGATAAGAAATATCACCGCTAGCGAAGAAGTTACCATCGGCAAGTTCTTTAGTGTAGCGGAGCGTAAAGTTAGAGATCCACTCAGGAGCATGCGGTAAGCTATTACCATCAAGTACAGCAAGACCAGAACCATTAATTGGGTCAGTTACAGTACATTGAGCACAAACAGCGACAGCTAAATCGTTATCTTTAATTTCTGTTTTATTGTAGCTTAAGTTAAACGTTGCATTAAACTCATCGCTTAATACCCACTGCGTATCTAACTCAAAACCATAGCCAGTCGTTTTATCAGCATTAACTAAACGGTTAAAGTTAGCACCACCGCCTACAGCGGTAAGTTGCTGGTCGTCCATTGTGTAATAAAACACAGTCGCGTTAACACGACCTTGGCCATCTAACACGTCTGATTTAATACCTGTTTCGTACGATGTTACAGTTTCTGATTCAGCTGTTGTTACATCATCACCAAACAAAATACGACCTTGTAAACTAGGTGCGCGGAAGCTGTTTGCTACACGGCCGTACCAGTTAACATCATCGTTTACTTTATAATTTGCAGATAAGTCCCAGCTAACATGGTCGTCACTAACATCACGCTCTACTAGTAAAGCACCACCGCCAATTGGGCTAAGTGTACGGTCAGCGACAAAATCTTTATCATCGTCAGAGTAGCGAAGTCCCGCTGTTACTTTTAAATCATCTGAAAAAGTATAATCTACAGAACCAAATACAGCCCAAGCTGTAGTATCTTGCTGTTGACGAACATAGCCATTTAAAGCACCAGCATCGGGTGTTGAGAATGTATCGTAGCTGTAGTTTTCAATTGTTAGTTCTTCATCGAAGTAAAAAACACCTACTTGATAATTTAAATCGCCATCAAAGTTACTAGATAAGCGTAGCTCTTGCGTCAACTGGTCGTGATCTGGAATGCCATCAGCACTTTCTGAAGAGAAAGGGATAAAACCAGGCCCCATGAAATCTGGAATATAAGAAGCACCGTAACCGCCGTCGATGTCAGCGCGAGAATAAATTTCAGCACTTTCCCATGCAGAAATTGAAGTGATTGTGTGATTTTTAAGTTCCCACTCAAGCTTTAAGCTTGCACCTTCAGATTCTACTTGTTGAGTAGAGCGAGATGCCGCATCTTGATAAACAACATCACTTTCATAGTTATCTACTAGCTCATTAGTACCCGTTTTAATTACATTTGCACGAAAGGCAATTGGCGAGCCATCTAAATCACGTGTGTGATAGTTTAATAAAGCAGTAAAATCATCGCCTTCATATAAAAATTGAACACGTGCCGCTTTTTCAGTGTAACCACCTTGCTCGTCTTTAGCTTCAAAGCCTGGCGCTTGGTTATCAATGTAATCGTCTTTATCTTGCCATAATAATGAAACACGAGCAGATAAACGGTCAGTTAAAGCACCACCTACTGCGCCACTTGTATCAACAGCGCCACGGCTACCGTATGAAACAGAGCCATAACCATCAAATTCTTGGCTTGGTTTAACAGTATCAAACTTAACAAGGCCAGCCGGCGTGTTACGTCCAAATAAAGTTCCCTGTGGTCCACGTAATACTTCTACGCGTTCAACATCAAATACTGGGAAGCCTTTTAAAATTGCATTTTCTTGAACGACTTCATCAACAACAAGTGACACTGGTTGTGATGCATTCAGATCAAAATCGGTATTACCTAAACCACGAACGTAAAAGCGTGGGAATGAACGACCAAATGAAGATTCAATTGATAAACTTGGAATTTTCGCATTTAAAAAACGAATATCCATACCAGCTGAGCTATACGCATCAAGGTTATCACCTTGTAGAGCAGATACTGCTACTGGTACTTCTTGAGCGTTTTCTACACGTTTACGAGCTGTTACCTGAATAACTTCTAGTTGGTTACTTTTTTTAGCTGCTTCTTCAGCGGCTAAAGAAGAAAATGAAGTACCTGCTACTGCAGAGAACAACGTTGCATTGATTAGGGTGGCTAACGTAGATCTTTTCATTGCTTTCATGTTGGGTTTAACCTTTTTTGTGCACTCTTGTTCAACGGTTTTTTGTGTTGCGCTACTTATACCTTGAAGGTAAGTTGCGGGCTCGTTCAATTTTTCGCGACTTGCGTCATGCGCGCGGACCTTATTATCGAGAGTACAAAAACGATGCTATAAGGCTGAACGAACGATTAAGATTATATCATTTTGTAATAATTTTACTGCATAAATATTGACATAATTAGAAACTTTTTTGCAACATTTAACTACAAGATTACGCATTTTTATCACTATTTAGATGCAAAAACCTAATAGTGCGGACATATGTCCTTTGTTGGTTTTAATAAACTGGAGTAGGAAGAATGGATTGTTTTACATGTTAACCTAAAATAGAAACATCTACTTATATACAAATAAAGCCATCCAAAAATGACTTTAAATAGCTACTGTATTTGGATTATGAGCGCTTAAACGCAATTTCACCGTCGATATGAATGTCGCGCTGAGGGAAGGCAATCACTACATCATGCTTTTCAAATACAGCGTAAATACTAAAACGAATATCACTGCGCACTTTTCTAAGCATGGTTTCGGACTCGGCGCACACCCAAAAAATAGCATTAAATACGAGCGAGCTATCAGCAAAGTCATCAAATAATACCGACGACTTTGGATTAACCAATATTGCTTCATGGTCGTCAAGCACTTGTTGAATAAGCTTTTTAACCAGTATCACATCTGAACCGTATGCAACACCTACACTGACCGATGAGCGTGCATTGCCATCTATTAGCGTCCAATTTGTTACTGTATTTTCGAGCAATTGAGAATTAGGAATAAGCATATGTACGCCGTCATTTCGACGGATACGCGTTGAGCGAGTGTTAATTGTTTCTACTACGCCTTTTGCATTCCCTACCTCTAAAAAGTCACCAATACGTATTGGACGTTCCCACATCAATATCCAGCCACTAATAAAGTTATTTATTATGTTTTGCGCACCAAAGCCTACACCAATGGCTATTGCACCTGAAACAAAAGCAAACGCAGTCAGCGGTATGCTTAATACTTCTAAAGATGTAAAAATTAAAATTGCGATACTTAAAATAAAGTAGATACGTGTAAATAAATGCACGGCATCTTGGCTTAGTTTTTTTGCCAATAATGTTTTTGTTATTAGCTTGCCAATACGCGTCACAATAAACCAAATAGCGAAAAGTATTAAAGGCACTTTAATAATTTTTGCTACGGTAATGTGTACATCGCTGTAACTAAATACAACAAAGGCAAGAATTTGGTTTATGTGTTCTAACGTCATTTATTTTCCAAAACAAGCAAAGGAGCGCTTTAAATTAAAATCGCTATAAAGTGAAAGCGGTTCAGTGTTGGGTAAGTTTAGCAGTCATAATATAACTAAAACGCCAAGTTAATAAGTTCAATATGCTTTTTATGAACAATTTATTAACTCTTTATTGCACCGAGTGCTATATAAATAGTGTACAAGCACTGGAGATCACTATGTCACAACTAACTTTAAATCAAAGGTTGGCAACATTGCAGCCACAGGTAGACTTACATTTATTTGAAAGTAGTCTAGATTATCGAAATAAAATTTTGTGTCTTCTTGCGGAGCAAGAGCAAGCCTTGGCAACTATTAACAAAGAATTTGGCCAACAACAACCTAGCAGTTTTGGCTCTGAGAGAAAATTTGTACTTGGATATAACTAAGTAAACAATGGCTCGACCGCTTAATTAAGTAGCTCAAGTGTTTACTTTTAGAGCTACTTTTACCTACCTTAAAGCTAAATATTAGCTAATTTGCGTTCAAATCCCCCTTAATACCGATAAACTTTATTGTATAAACTCCAAAATTTGATAAGTTAACTAGGTTTTTCGACTCGCAAAGCCTATTCCGGCTAATCTTTTTATGGAGTTATTATGCGTAAAACCCTGATCGCCACTACTATTGCTAGTGCCTTAATATTATCGGCCTGTTCATCTAACGATACACAAAACATGGCAAAAGAAGGTGCAGCACAAGTGCAAGACATGAACGCAAACAATGTTTTATTTAAGCCAAGCCCATTACAATATATGGCACCAGAGTTTGATAAATTTGGTACAAAAGACTACGAAGCAGGCTTTGACGCTGGTATTGCGCAGCATACAGCGCAAGTCCAAGCGATTGCTAACAACCCTGCTCCTGCAACATTTAAAAATACCTTAGTTGAAATGGAATTGTCAGGCGAGCTATTAAATCGCGTATCGGCTGCGTTTTTCAATTTATCAGGCTTAATCTCAGATGACGAATACCAACGCATTAGCAAAAAAATGGCGCCGGTACTATCTGCTCACTCAGATGATATTTACCTAAATGGCGAGTTATTTAAGCGCGTACAAACAATTTACGACAATCAAGATAAATTAAATGCTGAAGATCAACGCCTAGTTGATTTTTACTACAAGCAGTTTGTAAAAGCGGGTGCTAAGTTAAACGACGCTGAAAAAGCTAAAATGCGTGAAATTAACTCAGAACTAGCTCAGCTATCTACTGAATTTTCACAAAACATTTTAAAATCGTTTAAAGAAGACGTTATTGTAGTTACAGATAAAAGTGAATTAGCAGGTCTTTCTGAAGGTGAAATTGCCGGTCTTGCAGCTTCAGCTAAAAAAGCAGGCAAAGACGGCTACATGATCACGCTTGTTAACACAACACAGCAGCCTATCTTAAGCAGCCTTGAAAACCGCGATCTACGTGAGCGTATTTTTAAAGCCTCTGCAAACCGCGCAGCAAAAACCAACGGTCCTATTATTATTAAAGAAACCAACCTACGTGCCCAAAAAGCAGAGCTTTTAGGCTATAAAGATTGGGCTTCTTATGTAATGACGTCGCGTATGGCACAAACAACTGAAAACGTTTACGGCATCCTTGATGACCTAGCGCCAAAAGCGGTTGAAAAAGCAAAAATTGAAGCGGCTGCTATTCAAAAAGTGATTAACGATTCAGGCGAAAGCTTTGAGCTTAAACCATGGGATTGGACTTTTTATGCTGAAAAAGTACGTGCAGAAAAGTACAACTTAGACCCTGCACTTGTTAAGCCATACTTTGAAATGCAGTCGGTTATTCACGATGGTTTATTCTTTGCGATGAACAAACTTTACGGTATTACGTTTAAAGAACGTAAAGACCTTCCTGTTTATCATGAAGATGTAACCGTATACGAAGTATTTAACGCTGATGGCAGCGCTATTGGTTTATTTTACTTAGACCCTTACGCACGTGAAGGTAAACGTGGCGGTGCATGGATGAGCGCATACGTTAGCGAAAGTGGCTTAAAAGGCACTAAACCTGTTATTTACAATGCGCAAAACATTCCAAAGCCTGCAGAAGGCGAACCTACGCTAATGACGTTTGACGAAGTGTCTACTATGTTCCATGAATTTGGTCATGCTGCACACGGTTTATTCTCAGATGTTAAATACCCAAGCCTAGCGGGTACTGCAACGGCGCGTGACTTTGTTGAGTTTCCGTCACAAGCAAATGAAGATTGGATGATTGAACCAACCGTTCTTGCTAACTATGCGAAACATTACAAAACAGGTGAGCCAATTCCACAAGCTTTACTTGATAAAGTACTTGAATCGCAAAAATTCAACCAAGGTTACGGCACTACTGAATATTTAGCCGCTGCCCTACTTGATATGGAATGGCATTCATTTGGTTCTGATAAAAAAGTAGCTGACGTTCAAAAGTTTGAGCAAGACGCACTAGAAAAACACGGTATTGCTTACTACCCTGTTCCACCGCGTTACAAATCAAACTTCTTTAGCCACACATTTGCAGGTGGTTATTCAGCGGGTTACTACGCGTACCTATGGACTGAAGTGTTTGCAGCAGACGCCTTTGCACATATGGAAAACAACGGCGGCTTAACACGTAAAAATGGTGATAAGTTCCGTAAAGAAATCCTATCAAAAGGTAACAGCCGCGACTTAATGCAAAGCTACATTGAGTTTAGAGGTCAAAAACCAACTACCGACGCACTACTTAAGCGCCGTGGTTTAGTTGAATAAATAACTTAATTTATTAAGCTCACTTTTATAAAAGCCCGCTTGCGGGCTTTTATTGTTTATACATTAATTTATAACAGATAAACTGCTGCCATTAATTATTTAAAGACGACGGCTATGCGGTACTTATTTGCAGTAACTTTACTTTGGGCATTTTCATTTAGTTTAATTGGCGTGTATTTAGCAGGTCAGGTTGATGCATGGTTTAGTGTGTTAATTCGCATAGCACTAGCAACCCTCGTATTTTTACCACTTTTAAAGTTTAAACAAACACCTAAACCTTTAGCCTTAAAGCTTATGCTGATTGGCGCTATACAACTTGGTGTTATGTATAGCTTTTACTACCACTCCTTTTTATTTTTAAGCGTCCCCGAAGTACTGCTATTTACAGTAATGACTCCTTTGTACATTACCTTGCTAAATGATGCATTGAACAAACATTTTAACCCACGCTTTTTTATAGTCGCACTTATTGCTGTAATTGGTGCAATTACCATTCGTTACGAAAACCTAAATAGCAATTTCATAATTGGCTTATTATTAGTTCAAGGTGCGAACATAAGTTTTGCTGTAGGCCAAGTAACCTATAAACGCTTAATGATGAACAATAAGCTTGATGATAAAACCGTATTTGGATGGTTTTTTATAGGCGCACTTATTATTGCCACAATTTGTTATGCATTATTTGGTAATTCAAATAAATTACCAACCACTTCTACTCAGTGGGGCATACTGATTTATTTAGGGGTTGTTGCATCAGGCCTTGGTTACTTTATGTGGAATAAAGGCGCAACACTCGTCAACGTTGGAGCTCTGGCAGTCATGAATAACTTACTTATCCCAGCAGGGATTATTGTTAACGTACTAATTTGGAACCGAGACGCTGACATAGTCAGGTTAAGTATTGGAGCAGCTATAATGTTAGGTGCATTATTAGTGAATCAAATGCTTAATAAAAAAGTAAATTAATAAGCTTGTAGCAAAATTGTCATTAATAATCATTAAGGTAGTACAAATTTTACTTTTTAAGGATAAACAATGAAACGTATTACCTTACTTACAAGCTGTATATTGTTAGCCACACTTGCAGGCTGCGACGACGATGTAGAAATAGTAGAAAAAGAAGTGGTTGTTACCAGCACAGAAGTTGAGATTGTTGAAGTGCCTACGCCTGTTATTGTAGAAGTACCAAACGGTGATGCGCCAGATATTCAACTAGGCACTCGCCCTTATTATTTAGTAGATGATATGAGCGACAGCAACTTAAAAACAAAATTAGAGTCATGCAGTGAAGGTCCTTTTTACCGCACCGACTTTTCTATTGGTCATCGCGGTGCATCAATGCAATACCCTGAGCATACTAAAGAAGCCTACATTGCTGCAGCTAGAATGGGCGCAGGCATTGTTGAATGCGATGTTACATTTACAAACGATAAAGAACTAGTATGTCGCCACTCCCAATGCGACTTACACACCACAACTAATATTTTAGCCATTCCTGAACTTGCAGCTAAATGCAGTGTGCCATTTACACCAGCAGACCCTGCTAATGGTGTTGCTGCTTCTGCAAAGTGTTGTACCAGCGATATAAGCTTAGCGGAATTTTTAACCCTTGAAGGTAAAATGGATGGTGCAAACACTAATGCAACTACCGTTGCCGATTACATGGATGGTACACCAAGTTGGCGCACTGATTTATATGCCACCAACGGCACATTGATGACCCATAAACAAAGCATTACACTGTTTAATGGGATGGGGGTGAAAATGACCCCAGAGCTAAAATCACCACAAGTAAGCATGCCATTTGATGGAATGACGCAAGAGCAATATGCGCAAAAAATGCTAGACGAGTACACACAAATGGGCGTGCCAGCCTCAAGAGTTTATCCGCAATCGTTTAACCTTGATGACGTAAAATACTGGATTAACACTAACCCTGACTTTGCAGATAAAAGCGTATACCTAGATGGTCGCGACAGTGAAGCCGGATTTGATACAAGTAACCCACAAACATGGCAACCGGGTATGGATGAGTTAGTGGCTGATGGCGTTAAAATTTTAGCCCCTCCAATTTGGATGATGCTAACAATAGATAACGAAAATAATATCGTGCCATCACAATACGCAATTGACGCAAAAGCAGAAGGTTTAGAGCTTATTGCATGGAGCCTTGAGCGCTCAGGTCCGCTTAATGAAGGTGGTGGTTATTACTATCAATCAATTGCTGATGTTATAGATAACGATGGCGATATGATGACGGTCGTTGATGTACTCGCACAAGACGTGGGGGTAATGGCTATATTTTCAGATTGGCCGGCTACCGTAAGTTATTACGCTAGTTGTAATAAAATGCCTGCAAGTATTTAATACCAATCTGCTTATATATGGGGTCTATTTAACGTTAAGAAAATTACGCTAGAACTAGGCAAAAATTTTTTATCTAGTTGTTCTAAATAAAAAATTTTTAACGACGTTATAGTGAAATTTAATTCGTTAAATTGATCAAAGATTTATGCAGGTTGGTATAAATACTCGACAACAAAAGTCGTTTATTTTATCGCGCTCAGTTACCATATCATTATATAATTTTATTTAACTGAGCGCTTTTATGATAATTCAACAACATAATGCAGACTTGCCAACACCTACAGGTTTAATGCGAACAACCGTATATCGCCCTCAGGCGCAAGGGCAATTCCCTGCTATCATTTTTTATTCTGAAATATTTCAGCAAACTGCACCTATTGCACGCAGCGCAGCTATTTTAGCAAGCCATGGCTTTGTGGTATTAGTACCGGAAGTGTTTCACGAGTTAAATCCTATGGGCACTGTGCTTGCTTATGATGATACAGGTAAAGACAAAGGCAATGCAGATAAGTGGGCAAAGCCACTTGAGCATCATGATAGCGACACGCAAGCCATGATCGACTTTATAAAGCAGCAACATTACTGCACAGGTACAGTAGGCGCTATGGGCGTATGTATTGGCGGGCATTTAGCTTACAGAGCGGCGCTTAATCCTGAAATTAAAGCGGCTTTTTGCTTATACGCGACTGATATTCATAGCAATACATTACCTGCAAAATTAGGTAATAACTCATTTGAACGCATGGCTGATATACAAGGCGAAATTCACTTTATATGGGGTAAACAAGACCCGCATGTGCCACAAGAAGGTCGCACTAAAATATACCAGCAATGCGTAAACACAGGCATTAATTACCAATGGCAAGAAGTTAATGCCCAACATGCCTTTATGCGTGATGAAGGTGAGCGATACGATGCAGCCCTTGCAATTAATATGTATCAACAAGCGGTTGCATTATTTAGCCGTACTTTATAAGTATTTTATAAATGCTTTAAAAGCGAAAATAATTAAACGCTTTTCAGCATACCTAAGGCGGTATGCTGTTTTACAAAATATGCTTTTAAGTAATCAATAAATAATCGTAGCTTTTTAGAGCCCGCAGCTCCTGGCGGAAATACTCCGTACAGTTCAATATCTTTGCTTTTATAATCATCTAATATTATTTCAAGCAGCCCAGCTTGTACTTTAGGCCACGCATCGTAAAGCGGAATACGCCCAATGCCATGCCCCGCTTCTACAAAGGCAGTACGTGCAGCTGCGTTATTAGTACTTAAGGCGCCTTGCATTGCAATGTCGTGTTTTTTGCCATCTTTTGAAAGTGTTAACGTTTTACTTCCTAGCTGATAAACCACCCATTGATGATCTGCCAATTCTAAAGGCGTTTTAGGTTTACCAAAATGTGTAAAGTAATCCGGCGCGCCACAAATACAAGTGCTCATTGTAGTCAACTTGGTTGCTTGCAAGTTGGAGTCACTCAGTGCCACACCCCTAATTGCAAAATCGAACCCATTTTTAATAATATCAACCACATCGTCAGTAAGCTGTAAGTCTATTTTAATTTTAGGGTATTGGCGCTTAAACGTATTTATTGCGGGCACAATTAGCTGCATTCCCACATTCACAGGGCAGCTAATTTTAAGTAAACCTTGTGGCTCACTCTTTATATTTTCTATTTGCTGATTAGCTGCATTAGCTTGTTCGGTAATTATTCTACAACGCTCATAATAAGCAATGCCCGCCTCAGTCAGCGCCATGGTACGAGTTGAGCGATTTAATAAAGTGACTTCAAGTTGGGTTTCTAACTTTTTTAAATGATAACTCGCTACTGCTCGCGTAAGCCCTAACTGTTTAGCCGCAGCGGTTAAGCTGCCCTGCTCTACAATTTGCGCAAATACGACCATGCTCTTTAACTGCTCAAACGACACCTTCATATGTGCTCCGTAGCGTGTTTTAAATTCAACCCCTCTATTGTATCAATTATTAAACCAATAAAGTTAAATTTATCATCGTTGTTTAAAGCTCTTTTAGTGCATATAGTAATTGGTAAGCAAGATAAACTAATTCAAATCATCAGAAGGAATATATTCAATGTCTAAAAAAATACTTATGGTTCTTACATCTCACGCAGAACTTGGTAACACTGGCGAAAAAACAGGTTTTTGGGTAGAAGAATTTGCAGCCCCTTATTATGCATTTGTTGATGCAGGCGTTGAAGTAACATTAGCGTCTCCAGCTGGCGGTCAACCACCTATTGATCCGACAAGTACGCTTTCTGATTTTCAAACTGATGCAACTAAACGTTACGACGCCGATAGCGCAGCACAAACACTTATGGCAAACACTAAAGTGTTGAGTGAAGTAAAATCTAACGATTTTGATGCTGTATTTTACCCAGGCGGTCACGGTCCATTATGGGACTTAGTTGACAACACAGATTCAATTTCGCTTATCGAAAGCTTTGTAAAAGAGCAAAAGCCTGTTGCTGCGGTATGTCATGCAAGTGCTGCATTTTTAAATGTTAAAGATGCCGATGGCAATGCATTAGTAGCGGGTAAAAAAGTAACTGGTTTTACTAACTCTGAAGAAGCTGCAGTGCAACTTACCGATATCGTGCCATTTTTAGTTGAAGACGAGCTAATTAAAAAAGGCGGCGATTATCAAAAAACTGACGACTGGGGCGTATTAGCGCTAGAAGACGGTTTAGTAATTACCGGCCAAAACCCAGCAAGCTCTGAACTAGCTGCAAAAAAACTATTAACTAAATTAGGTTAATAGTGAGTAATAATTAAAATTAAGCACAGCATTTTATGCTGTGCTTTTTTAATTGCTTTTCATTAGCAAATACAATTCCTATACTGGCAGCTCTTAAAGTCAATTAGGGCGATTATATGGCAACCAAGCCAACCACACTGTCATTACTAACGAGTACCCGTTTCGCAATATTTAGTATTGTTGTTATTTGCTTCGTACTACAGGTGATCAATAGTCTACCTGGCATAAATCTTAATGGTTTAGGCATATATCCACGTAGTATCCAAGGATTAATTGGCATACTATGCGCACCTTTTTTACATGGTAGCTGGTGGCACTTTGCCAGTAATATGATCCCATTTGTAGTATTAAGCTGGCTCATTTGCCAGTACAGCGTAAAACGTTTTTATAACGTATTTATTTTTACCGCTCTAGTCGGTGGACTGTTAGTTTGGGCATTTGGGCGCAGTAACATACATGTTGGTTTAAGCGGTGTTATATATGGTTTATGGGGCTTTATTCTATGCTACGGCTTAGTAAGACGCTCATTAAAATCAATTATAATTGCAGTTGTAGTGGCTATACTTTATAGCGGTTTTATATGGGGTGTTTTACCTCAGCGCTATCATGTATCGTTTGAAAGCCATTTATTTGGAGCGCTAAGCGGGTTGTTTTTAGGTTATAGATTAGCAAAAGCCGATAAATTAAAAGGTCGGTAAATTAAGTATTAGGGCCTTTAATTAATTTTTTATGGCCACATTTACCATATATGTATTTCATCTAACAGAGGTTATTTATGAGTGATAAAAACGAATACACGCCACCAAAAGTATGGACGTGGGAAAGTGAAAGTGGCGGTAAGTTTGCCAGCATTAACCGCCCAATTGCAGGCGCGACTCATGACAAAACTCTACCTATTGGTGAGCACGCATTTCAGCTTTATTCTCTTGCGACACCTAATGGCCAAAAAGCTACAATCATGTTTGAAGAGCTTTTACAGCTTGGTTGCACCGATGCAGACTATGACGCATATTTAATAAACATAGGTGATGGCGATCAGTTTGGATCTGACTTTGTTGATATTAATCCAAACTCAAAAATCCCAGCGCTAATGGATCATTCAACCACGCCGCCTACTCGAATCTTTGAATCTGGTTCTATTTTACAGTATTTAGCTGAAAAATTTGATGTACTCATCCCTAAGGATTTAAAAGCTAAAACTGAGTGTCGTAACTGGCTATTTTGGCAAATGGGCTCAGCGCCTTACTTAGGTGGCGGATTTGGTCATTTTTATAGCTACGCACCAAGTAAAATGCAATACCCTATTGACCGTTTTACCATGGAAACTAAACGCCAACTTGACGTGTTAAATCGACATTTAAGCGAAAATGAATACATGGCAGGTGATGAATACTCAATTGCCGATATTGCAATTTGGCCGTGGTACGGATCGTTAGTGCTTGGAGCTTTATATGATGCAGCAGAGTTTTTAGATGTTGCCTCATACACCCATGTTGTACGCTGGGCTACGCAAATATCAGAGCGCCCCGCTGTTAAGCGTGGTCGTCGCGTAAATCGCACATGGGGTCCTGAAGAAGAGCAAATGGCAGAGCGCCATAACGATAGCGATTTCGAAGGTTAAATCTATAGAACAGCAAGTAAAGTCGTTAACACTTTAACCTGCTTGATAATTTTAAGGCTCAAAATAAATATTTATTTTGGGCCTTTTTACTTTTTAAACTTTTTTTATCCCTCCCGTAAACTATATTTACTTTACATTAAAGTTTTATTTAGCTGCGTAAAGGCTTATTAAGCTCTTTGTATTACCAGTATTGCATTAGTGTAATTTGCTAAATGGTTTACTTAATTTCCTAGGGGTTGTTTTTGAAAAAGGTTTTAATTAGTGCCATATAACAATTTAAGTAATAATGAGCGAAAAGAAGCGCTCAAAATTTTATACTCGAATGCTATTTCCGGAATTGCAGTCTCTGTACTAGTCAGCGTTGCTTTAGTATTTGCTTTTGATATAACTAATGAGAAAACTAACCACGATAAAGTAGTCTGGTTAGGCATAATGATGTGCGTGCTTACTTTACGTATTATTGATGTAGGGCTTTTTTTGAAAGCTCAAAATTCTCGCCAACCTTACAACACACATTCTTATCTAAATCGCTTTGCTATTGGCTGTATATCAACAGCCGTGTCTTGGTGTGGTTATGCTCTTTGGTTTCATAGCACTTCATCTACGGTGGAAGTTACTACGACCATCGCTATTTTATCGGCGCTTGCCGGTGGCTCTGCAAATTTGCTGTCTGGAAGTCGTTTTACCGCTGTTCTATATAGTTTTACTTTATTGGCGCCCTACTCTTTTTTGCTAGCGCTTTCAAACGATCACTACCAACACGTATTGGGGTTATTAGGTTTAACTTTTGCCACAATCATGATTGCCTCTTCGTACAAATCAGCCACATTTACACACAGTGCAATCAAGCTCAAAAACCAAAACAGAGAGCTGCTTAATGAAGTGGAAAACAAGGTCGAACAACGCACTGAAGAAATTTACCGCTTATCGAATACCGATCCACTCACAAATCTATTAAACCGTACCGCATTTTTAAAAAATGCAAACAAACAACTAGCAGATAACCCTAAAGAACCCTTTGCTTTATTATTCGTAGATTTAGATGGCTTTAAACAAATAAATGATTCATTGGGGCATAAAGTAGGCGACAAAGTATTAAAAGAAATAGCACTGAGAATTAGTAATGTATGTAACCAACAACTTTTTAAATGTCGATGGGGCGGAGATGAGTTTTTAATTTTAGCAACCTATCAAAATCAAGCTGAGCTTATCGAATTTGCTAATAAAGTGCTTCAAAGCATTAGCGCCGAGCATGAAACATATAAATATCAAAAATGGGTATCAGCAACTATTGGAATGGCCATGTACCCTGAGCACGGGAGTGATTTAAATACCTTAATTCGCTCTGCGGATATTGCAATGTATCACCAAAAACGCATGGCTAAAGGTAATATCAATATTTATAACGATTCACTCAAATTAAAACAAGAAAGAGAGTACCTGTTGAGTCAACGCCTAGCCAGTGCCATAGAAGAAAACAGTTTAAGACTAGTATTTCAGCCAATTGTAGATAGCAAAACATCAAAAGTAACCTCTTTCGAATCATTATTACGCTGGCAACTAGACGGTGAAAATATTTTCCCTGATGAGTTTATAACTATTGCCGAGCAATACGGTTTAATAACCCAAATGGGCCTCTGGGTCATAGAACAAGCATGTATACAAGCAAATAAATTCAACCATTTACCGACAAAAATTGCAGTAAGCGTGAACGTATCGGTTATTCAGCTACAAGATCCTGATTTTGTATCTAAGGTATTAAAAATAGTAAATCGCCACCGGGTAGAACCTAAAAACCTACACATAGAAATTACTGAGTCAGTATTTGCCGAGGATAAACTCACATTTTTGACAGCCGTTAAGGCACTACAAAAACAAGGCTTTTGTATTTCAATTGATGATTTTGGTACAGGCTACTCATCACTATCAAGCATGCTTGATATTGGTGTAGATATAGTAAAAATAGACAGAAGCTTTATTCAAAATATGGATAAAAGAGGGTTAAGTATTATTCATGCAATTGTACAAATGGCCTCTACTTTAGATTTTACTGTTGTTGCCGAAGGCGTTGAAACTATTGAGCAAGCAAACACACTCACTAAAATTGGTGTATCTCACCTACAAGGTTATTACTTTTCAAAACCGATGGAAGTAGATTTTGTAGATGCTTATTTAAATGAGCAAAATAAGCAATGTAGTTAACAACCAAGCACTTCTAAAAGCGCTTAGCTACCATATGAGTTATGTGCTACCTTTCTTGTTGGGCCTGTTTATTTTTTGAGGTTGAATTTGCAGCAGACTGTTTGGTATTTAAGCAAGGCAGAGCCTATGTAGTGTGGTTGTTAATCATACATAGTTGATAACGTAGTATTAATACCAAAATGCGCTGCCCAAAGGGTTCTGCCTAAGGAGATTGACTCTTTGTTACTAGATTACAAACCTCGCGCCACGATTAAATCGTCCTTAGATTGAACAAATTTCAATCTTTAAAAGTCAACAAGCCCTTCCTAAAACATAATCTTACAATTGCTTACACCCAGTACATAATAATTAGCGTAGGCTAAATATAATCCAACTTACATATGTATATTACGTTTAAACGAAAAAGCCCCAGCGCTGGATAGTACGTAAAATTATGCGCTGACGCTGCTTAAATAATAAAAATGTAACGATACAACTAAATATAAAAAAGGGATTTGCATGATAAAACCACTTTGCTATTCACTCATCACTTTACTTACCCCCATTAGCGCTATAGCTCAAACAATGGCAATAAAAACAACGGATGAATTAGTATCAACCGATTCAGAGATTTTATTTGCATATAATAAAGAATCAAAACAATTAGAAGCCATCAATTTACTCACATCACTAAGTAGTGAACTTGCTTTACCAAAAAATGCCATCGGGTTTGATGTGGCTACACTTGCTAACATTACCGATAAACAAGCACTCGTACTAACAAGTGATGGCGTATACAAAGCCCATGCTGGTAAACCAACACTATTGTTTAATTATGAGTCGGTTCTAAATCAATTAAAAATAGATAAATTTGAAAAAGTAGACTTTGTCTTCGATGCCAACAACGACGGTCTAAGCGATATTTTCATCCCTGGGTTAGCAAGCAGTACTTTATACATTCAAAATAAAGATGGCAGCTTTAAGCCTAACAAATTTAAACAAACACCTATGTATGAAGGCAGCTTTTCAGGAAAAGGGCTTTCTCTAGAAGTTAATATTAACAATAAACCCGTCGTTATTGATTTTAACCACGACGGGTTAAGCGACTTGGTTTTTTCAAATGACTTTGGAGCAGATGTACTACTTGCTAATCCAGAAGGCTTTGAGCAAAAGCTCACCTCAATTGATTTTAACATCGAATTAGGCGAGCTAAGCAATGGCGAAACTCGCAAAATAAAGCAAATTATTGATATTAATAACGACGGATTTCTAGATTTTACAACTAGACAGTTTAAGCCAACGCAAGGTATGGATTCGTTAGATATAAAAATAGCACATACTTTGTACCTAGGAAGTGCTAAAGGCTTTAGTAATACACCCATTACCTTATTTGAAACACAAGGCCCTAGTGAGTTATTGCTCAAAACTGATTTTAATAATGATGGCTTAATTGATTTACAAAAAATGGATTTAGATATTGGCTTAGGTACTATTGCGTCTATGGCATTGGGCGGTGGCAGTACTGATGTAGATGTAGAAATGAACATTTATAAGCAGCAACCCGACGGCTCATTTGCCAATAAATCGAGTATAGAACTTGATTTAGAAATGGAAGTAGGAATGAACGGCGATGATTCCGAGCCAGCCCTATATTTAGGTGATATTAACGGCGACAGCTATATTGACGCAGTATACAAATACAGTAAAAAAACGCTGTATATTTATTACGGAGAGCAAGACTCACTCCTAAATGATAAACGTAAAAAATTAAAACTAACACTGCCTAAAAATAATAAAGATATTCTTCTGGTAGATATAAACCAAGACGGTAAAAAAGATTTTGTATTTAAATTTACCGAAGAAGATGGCACCAGCAAAATAGAAACACGCTTAAATTAAGCCAATAAAAAAGCCCAACAGAGTTAACCGTTGGGCTTTGGACTTAAGACTTTCGAGTAACAGTCAGCTTTACTCTAAGTTATAACACCTAAGCAGTTACATTTAGCAGTGAATCGCCTTCACTTAAACCAAACTTCTCTTGCACTGATGCAAGGATTGATTCTTTATCTTCATCAGACAACTGGCTTGAATACTCAGTTAATAGCTCATCTAAGTAGCTGACTACTTCGTCTGTATCTACTGATTCTAATGAGTTCTGTGGCGGCGGTGGCGGTCTTTGACCTTCCACTCGTCCTGCATCACCAATGCTTTTAGCATCAAACTCAAGTTCGCTCATTAAATCAGCAAGCTCTTTTGTTGGTTCAATACCTTGTTCTTTAAATGCCGCTTGAATACTTTGCGCGTTTTCTTCGGTTAAGTTTTCAGCGTCAAACTCTGCAAGCGTTTCTTTAACAAAATCGCTTTGCTCTGTTGTTAGTTTTGCAGCCTGACTACTTTGTTGCGGCATAAAATTCGCAGAACTACTGTTAATACTATTAATCATTTTAGTATCCTTTCAGCGTTCACGACGAGGTGGTTTATGATCGCTAAGTTCTTGTTCACTAATTTCGCCATTACCATCGGCATCTATAGAATCAAAAATTGTTTGTGCATCGCCGTGTGGCGGTTTTTTAGCACTAAACTCTTCAAAGCTAATTACGCCATCACCATCAGTATCAATAGTTGAAAAGTCAGGTTTTTCAGGAGGATTGTCACCGCCTCGAGCAGCTACATTAGCTGAAAAAGCAATAGATAATATTGCCACAGTGGCAAGAGTTGAAAAATGCTTCATAGTAATAACCTCGTATTTAAGAATTAAACTAAGCTTACGCTTTAAAAACGCAAACAATGTGCAAATAATGAGGAAGTAATAAATTATTTTAATAAAAAATAGTAATCTAAATGCTTATTTAAAAAGTTCTGGTTGATTGCTTTGCAATCAATATATAAGCTAATAAAATAATACGATTAATTACTCTCAGGCAGTAGTGTTACTGCCCTTAATTCTCAAAGCTGATATACTGCTTGAGCCAATTAAACAAACAAATACAGAGCACTTTCATAAATAATGATTAATAACCAACCCTACTTAGCAGGCAATCTGTGAAAATACCTAAACGCCTACAACCCCTTGTTGATGATGGCCTTATTGACGAAGTTATAAGCCGACTAATGAGCGGTAAAGAAGCCGATGTATTTATTGTCCGCTGTGGTGAGCACATTCGCTGTGCAAAAGTGTATAAAGACGCGGTTAAACGTAGCTTTAAAAAAGCGGCACAATACCAAGAAGGCCGAAAAGTACGTGGTGGACGCCAAGCGCGTGCTATGGGTAAACGTTCTAGCTATGGCCGTCAATTAGAAGAAGAGATTTGGCAAAATGCCGAAGTTGATGCGTTATCTCGTTTAGCTGGCGTGGGTGTACGTGTTCCTGATACTTACTTTTGTATTGATGGCGTGCTGCTTATGGAACTCGTTTCGGACGAGGACGGTAACGTAGCCCCTCAACTTGGACATGTCGTTTTTAGTGAAGAGCAAGCGATTGAGCAGCATAAACTCATGATGCATTACATTAAGCTTATGCTTTGCGCAGGTATAATACACGGCGATTTATCTGAATTTAATGTACTTGTAGATAATAACGGCCCTGTAATTATAGATTTACCGCAAGCAGTTAACGCTTCAGCAAATAACAGTGCACAAGCTATGTTTGCACGCGATGTAAATAACATACGCCGCTATTATGGTGAATTTGCGCCAAGCATACTAAAAACTCAATACGCTAAAGAAATGTGGGCATTATTTGAAGAGGCCAATTTAACGCCTAATTCAACGCTTACAGGTGAATTTGAAGACAGCGATGAACTTGCTGATGTAGATTCTATTCTTGATGAAATTCAAGCTGCCGAATACGAAGAGTTTGACCGTTTAGAGCGAATTAAAAATGCTGACGATGATGAATAGCTCATCGTCATAGCTTACTAATACCTCTTACTGCGGGTGCACAAATCGGTAGCCAACCCCATAAACAGACTGAATAACACTTTCAGTTTGTGTCACTTCATCTAGTTTTTTACGCAACTTTTTAATATGGCTATCAATAGTACGATGGCTCACAATACGCTGATCGGCGTACATAGTGTCCATTAAACTATCGCGCGAATAAATACGATTTGGGTTGTTAAACAAAGGTTTAAATAGCTGAAATTCAAAGTTCGTTAGCTCTATACTGCTTGATTTGTATTTTACGCTGTAGGTGCTCTCGTCGAGCTTCATTGTTGACTCTGTAACATCACTTGCGTTACTTAATCGCCTTAATATAGCTTTAACTCGCGCCACCAGCTCAGCATAACTAAACGGCTTACAAATATAATCATCTGCACCTAACTCAAGTCCAAGCAGCCTATCTATTTCTTCTACTTTTGCCGATACCATAATAATAGGCACATTTGAAAAGCGCCTGATTGCTTTACATAGTTCAATACCACTTTGACCTGGTAGCATTATGTCGAGCAAAATTACGCTCGGCCTGTTAATTTCAAGCCAAGGTAATACTTCATTTCCGTGATGTATTTGATGAGTAACAAAATGATGGCTACTTAAAAAGTCACTCATTAAGTTAGCTAGCTTTACTTCATCTTCCACAATCAGTATTTGTTCGCTCATAGAGTTCTCTGTTATTAGTAATCCAAACTTAGGATAAAAATACCATATCAAACAAAGTTCAAGTTACGTACTTTTTATATGAATCAACTAAAGCTAAATAGTTGGTAGCCTAATAATAATAGCAAGACCGCCTAGAGTGGCTTTTTCAGCAGCTATTTCACCATTATGGCCTTTAACTATATGTTGGCAAATAGATAAGCCCAAGCCCGAACCGCCCTCTTGGCGATTACGCGAACTATCTACTCGATATAAATACTCAAACAAATGCGATAAATGCGACTGCTCTACACCTACGCCATTATCTTCAATTATAAGCTCTAAGTAGGTTTGCCCTTTAATGCTTATATTATTAGCCGTTAATGAAATAGTGGTGCATTGTGCATAGTGCACCGCGTTCATTAAAATATTATCGAGCAGCTGCAAAAGTCGGGTTTTATCTGCTTGTACAGTTATGTGTTTAGCGCTATTGAGTAAGTAAATTTTTATATTGTGCTGCTCAAGTATAACCTGATATTTTTGCTCAATAGTATTTAATAATAAAGCCATATCAGTAGGTTGCATAGTGTAATGCATACCCCCTAACTCTGCGCTATTGAGCATATGCAAATCATCTATTAAGCGTTTTAAATGCAATGCCTCGTCGTTAGCCGAGTTAATATTTTTTGCATTAGGCTCACGTATGCCAAGTAGCATAGCTTCAAGTTCACCGAGTAAAATACTCATTGGCGTTCTAAGCTCGTGAGAAATATTGGCAAGCCAGCGTTTGCGCACTTGCTCGTCTTTAGCGAGTGTAAATGCAAGGATATTAAAATCTTCGCTTAATTGGCCTAATTCGTCTTTTCGCTCAAGCGTAAGCTTAGTCTCGTAATTACCTTGCGTTAAGCGATGCATACCGTTAGCAATTTGCTTTACTGGACTAACTAAGTGACGAGACAATAAAAAGGTAACTAGTAATGTAAGCAATACCGCAGCTAAAGCAATAAACCATAAGTAGTTAGTTTGCTGCTGTAAAAAATCAAGCTCATAACCATCAACCAAGCTATCTCTTTTGGAAACAGCTAAGTAACCCACTGTTTTATCGCCCACTGTAATTGGGGTTGTTATATATTTTAAATCGCTGAGGTATCTACCCACTACTCGCTGCTTATTTTCATCAAGCAAAGCGTAGTGAGCAATATTTTCAGGTGGTAGGCGGCGCTCTCCCCCTAAACGAATATGATCGGGTGGCGGGCGTCGCATCATTCCCCCTCTGGGGCCTGGACCTTCTGGTGGCCTAGGTAAAAACTGGCTATTTTCTAGCTGCGATTCAATAAGTTTTCTAAAATTTTCGCCATTGCCAACAACACGTTCCCATGAGGGGTTTTGTTCGTATTGCTTTGCAAGTTGCACGACAAGTGGTTCAAGCGCTTTTACTTCTTTTGCATTAACAAAATCAATTACGCCTTGCCCTATACTCCATTGTATAAGTACTACTAGCCCTGCAATAACACTAAAGGTAAAACTAAATAGTATTAAAAAAAGTTTATTATGAATTTTCATTAATTCGTGTTTTCAACCTTGCTAGGAAAGCTTTCAAATCGGTATGTTATAAACTCTTTGGTTTGATCGTTAACATACAGCGTAGCAACTATTTTTTTGCCCTGAGCGGTCCAATACATATGACTATGATTATTTAAAGTAACCGATACGGTATTTATACCACTTTTAAATAAGTTAGCAGGTAAATGCAATGCATGTCCGTAAATTCGCTGTATTTTAACCCCATTTATATATAAATGAGCATGACCTTGTAAAAAGCCCGTGTCATCGTTTGTAGTAACGCTCATCATTTGCTGCATGTTCATTGCACCCTCAGGGGGTACAGATAAATCATAGCGCTGCGTATCTAAAATTAAGTTATAACCCGACATACTATCTTTTAATAACTTAAGGCTTAATGCAGGAATTGGCGTATCACTTGGCACTGCTATAGGCATATGGCTATGATCCATCATTTCCTGCTGCGCAAAGAGCTTAAAGCTCAATAGCGCAGCAGTAGTTAGGATCAATGCGTATTTAAAATAACGCATAGTTACTCCTTACATTCCCGGTGGTGGACCCATTGTTTCGCCCGTATCACAGCGACCAATTGAATTATCGGCTAATTGACCTTTAAAACGAGGCCCTATTTGATAAGGGAAAGAAGGCTGTAATTTACCATCGCTGTCTAACGTTAGTGTTATATGGTAGTGATAACCCTTGCCATCGTTAGTATCGTGGCCGTTATGCTCATCTAATTGAGCACCGGTTACTGTTTTTTGTGCGTAGTAGAAATCTTCAAAGTAATACCCATCGTCGGCATTTAATGTATTACCAGAGAGCGTCGTTACTTCTGCGCCAATAGCAGGACCTGCATCACTTGTTTGTGTGCCTTGGCTAACATCGTATTGATCGACTAAAGTACAGCTTCGCTCACCTTCAGTACCACAACCACCTTCACTTTCTGACGCGCCATAATCACGCATTTCCCAGCCGCTTAATGCAAGTTGACCGTTACTTTCATAAGGACCATAAAGCGGATAGCCATCAGCTGCAAACCCATAAATAGGTGAATGCGCATCGCCATCATCTTCGAGTAAATCAGCTAAGCAACTCGTGTAAAAATGGTGATGATATTCTCCGTTAGCAGCATGTCCGCCACACACATCAACATCGTATTGCTCAGCAATGGGCGCTAATGTATACCAAATATTATTACCGTAGCTCATACCATCGCCCCAGTTAAATATACTGGTGCCATTAACCATTAAGCCAACTGTACCTAAACCTGTTTCACAAGTTTCAGTGTCAGATAAATCGGTAGGTGTTATCGGAAAATACGCCTCAACTGTTTGTTCTGTCGGACAACCTGGTCCTGGAGGCCAATAGCCTGCACCGCCTGTGTCATCACAGTTTTCAGTACTGCTGTTATAGCCAATATCTTCACCAAACGAAATGGTTTGCCCTACTGCTGCTGAGGTTACACCGTTATAAAAATCGGTAGCTGCACGCGGGCGGTTATTTAACGCGTCTACTTGGTCTTGTGTAAGCGTTACGTCATATTTAGGAATGTCAGTTGTTTGCACATACATGTATTCAACGTCAGCATCTTCCTCAGTAACAGTAACAACCTCAACTGATTGAACATCTTCAACCACTGCGCCATTGTTTTGTATATAAGTAGAGGTTGTATCGTTGTTAATTAACCAGCTGGTAAGTTTTGCACTATTATCAACTGCACCAGTGTCTGAGCCTGAGTCTGATGAAGCAATAACATTAACTATAACGGTATCTACAACGACATCGTTTGTGCCGTCATCTGCACTGATTTCAAATACAAGTGCTTCATCGGTTAATACCTCAGGTGCAACAAACTCAGTAGACGTTGCAGTACTTGAAGATAAGCTAACGGTAGTGCCTGATGTTTGTGACCAGCTAACAGATACTTCGCCATCATCTTCAACTGTTGAACTTAAATAAACGGTATCGCCCGCATTAACAGTTTGGTCAATACCGGCGTCAACCGTTGGAGCACTATTACTGACCGTTTCGCCGTCTGTTGTAGTACTTGTAGAATCGCTGTTACATGCGCTTAAAGCGATACAAAGCGCGCTTAATGCAAATAACTTAGTTACATTAGAGGCTTTTGTTTTAAGAAGTGTTTTCAATGTTTGAACCTTTACTTTAACGTTTAATAAAACAAAGTTAACAAGTAAAAGTGCAAACAATGTGCACAAACTAAGGAAGATTGTGATCAAAAAAGACAACCCAAGTTGTCTTTTTGCTATTTAACTGGAGTTTGGCTATTTATTATTTTTTAAATGTTTATCAAAAAAGTCTAAAAATGCCTGAAGAGTTTTAACTCTGTGCTCTTGATAAGATAAGTAATGGTCACCATCTTCAAGCTCAATATAAGTAACATCTTTTCCTTCATCATCAAGTTCATCCTGCATTTCTCTACTATGGTAAACAGGTACAACACTGTCATCAGTTCCGTGTACAAGTAATATTGGTCTAGTTATTTTTTTAGCAAAATTCACCGGAGAATTAGCTTCTAGCAAATCATCATCAGTTCCAAACTGCTTTCTAACAATATTTTTGTTTGTAAAGTATCGTGCTTTACTCACTAAATACTCTAAATCACTTACTCCAGCAAAACTAGCCGCACATTTAAACGTTTCTGGGTGCTTAATTACAGCCATTAACGCTGCATAGCCACCATAGCTAGCACCACCTATACAAATGTTATCAGCATGCGCTATTCCTTGATCAATTAACCAGTTTGCACCGTCTTGCAAGTCATCTTGCATAGCTAAACCGAAACCTTGAATTGACTGCATTAAAAAGTCGTACCCATAGCCACTTGAACCACGGAAGTTAGGCTGTAAAACAGCATATCCGTTATAGGCTAATAAAGCAGTCCAGTAATCAAAGTTAGCATAATCTCTTGCCATAGGGCCGCCATGTGGAAATATAATTGTTGGTAACTTATCACCTTCTTTATATTCTACAGGTAGAGTTAAATAGCCTTCTATTTTCAAGCCATCTCTTGCCTTATAGCTAATGCGCTTTTTGCCTCTGTATACCGAGGCATCTATTTTCGGATAAACATCAGCAATTGCACTCACCTGCTTTTTAACTCTATCCCCAAATAGATAACTGCCAGACGTTTTGTCTGAACTGATATAAAGTATATATTTTTGCTGATCTTTACTGGTACTTACAATGTTTAATTTATATTCATCTTTAGGGAGCGATACACGCAAAGAACGATGTAATTTGTCTAAGTCTTTATCCCAATATTTAATACCATCATCTAAATGGGAATCAGTAAAACCAGCAACTTCTCCGGTTTGTTGTGAATAAAAAATAGACCCATCAAAATCATATTTAGTATTACTGTAAATTAGCTCGCGAGCTTTAGTCGTTAAATTGAGTTTAAATAATGCATCGCGCCCTTCATGTAACGCAGTGATGTATAAAAAATTAGAGTCTTTATCAAACCCTAATATAGAAATACTTTGCTCACTAAAAACCTCATAATCAAATAAAGTATCCCACGACTGTCTATTCTCATCAAAATAATCGTAAGTAAATTGCGTATCGTCCATTTTTTTTGCAATACGAACTTTACCTTGCCGGTCGGCAAACCAAGTAACTACATTACTGCGTGGCCTTTGTATTTGAGTCTTACGTAATGTAGTTAAATCCAACTCATAAACAGCTGGGGTATTTGCTATTTTAAAATCCCCCTCAACTAAAATTTTATTTTCTTTTTCAGGTAAAAAACTAACAATTCGGTCTGAATATTGTGGCTGGATTTCATCTCTTACTGTGTTGGCTTTAAAAGCTAATTTAAGACCTTTATCATTTTTAAAGTTATACGCATACATAAGAGTTGATGTATATTTAACTCCGCCAAACTGATACTTTATATAACGAGCACCAAGCAATAATACGTCATCATTTGCCCAGTTATACCAATCAAAAAACACTGTATGGTTATT
Source organism: Pseudoalteromonas sp. GutCa3 (assembly GCF_002836155.1). Taxonomy (NCBI): domain Bacteria; kingdom Pseudomonadati; phylum Pseudomonadota; class Gammaproteobacteria; order Alteromonadales; family Pseudoalteromonadaceae; genus Pseudoalteromonas; species Pseudoalteromonas sp. GutCa3. The sequence continues at coordinate 194,036 of NZ_PJBK01000101.1, read as the reverse complement.
TGAGTTTATAATTGGTGTAGTAACCCCTGTCTCCAAGTTTTTAACCATTAAGATTAAAGTCCCTTGATGGTTTCTTACAAAAGCGAGGTTCTTACCATTGGGAGATAGCTTAACTTGGCTAAAATCTTTTAAGCCTGCAAAAACTTCTATAGGTAGTTTTTTATCTTGTGTGGCAAAAGAGCCAAAACTTTGCAAAGCAATTAACAAAGTGAAAATGAACTTAAACATTCGTAAATCCTTTTATTATTATATTCCTAAGTAAACTATTATTTCACAACTGTGGCCTTTTAAGCAAAAACTTATCTTTGGTTGTACTAAAGTAATCGCCGCCCATTTTGCCCACTGCATTTAATAATTCAGGGTCAATATAGCCACCACTCATCACTTCATCGTCTATACAAATACCCACTATGTCTAACAACATCATTTGTCCGCCGCCAGGCTCGCTTGAAATAGTAATAACTTCACGTAGCTTACACTCATAGCGTACTTTTGAATCAGCAACACTCGGCACTGCGACCATTTGGCTATCAATTTTAGTTATATTTGCAGCATCAAACTCACTAACATCACTAGGGTAATTAGCACAGCTTTGATTCATTTTTTCAACCTGCTCATGACTCACAATGTTAATCACACATTCTTTAGTCGCTAATAAGTTAATTAATGTATCTTTACTTGGTTTATCGCGTGGATTTACTTGCGTCACACTCAATACTGGTGGGTTACAACTCGCTACTGTAAAAAATGAGTAAGGAGCAATATTAGCCACACCGTCGCTACTTAATGTACTTATCCATGCAATTGGACGAGGGCTGATCCCGCCAACTAAATACGAATAAACATTAAGCTCTTTATTTACAGTTAAATCTAAAAACATACTTTTCCTTTTAATACATTAAAACTAAATCTTAATTCAAGTTAGTTACGTATAGGTTTGGCTGACTCAGTTAAATAACAAGCTAATTTTTATCTCTATTTAAAGCAATAAACAAATTATATGAAAATAAACATCGTGTGGTTTAAACGTGATTTGCGTCTTAGCGATCATCAACCATTAAAAAATGCATTCAGTAATGGCTTACCTACCCTATTACTTTATAACTTTGAGCCATTATTGCTCGAAGATGCACACTACAATGAGCGGCACTGGCGCTTTGTGTATCAATCAATAGTTGAGTTAAATAATCAGCTAGCGCGTTTTAACGCCTGTGTTTATATCTTTAATTTAAATATGAACGATTTACTTGAATCGTTAAAGGCACAGTTTGAAATAGTTAATATTTTTAGCCATCAAGAAATAGGCTTAAACAACACCTTTGAGCGCGATAAAGTAATAAAAGCATGGTGCCAGCATAACCACATTAACTGGCAAGAGTCGCAAACAGGCGCGGTTATTCGCGGCAAAAAAAATCGTAATAATTGGAACGAACGCTGGCAGCAAACAATGCAAGCACCTATTGCTGTTCCTAATTGGAAGAGTATAAAAACAATTACCCTCAATAACTATCAAGCACCTGAGCTGCCAAGCGCTTACACGCAAGATCACGACAGCTTTCAACAAGGTGGCCCGCTGCATGCGCGAACTGTAATGCAGAGCTTTTTTGCCGAGCGCGGTAAAGGTTATCAAAAAGGAATATCGAGCCCAAGCTTAAGCCAAACTCATTGCTCCCGACTTTCGCCGTATTTAGCGTGGGGGAATATTAGCCTTAGGCAAGTGTATCAAATGGCCATTGATGAATATCATTCAAAACACCCTGAAAAAAGAGGCTGGAAGCGCCCGCTTGCTGCGTTTGTATCGCGCTTGCATTGGCACTGCCACTTTATGCAAAAGTTTGAGAGCGAATGTTCTATGGAGTTTTTAGCCCTTAATCCGGGTTATCATGTATTTCCGTATCGTGATGATGAACATGTTAAAAACGATATTGAACGCTGGGCGCAAGGTCAAACAGGTATTCCCATTATTGACGCTTGCATGCGCTGCTTAAAAGCCACCGGCTATATAAACTTTAGAATGCGCGCCATGCTTGTAAGCTTTGTAACGCATCATTTAAATATAAGTTGGCAGCAAGCAAGCTTTCCTCTCGCTAATTACTTTTTAGATTTTGAGCCCGGAATTCACTATCCGCAAATTCAAATGCAAGCCTCGGTAACAGGCATTAACACCATCAGGCACTACAACCCAATTAAACAATCAGAAGATCAAGACCCAACTGGTTCGTTTATTAAAAAGTGGTGCCCCGAGCTTGAAAAACTCCCTATTGAATATTTACATCAGCCTTGGGAGCAAACTCCGATGGAGGCACTCTTTAACGACTTTAAGTTAGGGGAGGATTATCCCGAACCGATGCTTGATTTAACAGCAGCCTCAAAAGAAGCACGCGAACGCTTATGGCAATACCGTGAGCGAGCCGATGTTAAACGCGCCATAGGGAGGATTCTTAAAAAGCACGTTGGGGGTACTCAAAAAGTTACTCGAACAAAAAGTAAAACGGATACTAAAAGTAACAGTAAGGCTGAGTAAGCATGGCGCACAAAAAACTAAACTTACCTCAAAAAATATGCCCTATTTGTAATAAACCTTTTACGTGGCGTAAAAAATGGCAGCGCGACTGGGATAACGTTATTTTCTGTTCAGAGCGCTGCAGGCGTAATAAATAAGAGTAACAATTAACTGGCGTCTATTTTGCAACATCATCAGTAATTAGTGCTTTTAAGGCTTTATATAAGTTTATTTTGTAAATAACGCTTAGCTAACCTGAAAAGCTTACACTCAAGCAAGGAGAAGATGATGACTATTAAAAAAACGGCTAGTTCAACATGGTCTGGCGATATTAAAACAGGCAAAGGTAGCATATCAACTCAAAGTGGCGCGCTTAACAAACAACCTTACGGTTTTAATACCCGCTTTGAAGATGAGGCAGGCTCAAATCCTGAAGAATTAGTAGGTGCAGCGCACAGTGCATGTTTTAGTATGGCGCTTTCGCTTGCATTAGGTGATGCAGGCTTTACCGCAGATAAAATTGATACTAAAGCCACTGTAAGCCTTGATGAAGTAGATGACGGTTTTTCAGTAACGCATATTGCCCTTGAGGTAAAAGCGCGTATTGATGATATTCAAAACGAACAGTTTCAAGCCTTATGTGAGCAAACCAAAAAGAGCTGCCCTATTTCCAAGCTCTTAAATACCGAAATATCACTAGATGCGACACTTCAATCAGCATTTTAAATATTTAGACTTAACTATTTAGACTTAACTGTTTAGACAGTTCCTTACTAAAAAAGCCAAGTAAGTAATTACTTGGCTTGCTTATTATAAAGAAGTATTTTTAGGTTTATTCCTACTCAAAGTACTTACTACAAGCCCTATTCCCATACCAATTGCTGGCCATACTACCCATATATAACTAGGCGAAGTTAGTAAATTTATAACGCTTAGCAAAGTTAAAATAAGTAAATATCCTTTAATTTTTTTGCCTAATGTCACTGTATTGCTCATTTATATTCTCCAAGTAATGTATGTCGCTATTATTGTTTTAATAAGCAACGTACACACCTGCTAAATGTCACTAAGTGATCTGACATTAGTCATCACTTTTCATTTAATTACATAGTTATTTATTATGTATAAAAACATAAAAAACAATACTTTAATCTATTTGTGTTAGAATCTAATCTCAACTAACCTAAACAAATAAACATAAAAGGATGAGCTAAATGAGCGAAAAATCAAAAGATTGTGAAAAAGTTACGTGTAGTAACTGTGCTGACGCTAACGATCTCGAATTTGATTTTTCTATGGCTTTTCAACCGATTATAAACTGTAAAACTAATCTTATTTATGGCTATGAAGCGCTGGTTAGAGGTTTAAATGGCGAGTCTGCTTATTCAATCATTTCAAAAGTGAATGAAGACAACCGCTATGCATTTGATCAGCTTTGCCGCATTAAAGCCATTCAACTAGCCTCAAAGCTGGGCATAACATCAATGCTAAGCATTAACTTTTTACCTAATGCTATTTATAAACCTGAGCGATGTATACGCACCACACTAGAAGCTGCAAAAAAGTATAACTTCCCAATTCAAAATATTATGTTTGAATTTACTGAAGTAGAAAAAATAGAAGACACCGCACACATTAAACGCGTTGTTGATTACTATCAGTCTCTCGGATTTAAAACCGCCACTGATGACTTTGGTGCAGGTTATTCTGGTTTAAATCTGCTGGCTGACTTTCAAACAGATATTATTAAGCTGGATATGGCGCTAATACGCGATATAAGCAACGACAAAAAACGCCAATTAATAGTAACTCATTGCTTAAATATGTTTCGCGATTTAAATATTATCGCACTGGCTGAAGGGATTGAAACAGTAGAAGAATATACATGGCTTAAAAACGCAGGTGTTGAGCTTATGCAAGGGTATTTATTTGCAAAACCTAGTTTTGAAAGCTTGCCAGACGTGAATTTTGAAATAATAGGTGCTGACTAATAACCAACACCTATTTTTAGTTCTATTGCATCTAAATATAAATTACATATTACCCAGCTCTATCATCATCGCTGTGTACATACGCAAATTAAGCTCAAGTTGCTCAATGGTCATAAATTCATGCTCTGAATGACCTGTGTAGCGTTTACCTGGCATTGAAGGACCAAACGATACCGCGTTATCAAACAGCTTGGCGTTAGTGCCACCACCTATTGATACAAAGTCAGCTTTTTCGTCGCCCGTAAAATGCTTAAAAATATCAAGCAGCTTTTGCGCATGCGGCGCGCTATCAAGCAGCATAGGTGTGCCAATAATTGTTTCTATGTTGGCAAGCGTTACATTGTTAGTGGCTTGCCAATTAGCTAGCGCATCATCAATTTGCTTTTGTAATACAGCTTCGTCTTTACCCATAGGGCGACGTGCATTTACAGCAAGTGTTAGCGCATTACCATCGCGCTCAATAACGGTTGGTGCCACTGTCATCGGACCCATAAAGTCGTGCTTATAAGCTATTTCGCCAAACTGTTTACCGTGAATGTCTAAACCAATTAACTGATTCACAAAGTCGATTAGCTCGCCGTCACTGTTATTTTCAAGCTCCACGCCTTTAAATAACTCAGCTAAATAGGCAATGGCATTTATACCCGACTCTGGCTCAGATGAATGCGCCGACATACCTTTAACGCTTATTGCTAAACCATTACTTTTTTCACTAAAGTTAAACTCAACTTTATTTAATGTTTTGGCTTTTGCTTTTAATGTATTAATAAGTGCAGCGTCTGCATTGTGAAGTACTAAGCTGGCGTCTTCTGGAATTTGGCTTCTAAACGCACCGCCAGTTACATCCTTTACATACACACCCGTTTGTGGCGATGTTGCATTAAAGGTAGGCGCAATTAAACTCCAGCCTTTCTCAGCAACCACTACAGGGTATGACGCATCAATCGTTACTGCATATTTTGGTTGTTCATACGTTTTCATAAATTGAGTAAGCGGACCCCAATCAGACTCCTCAGCAAGGTAAATCATAAGCTCAATTCGGTTATTAAGGGTTATGCCTTTATCTTTAATTGCTTTCATGGCGTAAAGCGCTGTTGCTATTGCACCTTTATCGTCTTCCGTACCACGACCAACTAATTTTCCCGGTTCAGATGTATCAATAATAAAAGGACTTTGTTTCCATTTGCTAGCATTAGCAGGTTGCACGTCGCCGTGGGTTACTACCGTTACTTTTTCGCTTTGCTCGCCCATTCCAATTAAAACGGTGTAGCCTAAATCTTGGTAGTCAAAACCAAGCTCTGCGGCTTTCATTTTTAACAGTGCTTTAAAGCCAATAAAATCGGGATTTTGAGGAGCGGTAATGTCGCTTTTATTAACGGTCGGAAAAGCCACTAAGTTAGTTAGTGTGTGTATTTGAGCATTTTGGTAGGTATTTACTGCGTAATCGGCAACGCTATCAATATTTTTATTTAACTGCGCATGAGCACCAAACGCAAATAAAGCAATACTGGCTAAAGCTAACTTTTTCAAAACAATTCCCATTTAATTAATAACTAAGAGCGGTAATTATAACGCTATGAAGCGCTTACTTATAGCTCTTTACGCTAAACACGCAGGTAACTTAAGCTGAATATTTATATAGCAGCTTTTATGAGGATGACTGTATAATGCGCGACTTAAAATTAACAGGGTATTTAATTGTGAACCGTCGTAAAAAAATCGTCACTAAATTTCAAAAGAAAGATAAACGCACTAACGCTAAACTACATAAAAGCAACAAACCTGGTTATGTGTCAAAAGCTGAGCGCGAAAAACTAGCTGAACAAGAAAGTAATGAGCCACAGGCAACCCAAGAGTAACTCTACGTTACCTGTTGCTTTGATAGTTTAAAGTGGCAAAAGTACCGACCACTTACATAACCAACTACTGCCGAGGCAACTATAAGTTCAAACGTAGCTAAGTAATTAACTGTATCTACATATGGCATTGCGAGGTTTATACTTTGCATCCAGTCTTTCATTTTAAATAATGCAGTTGCCCCAATAACCATTGGAAATGTAAAAGCAGCGTAGCTCGGCGTAAAAGGCCTGCGTAATAACTTTATAAATAACACATAAACAATCAGTGTTTTTATTATCGCTAATATAAATAATGCCCCCACTATAAAGAGTGATGGATTAGCTACAATATGAAAATACCCCGCTAATGTTAAACTGGCAGGCGCTGCTAAAATGGCAAGTGTTGGCTGTATTTCGTAGTCACTTTTTAATGCTAATAAAAAGCGATAAAACATAATTGGCAGCATAATACTGTACGTTGATATACCAATCACCAGTGCGCTATAAGCTAACCACGCTAATGTCGGATTTCCCGAAAAAGTAACATCTGCAATAATTATCCCCACTGGCGGCACAAACCAGCTGGGCGCCATATCCTCGAAGTTAAACTTTTTTGCTCGCTGGTATAAAAAACTCACCAAAAATGTGAGATGCAGCACAAAAGCTAAAACCCACATAATGTCGCCAGCTAATGAATTAAATTGCCCAACTGAGTTTGAAATAACAAGATTAGCCATTGCAAATGTAGGGATCACACTTCCTGCAACTGGGTGTGCTAAATCGGCTTTTAATAAATGAGGGTGTAGTAAAAACTTAGCAGCCAAAAGTAAAACTAATACGCCAGCTAGTACCGCTCCCAAAAATTGCCCTTGGGAGTTTAAATTAAAAACGTTTTCCCATGCCCATCCCATACTAGCAATACCCAAAGCTAAACCGGCCATAGCAGTTGGCGCACCCATCACTTTATTTTTAAATTGCTTAAACACTGTATTTCCTAATTATTGGGTGATGAACAAGTTACTGCTTTTTACTGCATTGCCTTAAAATAACGCTGTAAAATTAGTACAAGCGTGCTTAATAGAACGCTTTTTGCATACAAATATTTCATAAAAATAAGTTTACGGCTTACATATTAAAACGCAAAAAAAGCCATAACACAGTTATGGCTTTTGCTTTATTTTTAATAATTTAGTTTAGTTAGAACGCGTAACTAACGCTTACATTAAATGAACGACCCTGCCCAGCAAGTTGTTCAAACCCGTTGCTGCTATCTTGTTTAAGTGCCGCAATACTTACACCACCTAGCGGAAGTTGGTAGTACTCATCAAACACGTTACTCACTTCAGCACTTAGCGTTAATGAATCCCATGTGGCTTTAGAGCTTAAATTAACCAGGCTGTAGCTGTCTGTTTGGTTTTCAAAACGATCATTATCTACACGGCTTTTAGTATCGACCCACTGCCAAGATAACGCGTTTTCAAATCGACCTATTTGCTGGCTAATACCTAGCTGGGTTTGCAGTGGTTTAATTTGATAAAGCGGCTGGTTAGTATCGTCGCGCTTACCTCTCGTATTAGTAACATTAGCGTGTAACTGCCAATTACCTAATTGCTTAGATTCATAAATGTTGGCTGTTAAATCTATTTTTGCACCATACAAAATAGCATCTACATTAGTAAACTGAAAAATGTTACGCGCAGTGTTGTCCAAGTCATAACTATTGAAGCTTCTTACAATATCAGCATCAATATAGTCACTCACATCTGTATACCAAACATTGGTGCTTAACCGCCAACGGTCATCTTTAGCCGATTTAATATAAGTAGCACTTATTGTATGCGCTGTTTCAACGTCTAAATCAGGGTTACCAATATAACCATTACCATCGCCATACCAACCAATCATGGTGGTTGCCATGGTGCTTACACCCCAACTGTATCGCTCGTATAAATTAGGCGCTCGGTTTTTACGGGCAAGACCAAATTGCAGCTCATCATAATTTGTTATTTGGTAGTTAATTAATAAGTTAGCATCAACTATAGTGTCGGTTTTATCTTTGTCGCCAGCATTAAAATTCTGTGCAGCAATAGTGTTATCTGTAGACGTATCGCTCATGGTCATACTTTCCATACTACCCATATCGCTCATATCGTCCATATCCATCATACTCATGTCATCGTTGTAAGATTGAACCTCTCCAACGTGGGTATTAATACTTTCAATACGTACGCCTGCGTTTAACCATAATTTTGTATTTATTTGGCTCTCAAATTCTGCAAATGCCGCTATGCGCTCTCGTTTACCGTTATTTACATTTACGTAATCGTCTGGTCCCATCATGGTTGAGCCTTCAATACCTGGCCACCAATCATCAATACTGTAATTGTAATATTCTTGACCGAGTAAAATACTGCTGTTTTTATCAAGCGCGATACGCCATTTAAGCTGCGTACTTATATCTTGTGCATCGGTTTTCATTCGCATCATGCCTGTTTTTTCTTCACTGAAAAAACCCATTTCGTGCTTTACGCTATGCCAGTTAACTTGCCCTTCAAGCTCGCTGTTTTCAAAGGAGCGTTTGTATTGAGCTATTGCACCGTAGCTGGTGTTATCGGTCATATCCATATACTGATTTGCAAATCCCTGATACGGGATTTTTTGATGCGTTAGCTTTATAACTAATTGCTGTTTATCATCGCGCATAGCTGCGGTTAAACTATGATTTTGTGCTCGATACAATGTATCTAATACTACATCGCCGTTACCGTCTTCATAACTATCAGCGTCACTAAACGAACCCTGATAATTAAGGCTAAACGTGTCACTTGCTAAACGTACACCAACGCCAAGTTTACGTCCGTTATCAACGCTACTGTACTTTGCTGACACATAACCTGAGTGCCAACCTAATTCATTGCTATCGCTATACTGTGGTGAAATAGAATTAACGCTTATTACACCGGCAATATTATCGCCGCCCGCGCTTACTGGCGACACGCCTGCAACCACATTGTAAGACGTAATTTGATTAGCCGAGATATACGAAAGTGGCGGGTTCATATGATTAGCGCATGCAGCGGTTACATCTGCACCATCAACTAACACTTTAACTCTGTCGCCCATTAAACCATTTAAGATAGGTAAGTTAGATACGCCCCCCGCTGCTGAAAAATCGACACCTAAATCACTTAATAACGATTCTGACGAACCAAGTGCTAAATGCTTATTTTGAGCATGTCCGTGTACTTCAATCACTTCTAAAGGCGTATCGTCGGCAAATGCAAAAGGAGATAGCGCACCGCTAATAAAAAGTGCGACAGGAGTTAATAAATATGTTTTTTGAGTTTTGCTTTTATAAACCATTGTTAATTTATGCCACTGTAATAATTGGCGTAATTATAGTGTGATTGGCAAAAGCAAAAGCGCGACATATTGTCGCACTTTATCAATTTAAAATGTTGTTAGGTGTGTTTGAGCACATAAGAAGGCAGCTTTAAACATAGGAACATGCAATTAACTAAGTATTTAACTTAGCTACCGTTTGAGAAACAATATCGGCTCCACGTTCAATCTCTTTAATAACCTCAGACACATTAGCAATAAGCTCTCTTCCTTGTTTTGATGAGTCTGAAACTGACGTTATTTGCTTTGATATATCATTAGTGAGCTCTTGGTTATTTTTAACAACACTTGCTATTTCATTAGTAGATCGACTAGTGCTGGCTGCAAGCTGCCTTACTTCATCAGCTACTACAGCAAAACCTCGACCATAATCACCAGCACGCGCTGCTTCTATCGCGGCATTAAGTGCCAGTAAATTAGTTTGATCCGCAATGCTGCTAATTGTCGAAACAATGGAACCTATGACCGCAGACTGTTCATTAAGATTTTTTATTAAATCTACCGATTTAAGTACTTGGCTTACAATGGCGTCGGAGTTCGCTATAGAGCTTTGTAGTATTTCAGAGCCTTTTTTAGCGGTTGTAGCAGTAGCTACCGCCGATTCATGTGCTATTGCAGCGGCTTCTGTCACTGCACTGTTATTATTAATTCGATCGGTAATATTTGATGCAAACTTAATTATTTTAATTACATTACCTTTGCTATCTAAAATTGGGTTATAAGTTGCTTCTAACCAAATTTCTGAACCGTCGGCGGCAATACGTTTAAATTTTCCTGACTTAAACTGCCCCTGCGCTAATTCACTCCAAAAGCGTGGGTTTTTCTCATAAAACAATTTAGTACAAAACATTTTATGATGCTTGCCTACAATGTCTTTTAAGCTATAACCTATTGTTGCTAAAAAGTTTTGGTTCGCCTTTAAAATATTACCCTCTGGGGTAAACTCTATTGTAGCCAAGGCTTTGTCGAGTGCATTTGCAATAGCTTCTTGCGCTTTTCTTTGTATGTAACTGGTCGTAATATCAGAGGCTATTTTAATAACTTTGGTGACTACGCCGCGATCTTCTACAGGAAAGTAAGTTGCCTCAAGCCAAAGCTTATCGCCATTAGCTTTGTACCTTAAAAACGAGCCTGCTTTAGAATTCCCTGTTTTTAATGCTTGCCAAAATTGACTATATTCGTTTGACTTTGCATATTCAGGTTCGCAAAACATACGATGATGCTTACCAATTATTTTCTCTTTGCTATACCCAATCGTTTTTAAAAACAACTGGTTTGCGTCTAATATTATTCCATCAGGTGTAAACTCTATATAAGCAACGTGCTTATTAATTGCCGATAAAATAGATTGTTTTTGAATTAATTGAAGCTCCATTTCTTCAATTTTTGCGTTTCTTTTAGAAATACCAAACATATAAAAACCTTAAGGAGTAAATTAGTACAAAAATTAGCAAATTAATGTGATATCAATATGTAGCTGTACTGTAAATATAAGCTTTAAATAACCTTTCGGCTAATATTTAATATCTTATATATATATGCTTTATAAATAGTTTTTTTATTTTATAAATGTTAAGTAGTATTTTCTTCTAATTAACATTTTAAAAACCTAATAAAACCACTAATTTATGCATGACTCTGTACTTTTTTTAACTTAAAATAGCGCCCTCACAGACTACCCTCTCACACCAAAATTTAAGCATACACATAATATTTCCTATTCAAGATCTATTGTGCAGTTTCATTTTTAAAATTAAACCTTAAGGGATCATCTATGACATCAGATGTAACGTCGGCACCTAGTCAACTTAACAGAACCGCTATTTTACTCGTATTAGCGCTAGGCACATTTATCTTAGGATTATCTGAATTTTCGATGATGCCTATGCTGCCACTAATTAGCGAAACATTTGGCTCAACGCCATCACAAAGTGGCTATGCAATTAGTGCTTACGCCATTGGTGTTGTAGTGGGCGCCCCTATTTTAATGCTTACCACTGCTAATATGAGAAAGCGCAAAGCATTGCTCATATTTATAAGCTTAATGTTTGTCTCAAACGGATTAAGCGCGATGGCAACGTCGCTTGAGCAGCTTGTAATATTTAGATTTTTAAGTGGTTTACCTCATGGTGCATATTTTGGCGCGGCTATTTTATTAGCATCTGATATTGCCCCAAAAGGTAAGCGTGCTAGCTTTATGTCTAAGGTGTTTATGGGTTTAACTGTGGCCACTATTGTTGGTGTGCCTGTTGTAACACTTGTGGGTCAAAATCTTAGTTGGCGGTACTGTTTAGCCGGCGCTGCAGTGCTTGCATTTATTGCTTTTATTTTTGTTTATAAAGTAGTTCCAAATATAGATAACGCTAAGCCTTCTAACTTACTAAACGAGTTTGGTGTACTTAAAAATAAACTGGTTTGGTCTATTTTGGGTATTGTAATTATTGGCTTTGGCGGGGTGTTTTGTATTTATACTTACATTGCCGACACCATCTTAGTGGTAACAAAAACAGCACCGTATACTATTTCTATCGCAATGGTAATGTTTGGTATTGGTTGTACGCTCGGTAACTATGTACTGGGTAAAGCTGCCGATAAATCAGCAATTAAAACCACTGGCCTTGCGCTTGTATGTACAATTGTATTTGCCTTTGCTTATGTAACGGCAAGCCATAATATTTGGGCTCTTTATGCAGTGATCTTCTTTATTGGTTGCAGTGTGGGCTTGGCTACGCTGATTCAAACGCTTTTAATGGACGTTGCACCCGAAGGCCACGCTATGATTGGTGCTCTTGTACAGTGCGCATTTAATACTGCCAATGCTATAGGCCCTTGGGTCGGTGGAATTGCAATAGCACAGGGTGCTGCACCTAATCAAACAGGTTACGTAGCAGCTGCATTATTTTTAGGTGGTTTGGGTATGTGGCTACTAAGTTACTTACAACTAAATAAACAGCAACCAACAGCGCAAGCTACTAATTAACTTGAGTTCAGATTAATTTAAAATACAAAAAGAGCCGCTAATTAGCGGCTCTTTTATTTTCAATTTGCTCGCTACAATTAAGCGTTTAACGATGCCATATCAATAACAAAGCGGTATCGTACGTCAGACTTTTCCATACGCTCGTATGCAGTGTTAATTTCGTCTATGTTGATCATTTCGCACTCAGGTAGCACGTTATTTTCACCACAAAAGTCGAGCATTTGTTGCGTCTGTGCAATACCACCAATAAGTGAGCCTGCAATACGACGGCGACCCATTAACAGTGGCACCGTGCTTAGCTCATCTACAGGACCAACTTGGCCTACAATAACTAAAGTACCATCTACATCAAGTAGTGGTGTGTAAATAGATAAATCATGTTTTACAGGGACCGTATCTATAATGACGTCAAAGGCAGATTGCGAGTCTTTCATTTCGTCATCATTAGATGACACTAAGTAGTGCTGAGCACCCAATTTAACCGCATCATCTTTTTTAGACTCACTACGGCCAATTACCGTAACGCTTGCGCCCATTGCAACTGCATTTTTAACGGCCATATGGCCAAGTCCGCCTAGACCAACAACACCAACACGGCTACCTTTTTTTACGCCCCATTTATGAAGTGGCGAGTAAGTAGTAATACCTGCACAAAGTAGCGGTGCTACGCGAGAAAGGTCTAAATTTTCTGGCACGGAAAGTACGAATTCTTCGCGTACAACAACATGTTTAGAATACCCACCTTGGGTCATTTCACCACTAATGCGGTCTTTGCCTGCATAAGTACCAATCATACCTTCGCGGCAAAATTGCTCTTCATCGTTATCACATTGATCGCAGCTTTGGCACGAATCAACCATACAACCAACAGCAACCGTGTCGCCTTGCTTGTATTTTTTAACGTCGCTACCTACCGACATAACTTTACCAACAATTTCGTGCCCAGGTACCAATGGGTAGTCACTGCCACCCCAATCATTTCGTACGGCGTGTAAATCTGAATGGCACACACCACAGTATAAAATTTCAATTTCTACATCGTTATTTCGTAAATCGCGGCGCTCAAAAGAAAATCCTGTCAATTCAGAACCTTGGCTTTTTGCTGCATATCCTACTGTCTTCATAATAACTCCATAGTGGTTAAAAATTTAAATCATCAACAGCATAGTACATAGCCTGTGAATAGAACCTGACAATATAAAATAGGCACAAAAAAAGCCCAAACAGTGTTTGGGCTCAATCATTAGTACTAGGGCGCTAAATTTAGTTATTTTGCAAGTAAGCTGTTTAATTCATTAATAATTGAATGAATGCGCTCTGCATTTTTTCCTAAATCACTACGCCCTACTCGCGACTTACTACGAATATCAACAAAACGTTGGCTGCCTTCATCTTTAATACGAATTACCACATCGTCTTTAAAACCAAACCACGTTGTTGTATCGGTAGCTTCCACAATACCTGTAGCCGTATTTGCACTTACCAATGCAAAGCCAAGATTTTTAACTGCTTGTTCGCTTGCTGTCATTAAATCGGCTTTAGATTGTGCAAAGCTTAACGTTACCAGCTCCGGGTATGCTTTGCGTTGCTGTACTGCCGTTTCTTCACCCGCGTATTCTACTGGGTTAGATGCATTTGCACGTAGTGGTGCAATTGCTACAAATTTTGGTGGATTAACTAAATCAGTTGAAATGTCATGAATTGCCGGTACACCTTCAGCCTTGTTCATCATATTAAGTGGCATAGCAATAGCCACAACCGAAAATACAAGTGCAATAACACCACTGCTTAGCGTTAACGTTTTACGCATAAATAACGCTTGTACTATAAGTAGCACCAATGCAGCGCCACCAGCATAAACGCCAAATTTAAACCCCGTAAACGCAACACCTAATTCTACAATACCAAATTTATACAAAGGCCCTGGCAGTATGACGAGTAAAAAAGCGATTAAACTAACTAAGCTCACTAAAACTTTCATTTTATGATTCCTATATTGTGTGTGATTTTTATTATTAAAACAGATAAGCACTATTAACCAGTAGCTTATACTACTAATAAGTGCTTTTAGATTACTATTAGCGACTAATTACACAAAAAAGTCCAATGTTGTGTGATCAAAGTTACTCAAGTTTGGAAAAATATCAACAAGCTCAGAGCTTGGCACACCAAACCACTGAGCCAATGTGGCAAAGTACTGCTCATTTGCAACACTTGGAATTAAACGCCCGCCACCGGTATCTTGTGGGCCATCCAAATGTTGAGTTAGTAGCTCGCCATATATATTGCCGCCTTTTACTGCGCCGCCCATTACTATTTGGTTTCCTGCCCAACCATGGTCAGTGCCATCGCCATTTGAGGTCAACGTGCGACCAAAATCAGACATAGTAAATGCAGTCACTTTATCAGCCATATCAAGCTCTTTCATCGCGCTATCAAATTCACTTAACCCTTGAGCTAACGTATTTAATAAAGCAGGGTGCGTTGTTAATTGGTTATCGTGCGTATCATACCCCCCCATAGAAACAAAAAACACTTGGCGCTGAGTGCTCAATTTTGCCTGTACGCTAATTGTTTTAGCGACTGCTGCAAATTGCTCACTAAGGCTATTATTGCTAAATGGGGTAATAAGTGCAGGCGCGCTTTCTAACGCGCTGTTCATTGCTTGAGTGTTATTTATCGCACTTGTTAAGCCACTGGCATAAGCTGTACTTAACGGATGGCTCGTATTGCCTAGTAAGCGGTTCATAATAGAAGTTACATGCTCGCTACGAGGTTGATACCCTCCAAACGCGTTAATACTACTAATGCCACTTTTGTTAAGCGCAAATGCATTGCTAGCACTTCCCGTTTGCCATAAATTAGTACCGTCGAGTGATACATTAGCTGCAAACTCATCTTGTAGCTCTAAACGTTCTAAAAGTCGTGCGCCCCACCCACTATTAAGTGATTGTTTTTCTCGACCATACATCCATGCAGCTTGCTGATCGTTATGCGAGAACAAATGCTTAGGCAAACCTATTGTTTTATTTTTATAGTCACTCAATGTTGTGGGAGCGAGTAAAGTACCGATCCCACCTATAAATGCTAAATTTTGAGATTCAAACACATTTTGTATAGGTTCAAGTGAAGGATGAATACCGACTCCACCGGCAAACTGGCTTTTAATACTTAACTCAAGTGGGCTCTCTACAGCCAGGTTCTGCCTACTTTGCTCGTAAACACTACGTTGCTCGCCTTCAAGCGGAACTAGCATATTTAACGAATCATTCCCTCCATATAAATACACACACACTAATGCTTTGTAATCTCCTAGCTCAACTGCATTAGTCGCTCCAGTTAATGCTTGTAATTGCAGGCTCGTTAACGCGGCAGCCGATACACTGCCTTTTACACATAACGACAAAAACTCTCTTCTATTAATGCTCATTATGCGCTCCTAATACTGCACGTTAAATTCAGGTGAAATAGCAATCATATATAATAAATACGAAACCCGTTCACGGTATTGCTCTTCATTGAAATAGGCATCTAAATCAAGTAACGCTTGGCGCGTGTCACTGCTCATTGCGCCTGCAAAATATAACGTGTTGTACTGAGCTAATAGCGCGCTAACACCGTTTTTCTCTAAAACATTCATGTCGTCTTGAACATAAATATAAATACTATTTGAATTTAAATCGCTGCGCGCTTCTGCGGTACTCCAAACTAAACTTGCGTAAAGCGCGTTCATGGTACCAATCAGTGTTGCGTCGTTTGCTATTTGTAATTCTGGTGCAACAATACCTTCATTTCGCAAAGCTGCGGTTTGATAATCAGGCCTAAAAAAGTTAAATACCGAAGCCGATTGCATTGGTCCTTGTCCGTAGCTATTTATTAAATTCCATGTTTTATAATAACCCGCTGGCGATTTAGCATCGAGATTTCGCCAAAACTGTACAGTTTTTAAAATAGGCTCTTTAATTTTACCTTGGTAATTAAGCACTGAGCCAAAATGCCGCGCTTCATCATCTAAATATATAGCCTTTACTACAGCCGCTAAATCGCCGCGTACACCAGCGCCATTATCAATAAATACATTAGCTACTCGCTCAACGTATTGGGGGGTTGGATTTGACGTAATTAATCGCTGAATAAGTTGCTTAGTAATAAATGGCGCAACATTTTGATGATTAAATAAATTATCGAGCGCTATTTGCAATGACTCTTCTGCTGCGTAACCTTGTGGTATAACCTCGCCATTTAGTAAGGTTTTTTGTTTACTAGAATGGTACTCGTCAAATGCTTCCATTGGTTTAATATAATCACGACTTTTACGCTTAAATGTTTCACTATCGGCAAACGTCCAACCAGTAAATACGCGTGCAAACCCCTCTATTTCTACCTGTCCGTAAGTGGCAATGGTATTACCTTGTGCATCAAGCTTGGCGCTGCCATCTAGGTTTAGCTCTTCAAGGCCAATAGTAAATAACTGCATTACTTCACGTGCGTAATTTTCGTCTGGGCGAATATTGAGTGTATCGTCTGCTTTTTCGTTACCCAAATGGCTTAAGTAAGTCCCCATAATAGGCGAAAGCGTCACATCTTCGAGTAAGTCACGATAATTACCAAAGGCATGCTTTAGTAATAAATCGTAATAAGTGATCATGCCCTCAGGTTGCCCTCTTAAGGCACTATTTTCATCCGACACCACTAATATTTCACTTAACGCAAACGCAACACGTTGACGAAGTTGATCGTCACTTTGCATTACTGCTTTCCACCATGCATCTATGCGGCTTATGTATTTAAAGTCGTCATCGTCATTTAGCTTTACTAAATAATCACGGTGATAATTAATAGGTAGCGCTATTTGTTTATCAAGCCATTGCTGCTCGCTTAAACCTTGTGCGTTTTGTATTTCACTAAGCTTAGGCCCCATTGTTGCTTGGTGTAGTAACCGTGCGGCGCTAATCTCATCCATATTATTGCGCGCTATAAAGCTCAGCGTTTTTACACTGCTTGCACCTTCATTGTCGGTTGCTGTGACCGAAAAAGCGTAATTAACAGGCTTATAACTTTGCGCATTTAGCAGTGTTACTGAGGTGGTTACTGCCTCTAAAGGCCCGCTAATTAGTTCAGGCCCTTGCGTTTGTTGCCATACAACAGATGTAATAGTGCCGTCTTTATCACTGGCTGTTGCTGTTAGCTCAATTGTTTGGCCCTTACTTAATTCACTAGGAATATCAGCGACTGACAAAATGGGGATTTTATTTCCGTTAACGGTTGGCGTATCATCTGAGCCTGAACCACCGCAAGCGCTTAGTATAAAAACCGAGCTTGCGATCAGAGCAAATTTATAATGCATGTAAAGTCGTCGTCATTCGTTAATTAAAGTACGTTAGTGTGTACCGAGTTTGATGCATTTATTGAAACACAAAATTTACAATTTAACTCTTTATTTTTTGTAACCGAATCATGAACGCCCCATTAATAATGCACTAGCTGCAGGGGTAAACAGCCAGAGCTTTATTATTTATGAAAACAGAAATTCGCTATTGTTTTGAATCTTCACAAGTTGCTAACCGGTTTTTACACGAACTGAAAGACTGGCCGGTTAACGATGTAAAAACACGACTTTTTAATGGCGGCGATAGTGTAAAAGTGACATACGAATACGACGAAAGTGGTTTTGATTACACTTGCGCCGAACTTGACGACCTAGCACAGAGCCATGGCGGGAAAGAGGTTTAAGCGTTTTATAATAAAAAACAGCTGATGCATCTTTAATAATTCACTTGAATTATATAGATTTGATTGATGTTTTATCTCTACCTGAGTTTTTCGCTTCGTAAAGCATTATGTCAGCTTCTTTAATTAGTGATTGCATAGACACATTTTTACTACTTAAGGTTTCTTTTGTAGCAAATACACACCCAGCACTAATTGTTAAATATTTACGTACAGGCGACGCTTCATGAGGTAAATTTAACTCCCGAACCGCCAAAAGCAATTGCTGAGATATATTTACAAACTCTTCATAAGAAAGCTCTTTAAAGAATAATATGAACTCTTCGCCGCCATAGCGCGCAACTGTTCCTGTGTTTTGCTTTGCCATTTGTTGTAATTTACCAGCTAGGAGCTGTAGAGCATTGTCTCCGCCTTGGTGACCATAAAAATCGTTATAATTTTTAAAGTGATCTACATCAAGTAATATTACTCCAAAGGCATTTTGTTGCTGTTGAGCCTGCTCCCACTGAGCCGCTATAATTTCGTCAAAGGCACGCCTGTTGTAAATTTGGGTTAACCCATCAATTTTACTTATTTTTTCGAGCTTAGAATTTTGCTCTTTTACTTGTTTAATTAACGCATTAAAACCGCTAATTAAAACGCGCATTTCTAAAAATTGATTAGTGAACCTCAAAGGTTGTAAATCGTTTTTAACCAACATTGAATTAATAGCGGACGCACCGTTAATAAGTGGTTCAATAAAGTAACGATTTACAATATAGAAACTCAAAAGTGACATTACAAAAAACATTAACAAAATAAGTTTTAAATAGTGATCAAATAAAACTGGCAGTGTTTGATGGTGGTGCTTAATGTTCAAAGCAAGAAGTGGATTACCGTTTATATCTAGAATCACCCTTTTCCTTTGAGTGGCAATGTCCTCTCCTTGGAGGCTCCCTTTAAGCGTCGCAATATCGTTTAAAGAACTAGCCTGTTCTATTTGTGAGTAGCTAAGCTCCACTTGTGCAATCTCAGCTAAGGACTTGATCAACGACGGTCTTACTTTTTTTATAAAAACAATACTACCAACAGGCTCACCTGTTTTATCTGTTCGCTTTATTACATGCGATGCAAACATGATAGGGCCGCCCGCTGTTTGCAAAAAACCAGAATGGCTTAAACTGTTGTCGTCTTCAGAGGCTTTTGAATTAGGAATAATTGCGCGGTTTAATTTATTAACCTGTAAATCTAAATCAGGCGCATCAAACTCAGTATGTTTAATATAATCATACGCTTGCCCGTAAACCATATTAAAATTTATATCGTAAATAAACACACCATCAATTTTGAGAGAGTAGAAGGTGTCACCTACAAAGTTTGAATCTACATATTCTACGTCAAAATCAGCCATGTAATTATAAGTATCATCCCATACGGCGTAGTCATAATTGAGTGTTTCTAAAAATATAAACTCTCTATCAAGCGCAATTTTAAGACTTAATAATTCACGATTTTGATAATCTTCAATACTAGTGTTTATGGTCGGCAGGCTAAAGAAATAGCGGTACCCAACTAATAAACTTGTTACAAAGCACATTAAAATCAAAGTACCTATTATTACAAAAAATCTTAATGTCATAGTCTCTATCTAATCGTGTAAAATTAAGTCAAAGTAGCTTACATTTTTATATTTTAGACTCCCTGTACCTAAATAATAAATAATTAGCTTCTTACTAAAGCGTAGTATAAATTCATGAGCAGGAATAAACAAAGTTTACTATTAAATTTTATAGCGTTAAAACTTTAGCCCTTTCAATAATATATTTAATATATACATAAAATTATACCAATTCGCTTAATTAAGTGGTCTATTTTGAGGGCGGAAAAACGTGTTGATAGCTAGGCAAAAAATTCGCTATTTAGTTGTTCTAAATGAGAATTTTTTAACGCAGGTAGCGACACGTTTAGCCCCGCAAAATGATTAAGTATTATTGCGGATTGGTATTACACATTTAAAGTAGTACAAAAAGCTGAAATTATTCCACTACAGAAAATTCAACTTTTGATGGAGACGAACTCGCAAGCTCCAGTACTTCGTAATAATTTAAACCATCTATTTTTTTGCCAATAATAAAGTAATTCATTTCCCCCATCATGGTCGGGTCGCCCATAATATCGTCTAAGCTTTGCACGTCAGAAAATTGAATTGCGATTAAAGCGCCTAAAAAACGCATGGAATCTTGAGGCTTTAATGCTTTTAAAACTTTATTAACTCCCACTTGAGTTGTCTCTGGTGTGGAGCCATCAAATCTAAAATCATTTTTTGTACTAACGCATGCACTAAGCATTAATATTGATAATGCGATAAGTAAATGTTTCATATATATCCTTATTTGTTATTCGTGATACTTGCGGATCATCGCCACTTTGCCGTTTTCAATTTCAATCACTTCCATCATTGTGGAGGTATACTCAATTGGCTGTTTATTTTGCGGATGAATACCTTTTACATAGTTTTTATAACGAATAGCAAAGCCTGTATCGTTAAACACAAATGTATTAAGCAGTATGCTTTCAAACAACGTGTGCGCACCTAAGTAAAAACTCATACCTTTGCGCATCTGCTTTTTACCATCTGGAGTACGTGAGTCATCCGGTTGATACGGAATATGCTGATTGCCAATATCATCGGTTAACAATGCAAGGTAAGCCTCAAGCTCTTTAGCACCTGCGTTAGGTGCTTGTGTGGCGGTCATGGCGTTGTAATAACTTTGTGCAAACAACTTTAGGTCTAACGTCTCATCGGCACGGGCTGAAAAGCTAAAAAATATAATTAATAGAAAGCTTAGCTTGCACTTCATAACGATTACTTTTAAAAAAGTATTTTTACTAAAACGACTAAATTTATTAATACATTAATTTTTTAGCGCAGCTTTTCTTGCAAGTTCTTTTATATCTTCATCAATATTGTCATCAAAAGACATTGAATAAATTCTCCAACCTTCTTTCACTTTAAAAAATTGAAATTCAAAACGAATAGGCTGCCTATCGTAGGTTACTAGGTAGGTTACATGAACAAAAAGCTCCCCAACTTTATAATCAGAAACCTTATTAATGAAATTAATTTCACCAACAAGATCATCAAGTGAGGATAGCTGTGTTTTTATCTGTTTTACCTGATCAGGTATCGACGACACATATTTATTACTTGCGTAAATGGAATCAACAGCATCGCTTATTTTTTCATCAGAGTACAATTCAAAAAATTTATCAACTTCTTCTTGGTAATTGTTAGCACTGACACCCGATGAGAATAGAAGTAAAGCAGCAAATATTATTTTCATTTTTAACATTCCTTATTGTTTCTAATATAAAAACACACTATTTAAAGTAAATAAAGTTATAAAATACGGCAAATTACATTTTGCTCTTTACTCTGTTGGTTGCAACGCTGTTGGCAGGGTCGTCTGGCCAAAAATGCTTAGGGTAACGACCTTTCATTTCCTTTTGCACATCGCGGTAACTGCTAGCCCAAAAGTGTGCTAAATCTTGAGTAAGTTGCAGTGAGCGTTTACCTGGCGATAACAACTCCATAAGCAGTGGCAGTTTACCGTTGGCAAGCATAGGCGTACTGGTCAAGCCGTAAACTTCTTGCATACGCACGCTTAGCTTTGCGGGGCCATCAAGCTGGTATTCTATTTTTATATTTGAGCCACTTGGCACCGTTAAGCGCAGTGGTAACAGTGCTTTTAAAGCGGTTTGTTGTTGCCAATCAAAACAGTTTTGTAATGCTTCAAAGTAGTTAAACTTTTTAAGCTGCGTGAGCGTTTTAATATCTTCTAAAAACACGCTTAGCCACTGCGCTGCATTTTGAATGAGTTGTTGCTCATTTGTTTTTGGGAATGTATCAGGCATTAAATTACTTGCTAAGCTCATACGTATCAGCAATTGCTGCGCATCAGGTTGCTCGTTAAATAATGCAAAACCGTGTTTAGCAAATAAGTTTAGCCACGCTTTAGCGCGCTCGCTCTTATCTAGTTTTTGTTTACTAGGCTGGCTGCTGAGCGTTATAGCCCCGAGCTTTACTTCATCTTGATGAATAAAGCGCGCTGATTTTTCATCAAACTCACAACGAGTAAGTTCACTAAATAAATGCGGTAAAAATTCTTGTAACTCAAATGGGTTAAGCGCTGTGGCTGCAAATATACGCCCTCCTTTGTGCCCGCCCATGGTTGCTATAGCTAAGTAATCGTCGTTGTGCCAGTAATCGACATTTAACTCAGCACCTGCACCATTGGCAAGTAGGTAACCATTACCGCGTTTTTTAGCAATACGATCTGGGTATGCCAATGCCACTAGCAAACTAATATAATGCGTATTTAATTCGCTGTTTTCGTCTTTTACTTTTAAGCGGCTTTGCCAATATTTTAACTGTTGCTTAAATACTGGATGCGGACGTTGCTGTTGGCTATGCAACGCTAAACTCAACTCGTTTGCACTGTTTACTCGACTTTCAAGCAAGGCTACTAAATAAATAGCAAGGCGATAAGTACCAGGGAGTTGGTCATCAAGTATTTGTGCTTTTAATAGCATATGCGCCAAGCGAATATCAGCACCAAAACCTAACATTTTACTGCCAAGCGGTGTGAGCTTACCTTTGCTATCAATGGCTTCTAGCATGTTAAGCAGGTTACTTGCTTGCTCGCATTGCTGCTCAGTGGGCTTATCGAGCAAGGTTAGCTCATCAATACTGGCTCCCCATTGCTTTGCCTCAAGCATAAGCTGGCTTATGTCTGATGTGAGTATTTCGGGATTGTCGTGGCTATTACGTCGCTCAAAGGTTTGCTTTGAGCCAATTCGATAAACAATGCCCGGCTCTATTCGCCCTGCACGCCCTGCACGTTGCACAGCAGACGAGCGCGATATACTTTGTGTTGTGAGCTCAGTAACCCCTGTTTTTAAATTAAAGGTCGCTGCACGGCGCTTGCCGCTGTCAATTACAATGCGTATGCCTTCAATAGTTAAACTGGTTTCGGCTACATTTGTAGTAAGCACTACTTTGCGCATGCCGTTTGGTGCAGGAGCAATAGCAGCTTGCTGATTAGCTTTATCTTGCTCGCCAAATAGCGTTGCTACTATGCAGTTACTGGGTAAATCGCTAAGTGCTTGTTGCACGCGTAGTATTTCAAATTGCCCAGGTAAAAATACCAATGCGCTACCTGTTTGCTCATTAAGTGCTTGTTTTATTATGGTAGGAATTGCATCAAGCCAACGGCTTTCATCTTTTATGGGTATGTATATTTCGTCTATTGGGTAGCTGCGACCGCTTGATTGAATTACAGGGCAGTCAAAAAACGCTGTATAACGCTCAGTATCAAGAGTTGCCGACATAAGCATAATGGTTAAATCTTCACGCAGCGCACTTTGGGTCTCGAGCGCAAAGGCAAGTGAGGTATCGGCTGCAATTGAACGCTCATGAAATTCATCAAATATCAGTAAATCAATATCGCTTAATTCGGGGTCGTTTTGCAACATGCGCGTTAGCATGCCTTCGGTAACTATTTCAAGACGCGTATTAGCGCTTACTTTACTCTCGCCCCTAATCCGCAAGCCCACACTTTGCCCAACACTCTCGTTTTGGCACTTTGCTAGGTAGCTGGCTATATTACGAGCAGCTAAACGGCGAGGCTCTAGCATTACAATACGTTTAAAATGCCCATCGCGCATTAGTTGCAGCGGCAACCACGTAGATTTACCCGCACCAGGCGGCGCTTGTAATAACGTAA
Source organism: Pseudoalteromonas sp. GutCa3 (assembly GCF_002836155.1). Lineage (NCBI taxonomy): Bacteria > Pseudomonadati > Pseudomonadota > Gammaproteobacteria > Alteromonadales > Pseudoalteromonadaceae > Pseudoalteromonas > Pseudoalteromonas sp. GutCa3. The sequence continues at coordinate 169,827 of NZ_PJBK01000101.1, read as the reverse complement.
TAGGATTACTTTGTAATGTAGTAACGAGTTGTTGATATATGTCTTGAACCGGCAGCACAGCTATTTACCCTAAATTGCTTTGCAGGCATTGTAACAAAAAACCGCAGCGACACAGCGGTAGATGCTTATTAATAATTGCTATTAACTACCCGACACCATTCTAATTCGATCTGCAGGCACTCGTAATTGCTGCATTAAGTAAATTTTAAATGGTGCTTCGTAAGGTTGCCCATCAACCGCTTTTTGCATGCATAAAAGCCATGCATCACTTTGCTCAATTCCTACATGTAAATGTTTGTGCGCTTGAGGAATGTTAATACTGCCAAAATGTTCAGCGTATAATTTAGGACCACCTAACCAGCCCGACAAAAAATAAGCGAGCTTTTTTCGCGATGCCGATAAGTCTTTTGAATGCATACTCCTTATATTTTCAGCCTCTTTTAAAGCGTCCATATTATCGTAAAACGCATTCACCAATTGTGTAATACCTGCTAACTCACCTGCCATTTTGTATGAGCAGTCACCCACTCCATATTCACACGTCTTAGTATTCATAACTCACTCAGCTTAACTACTTTGTTTAATACCTGCATATTAGCTTAAAACAAAAATTTAAGAATGAGTTACATCAAAGCGGCCTAATTTATGTCAGCAATAATTACAGGCTGCTATGTATATTTTTTAATAAAAAGCTCAATATTAAAAAAAAATCGCTCAACATGAAAATATAACCAACTGATAATAAAAACAATAAAACCATTATTATTCATTGGTACAAGGCTTGCTACTTTATAACTGACAGTTAATTCACTAACCTAAAGTAAGGATAAACTTATGAACAGCGATCGTATCGAAGGTAATTGGAAAGAACTTAAAGGTAAGGCTCAACAAAAATGGGGCGATCTTACCAACGACGATTTAGATAAAATTGAAGGTAGCCGTACAGAGCTAGTTGGTAAAATTCAGCAGCAATACGGTAAATCTAAAGAAGAAGCAGAGCGTGAAGTTGATGAGTTTGAAAAAGGTCGTTAAACCGCGTTAACCGCTTTTAAAAAAACCGCCATTTGGCGGTTTTTTTGTTTAAGCTGTAGGTTATTTAGCTACGCTTTTAATTGGTTACCAATCGGTAACTGCCTAATACGCTTTCCGCACGCTGCAAAAATAGCATTACATAATGCTGGCGTATAAACTGGTGTAGACGGCTCGCCTACCCCTGCTGGTGGTGCATCACTTTGTACAATTTCAACGTCAATCTCAAGAGGTGAGTCGCTCATACGCGGTACGCGATAATCATGAAAATTACTTTGCTGTACGCGGCCTTTATCAAAGGTAATACCATCGCTGATTGCAGTTGTAATCCCGTAAATAGAGCCACCTTGGGTTTGGTTTTTAACGGTGTCGGTGTTTACAACCGTACCCGCATCAATGGCAACCCACGACTTAATTACTTTTAAATCGCCAGCATCCGACACTTCTACTTCAACTACCGTAGCTACGTAAGTTAAAAAGCTTCTGTGTGCTGCTATTCCTAAACCTCGACCTTTAGGAAGCTCTCGCCCCCATTTACTCATGTCAGCTACTTTTTCAATAACATGGCGCAGTCTGCCAATATCTAGAGGATAAACCGCTTTATCGCCACCGTAATTATCGTATGTAGCATTTTGCTCTGTTACATCAACAATACGACTCGGACCTATAGTGTCTAGTAAATAGTCTTTTTGGTCGCGACCGGCTTTGTGCGCTGCTTCACCAATAAATGACTGAATAGCAAAGGCATGAAAAATATTTGATACAGAACGCATCCAACCAATTCGTGCTTTAGCAGGCGCATCACCGTTTTCTAACTTCATGTTAGGTGTGTTAATAGGGTTATCGGTAAATCCTAAGCGCAGTTCAAAGCTTCCTGGCGTAGTCGCCCCTTCTGAAAAGGTAGAGGTGATCGGTGAAAACGCGGTGCGGTGTAAATAAGATTCTATAGCGCCATTTTTATCTAGCGATGCTTCAATGTGCTGAGCCGAAACCGCATGGTAAAAACCATGTTGTATGTCGTCTTCACGCGTCCATTGCACACGAATAGGTTTGCCTACTTTCATTGAAAGGTAAGCTGCTTCTGCTGAAAAGTCAGGTTTTGACTTACGCCCAAAACCGCCTCCTAACATGGTAACGTGAACATTAATTTTGCTCTCATCCATGCCAAGCATTGCCGCCACTGTTTTCATATCGGCTTGTGGATTTTGCGTAGCAGCCCATATATCAACACTGTCTTTGTTGTACATAGCTGTTGCACAAGGCGGCTCCATTGGTGCTTGAGCAAGATGCGGTGCGTAATAATCTGCTACCAATTTATTGCTCGACTTAGCCAACACGCCCATGGCATCGCCTTTATCACGTATGTTTGCCTGTGGAGTTTGTACTGTTTTTAGTAATGACTTTTTAAATTCTTCTGAATTGTAATCGCCATTTTTGCCATCATCCCACACCACTTTTAATGCTTTACGCCCTTGCCATGCAGCCCATGTGTTTTTAGCTATAATCGCAATGCCACCTTTTGGCTGAAACTGCGGTGCGCCTTTTGGTGCAGGTATTTCAATAACATCTATAACGCCGTTTATCGCTTTTGTAGCACTGGCATCAAATGACTTAACAACACCGCCTACTACCGGCGGGCGTTCAATTATAGCCACCAGCGCTTGTGGTTCGCGTACATCGGCTGCAAATATAGCTTTGCCTGTTACTAAATCGGCTAAATCTATGTGCGCCATACCGGTATTAATATAACGCCATTCTTTGCGTGTTTTAAGTGTTAGTTTGTCAGCTTCTGGTGGCGTTATTGTAAATGCTAAGTCGATTAAATCTTTATAAGTAAGTGATTTACCTGAGCTGTGAGTAACAACGTGCTGTACTGCGGTACATGTTTCTGGTTTTACACCCCAATGCTTAGCGGCAGCATGCTGCATCATGTAACGCACACTTGCGCCCATTTCACGCAGGCGCTGCATGTTGTAGCGAATACTGCGCGAGCCATCGGTATTTTGATCGCCGTATTTAGGATCGCCCTTACCCTGAATAACAATAACCTTATCCCACGCGGCTTCCATTTCATCGGCAACTATTTGTGCAATCGCGGTGCGAATTTGCTGACCCATTTCAGAGCGATGGCACGTTATTTCAACCATGCCGTCTGGGCGCAGTGCAATAAATAAGTTTGCGCGTTTTGCCAGCTCAGATGGCTGCTCTAACACACCCGCAAATGCTCTTGGCGCACTGCCTACAAAATAAGTACCGAGTACCAACGCACCTATTGCACTGGTTTTTAAAAACTTACGGCGATTTAAATCAAAATATTTATTATCTTGGTTCATACTTCTTCCCCTTGTTCATTTGGGTCGAAATACTGAACACTCGCCATTGTTTTAGCAGCTGATTTAATTGCTTTATGAATACGCGGGTATGTACCACAACGGCAAATATTGCCCGACATATTACTTACTATTTCATCGTCGGTTGGGGTTGGGTTTGCAGCTAATAAGCTTGCAGCTTGCATCATTTGGCCGCACTGGCAAAAACCACACTGCGGTACTTTATGCTCAACCCATGCTTGTTGCACTGGGTGATCGCCCTGCTCGCTTAACCCTTCAATTGTTGTAATTGAAAGACCCGCTACTGCCGCTACAGGCAATACACACGAGCGCTGAGCTACCCCATCAATATGCACTGTACACGCACCGCACTGAGCCATACCACAGCCAAATTTAGGCCCAGTTAAATTCAATTCGTCTCGGAGATACCATAATACTGGCATTGACGGATCGCCAGAAAACTCATGTTTATTACCATTTATGGTAAGCGTAATCATACAAAACTCCTTGGCAAAGCGCTTTAAAGGACGGTTCCTTGTTGCGCGAGAACTATTTTTAATTACTTACTATTTTATACTTACTACTTTTAGCCTACCACTTAGATCTGTTTTATAAAAATACTAATTATTAGAACGTTTAAACCACATTGAAATTATTAACGTCTGATTATTAGTATTAGGCTAGGGACTGCAGACCTTTTTAGATTGAAGTTCACTCAATCTAGGGGAGATTTAATCGCGGCGGGAGGTTTGTAAACAACAAAGCGTAAATTGCCCCTATGCAGAATCCTCGGGGCAGTGCATGTTAAACCTCGAAAGATAAACAGCCCTAAATAAAAGCCTAAAAACACCCAAGTTAAAACTTACAATATATTTAAGCAAAAATCGTATTAAGTAACCACATCGTTATAAGCAAAGTGTAGGGTTATACAATACCTACAACAAAAGTAAGCAATAAATCGTTGAGTTTAAAAAGATTATTAATAAATAAAAAACCGCCATTTGGCGGTTTTAGATAGTGTAAATAAGCTTTTAACTACTAATTAAAACGGCGTCTACCAAATAAAACCACAGATAGCAGCGTAAGTAAGTAATAAATACTGCCACCTGAGCTAGAGCCTGAATCAGATGAAGGAGTCGCTAGCGCAGCAGCTTGCTTACCTTCAACGTTTATAGTCACAGTTTGAACTGCTGAACTATCAAATTTATCTTTAGCTACATAGCTAAACGTTACTACATGATCGGATTCGCTCGTAGGAGTTAGTTTAAACAATCCAGTATCAGGCTCAAATGTTAGAGTTCCTGAGTTTGGCTCTGTTACCACTTCAAATTCAAGTGTATCGTTGTCGCTATCTAATGCTGAAAAGCGACCGTTCACTTCACTCTTGTAAGAGGTGTTATATGTTACATTTTGAGCTTGTGGGGCTGTATTTGTAAGTTCAATAACAACATTATGAAGCTCAGATTCAACTAAAGAATCTTTCACTGTAAAGCTAACTGATACTGGCTCAACCGAGTCACCACTTGGTGAAAAGGTCACGCTACCTAAAGCAGAATCCATTAACTGAATTTGCCCATGGGCAGGCGAATTTTTAATTTGAAATACTAATTGCTCTGCGTCTTCATCCATACCTTCTAGATTAAAGTTAAGCGGTGTATTCCAATGAGTTTGCAGTGTCATATTATTTGCTGTTGGTGCTGTATTTTTTAGCTCTAACGTTAAGCTTGATAACGCTGAACGTGAACGAGCTTTTACAGTGTAGTAACTAAGTTCGTCAATGCCTACAGCGCCCGATGGTATATAAGTTAATAGACCCGCCTGTCTGTCGGTAAATTCGACCCTACCCAGAGTTGGCCTCTTATTTAAAACTACATAATCAATATCACCTGATACAGGTAAGTCTATTTGTATGCTTGATAAAACATGTTCGGAGTAACTTACTGCTTCAGGCTTAGCTAAAGGCTCAGTAACTTGATTAGAGAACACCTCCAATGACTGACCTGCCAACAAGGTATAATCAACATTATTATACGTAGAAGTTGCTAACCAACTGTCATTATTATTACGCTCAACAGTGTATGAAACCACATTGCTATCTAGGTTATATTCACCAAACAGATCTGAACACGAATACTGCACAAACCCAGCTCTTACAGACACAATGTTATTTAAAGTGTTTTGGCACACTTCACTAATTAATGTTGTCTGCCCATTTAATGCCACTTTATAAAGTGAGCCGTTATAGGTAGATGCAACTAAAGTTTCTTCTCCATTAATAACAGTGTTAACCAAACCGTTAAAGCTCTGCTCCAAAGCAACTTTAGATATAGTGTTTTCAGAGTAGTCATAACTAATGAGGTAATCACTAACGAGACTAACCACATCTATATTTTCGTTATTAAGAAAGCCTCCAGTTACTATTGAACTCATACCGCCCCAATAAAATCCTAAGCGAGGCGATGTCTTTAATAACTCTCCAGTTTGCCCATTTAATACTTTAAAAAAGGTACCTTCACTTCCTGTATGCTCAGCACCATTACCTACTATTATTTCTAGCTTGCCATCATTATTAATATCTAACGTTGTTAAGGTACTAATGTAGTCTCCGTCGCCAAGATATGTTTGAAATAGCTCTTCACCCGTTTCAGGTGAAAACACCTGTACATTCGCATCGTATATAGCAGAGCTGCCTGCAATAATATAATTCTTACCATCATCAAACAGCTGAGCAGTAGTAACTAAATTATTATTATCCCAATCGTTATTAACGCTTATATTTGTAAGTATTTTTTCATTAGTTTGTGTATCTACTATATGCAAAGCGTTACTGCCACGCTCGGAATAAAGTATATCTAAGCTTCCGTTGTTATTAATATCAGCAAGTGCTAACGCTTTATTTGAGTAGTACTTAATGCCTTTAGCCCACTGTTGAGTTTTGTCATCCGTGTTGTGAATATAAAAACCATCTTCACCTGACGAAGAATAACCTGAGCCCCAAGCAATATTTTGCTTACCATCACCGTTAAGATCATCTACAACAATGCCCGACACACCATGCTCTGGATTATTAATACTCCAGAACTCAACGCCTGTTGTGAGTGAAAGCGCATATAAACTCCCCCACTGACCATCGCCGTAAACTAAATCGTCGGTACCATCATTATCGATGTCTGCAACTATTACTTTATCAATATCTAAGTCGCTTTGGGCTGTCCATAAAATGCTTTCAGTGCTTGGGCTTAGCATTTCTATGCTGTACCAACTTTGCCCATTAATCACTTCATCTAAGCCGTCGTTATTAATATCAACAGCAATTAAATGCTCGCCATTAATACTTACACTAAGTTGTTTGTGCAGTACAAATTCTGAATTTTCGAATCTATAAACCGCACCATCACTAAATAAAACTTCTTTTGCATTAGCCTCAGTAAACGAGCCTGTCACAAAATTTTGTGGTACGTTTTCAAGCACTGCAATTTCAGATAAATCGAGCGAGTTAAGTACAAAAAGCTTACTACTTTGATAAACAAAAAGCTCATCTTGCCCATCGTTGTTTATATCAAACTTATCTGCTGCTCTTGGGTAATAAATCTCTTTACTTAGCTCTATCTCTTGAGTGACTAAATTAACTTTATGTACTGCGTTATTTTCTAAAACATATAAGTAGTATGTATCTGCCACTATATCTTTAATTAGCGTGGTATCTTCAATATAGTCATCAAAGTCGTAGCGTGCAGTTACTTCATACGCACCTTTTACATATTCTATAATATTAAAATTGCTCTCTTGGGCGGATATAATGTGCTTACTACCCACACCCGACAAAGGTGCCACGTACAAGCCTTTTCGACCTGTTGAGTTGCCTAACGAAAATTCACGAAATACGCTACTAAGCTCTATGCTTTCCTCGTCTGAGGCAGCTTGAGTAAGGCTATTATTTTTTATAATTGGCGCGAGTAGAGGTTTTTTAGGTAAACTTTCAAAATGAGCTTTATCAAAATTTATTTTTTGATCGTTAACTAAAACAGCATCACCGTAAGTATTTTCTTGAGTGTTTTTTATAGGCTGAGCGTGAGTATTGGCATTCACTGAATACGCGCCCATCATGAGCAACGTAAGGCAAGATAGTTTAATCAATTCCATAATCCTTTGTATTTCTTTATTTAATCACGTCACTACAACTGCAACGTTCCATTAACACGGCATTATATAGAGTACCAACCGGAAATAAAGAGGCGATTAACAAAGTTTTACAAAGGGATAGAAGAATAAAGTAATAACATTTAACTTGCAGCTAAAGCTACTTTTATAGAAATTTTAGCCGCATGCTTACTAATAAAAAGCGATTAATGAGTGCTTATAACATCTTCAGAGAACAATCGCTCATCGTCTTTATAAACTTCAAGCCAACCTGGTGGTGATGTATCGCAGCCAATAATGGTTACTTGTAGCACATAACTATAGCGACCATTTTTAAACGTATAGTGATGATTCCCGCCGCTACCCTCAAATGTAATATCGCCATTTAGCAAAACCATATCAGGCTTGTCGCTTGGTTTTTTATTAATACCCCACACTGCATACCGAAAATTATGCTCGCCTAAATCATCAACGCGAACATGATAGTTAGCAGTTTTCCAATCGAGTACTGGTTTTTCAAAAGTATTAATACTTGCGTGCAAGGATTGCTTACCTTGTTCGATTAAGCTTTTAGCAAGTGCCTGCTCTTTAGTATTTTGGGTATTTACAGCAATAATTTTACCGTCAGTATCGACCCACATAACGCCGTTATTTAGCATAATGCCGCGCCAACCTACTTTATCCCAATCAGTATCAATGTTTGAACTGGCAATAACTGCTACTAACTCATCATTAAACACTTCATCAAAGCGGTTAATAAGCTCAGCTTCACTTTTAATGTCAGGTATGGGGTATCGTCGTTTTAGCGGGTAGCGAATAAGTGCTGCAATCGCAGGCTTATCATGCGTTTTAAAAGCAGCAATAACAGGTAAAACACTCCCGTGATACTTTTGCTCAAGAGCAAATGTGCTAGATGTAAAAAGTAGAGATAAGCAAAAGAAGGTGTAATTTAAATATTTCATTTATAGCCATCTAGCTACAAGAATAAAGATATTAAGTATCATAAAAATATTTCTCTATTCCTTTTGAATTAACTTTACTAAATCTAATAACTTCTAATTCATATTCATTATGAATTTTTATGAGCCACTGATATTGCAGCTTGTAAAACTTGATTACATCAGTTTGGCGATATTTATCTTCAGAAGAGTACAAAAAGTCGTATAAGCAAATATATGCCTTCCCGACAGTTACTCTATAATGGGCGTTCAGGTTACTATCTGATTTAATATATTAGAAGATCTCTTTAGCTATTTTAGGGTTGCTATGAATATCTCTAAAACTTAACTCCTTCTCATCTATGACTATTTTACTATCAAGTGCTTTTTCTAAATATAATGCAGCTTCACGTATTGCTGAATGTGAGATATTGATCTTGCTCTCATATAAAGTATGAGAATATGACTTCTGAGTATCTATATATGTTTGAAATAAAAAGTACGCACTAATTACGCTAAAAGGGACTGTAATAACACCTGAGATATAACCACCAAAACTGCCCCAATCACTTGATTGGACTGATAGCTCTCCATGAAATGTAGAGAAATATAAACTGAGAGCTAAAATAAACCAGCCTAATAATACTATTGGAATTATCCATTTTTTCATAAACTTAAACTTCCCTGTGCAACGATGACAACTAATTCTATATTATTTAACGATAAACGACATCTCACTTAACAAAGTAGATCAATACATTCCATAAGCAGCTAAGAGAAAAAATTTAAAATTGCTTCACTAACCTGAACACAAAAAAAGCGAGCCTAATTAGGCTCGCTTATCTTTATTAGTAGATTGATAATATTGTTTGCTCATAGCTTTTTTAAAATCTATAAAGATTAACAATAAATATAAAAGTCACTGCTCCGAATATAAGTGAAGCCAATGCATTTAAGTAAATCCTAAGGTTATAACTCTTCAATAAACGCTCTTTCATTAAAGCTATTGGAATCAAAGCTAAGCACAAATATGCAAACCAAGGGGAAACGAATATATCTGCCAAGTTAGATTCCATTAAAAGAGCATTATCACCGTATGTTGCATCACTAATGCCTTTAAACCTCTCGCGGTCGAATGCTATAACTGAAATCCCTAATAACAAAACTATATGGGAAAATAACAACGCAGAATTCAGAATCCGTTTCCACAAGCTGACCCTTTCATTTTTATTAGAGGATAAGAGAGTCATTTCATTTCCCTTTGACAGCTTCTAATTGTTGCTTTGTTATGAGTGATTTAAGCTTCCCTCTTATTTTAGTCGAAGATATCTGGAAGCCAGAAGCCTTAATCCCCATTTTTTCAATTACAGTGACAGGCGATCCCGTTTCATCCACAACCTTAACAGTTACATCCGCGTTGCTAGAGCCAATAGTAGTCCCTGAAACTGTTATATCTGAAAGTTTACCTACTAGGTTTATATGTTTTAATAATTCTCTTGGCTTACCTTCATTTATTTTCATCCATTCAGTAGAAACATGCCCGACTAATATCGTACTTGAGTCTGACCCTAGAGATAAATGATCTGTAACGCCATATACTCTGGTTGAAGCGCCTCTATTTTCACGAATTTCAATGTAACAACCAGAAACGGCATTAACACCAAATCCTGTGTTAGCTAAGCCAATACCAAAGCCACTAATACTTAATCTAATTTCCATGAGATTTTCCACTAACTTTCCTTAATTTTTAGATGCGAGGTACAAATATTATACTGACCCTCGATATATTTCAATACAGGTACAATAAAAATTGGATTTTAATAAATAAAAAATACTAATACTTACTAAGTATCCATGGTACGCAAAATTAAAACCCCGACTTTAATTAATAGGAGCAAATCATTAAACTGACGGCTGATAGTTTACCTCTTAAAGCTTCACTCTTACTCCGGATCATACCCCAAGTTCGGCGACAGCCAACGTTCAGCTTCTTCAAGCGTCATATTGGTTCGTTTAGCATAGTCTTCTACCTGATCCTTTTGCACAGCGGCTACTGCGTAGTACTTAGCCTCTGGGTGTGAGAAATACCAACCTGAAACAGCAGCACCTGGCCACATGGCGTACGAGCTAGTTAGCTGCATGCCAATGCGCTTTTCGGTGTCTAATAATTGCCAAATTTTCTTTTTCTCAGTGTGCTCAGGGCACGCAGGGTAACCTGGCGCTGGGCGAATACCTTGGTAGTTTTCGCGTATTAGCTCATCGTTTGCTAGATTTTCGTCTGGTGCAAAACCCCAATACTCTTTACGTACTTTTTCGTGTAAGTATTCTGCAAACGCTTCGGCGAGCCTGTCGGCAACCGCTTTAATCATTATTTTGTTGTAATCGTCTTGCTGTGCGTCAAACGCATTTGCTAAGTCGTCTTCTTCTAAACCGCCCGTTACTGCAAACGCGCCAAAATAGTCTGGTGTGCCTTTGGGTGCTATGTAGTCGGCTAGGCAGTAGTTAGCAAAGTCGGTTTTTTCGGTTTGCTGACGTAAATGGCACGAGGTAGTTAACAGCTCTTTACGTGTTTCGTCGGTGTATATTTCTATGTCGTCCCCAACGCGGTTAGCAGGGAATAAACCAATTACGCCAAGTGGTTGCAAACTGCCTGCTTTTTCAAGGTCGTCTAACATATCGTTAGCGTCTTTAAATAAGCTTTGCGCCTGCTCGCCTACTACTTCATCGTCCATTATGCGCGGGTATTTACCGGCAATTGACCACGTCATAAAGTATGGCGTCCAATCTATGTATTTACGTAAAGTCGCGATTGATACATTTTTAAACTCGGTCACGCCCAGCTTTTTAGGCACTGGTGGTGTGTAGTTATCCCAATCAAGCTTTGCTGCGTTATCGCGTGCGCGCTGGATTGTAACAGGCTTAGAGCGTGGTTTTTTACGCGCTTGTTGCTCGCGTACTTTTACATATTCAGCTTTAGTTTTAGCTAAAAAGTCAGGTTTAATGTCTTTTGATAATAAGTTTGAGACCACACCAACTGCACGGCTTGCGTTATTTACATACACAACGCCTTTGTCATATTGCGGCTCAATTTTTACTGCGGTATGCGCTTTAGAAGTAGTAGCACCACCAATTAGTAGCGGCAGTTCAAAACCACGGCGTTTCATTTCTTTTGCTACGTGTACCATTTCGTCAAGCGATGGGGTAATTAAGCCCGATAACCCAATAATATCGGCTTTTTCGTCGATGGCGGTTTGTAGTATTTTATCAGCCGGTACCATTACGCCTAAATCGATTACTTCATAGTTATTACATTGCAGTACAACACCCACAATATTTTTACCTATGTCGTGTACGTCGCCTTTTACGGTCGCCATCACTATTTTACCGTTAGTTGAGCCTTCTTCTTTTTCAAGCTCAATGTATGGGTCTAGGTAGGCTACAGCTCGCTTCATTACGCGCGCCGATTTAACAACTTGTGGTAAAAACATTTTACCTGCGCCAAATAAGTCGCCTACTACGTTCATGCCGTCCATTAACGGCCCTTCAATTACGTGAATAGGTTTATCGGCAGCAGCACGGCATTCTTCGGTATCTTCATCAATAAAGGTAGTAATACCTTTAACAAGCGCGTGCTCAAGGCGTTTTGCCACGGGCCATGTGCGCCACTCTAAATCTTCTACTCGCTCGGCTTGTGCCATGCCCGAATACTTAGGTGCAAGCTCAACTAAGCGCTCACCTGCGCCTGGGTCGGTGTTAAGTATTACGTCGGTAACGGCTTTACGAAGCTCTGCTGGTATATCATCGTAAACGGCGAGTTGCCCCGCATTTACAATACCCATGTCCATACCCGCTTGAATGGCATGATATAAAAACACCGAGTGAATGGCTTCACGTACGGGGTTATTACCCCTAAACGAAAACGATACATTTGATACACCGCCCGACACTTTACAGTGCGGTAAGTTTTGCTTAATGCGGCGTGTGCCTTCAATAAATTCTACAGCGTAGTTGTCGTGCTCTTCAATACCGGTGGCTACGGCAAATATATTAGGGTCGAAAATAATATCTTCTGGCGCAAAGCCAATGTCTTCTACCAATATTTTATAACTGCGCGCACATATTGCGAACTTACGGTCTGCCGTGTCGGCTTGCCCGTTGGTATCAAACGCCATTACAACAGCGGCTGCACCAAAGCGTTTTATTATTTTAGCTTGGCGAATAAACGGCTCTTCGCCCTCTTTTAACGATATTGAGTTAACAATTGCCTTGCCTTGAATACACTTTAAGCCGGCTTCTATTACTTCCCACTTTGAGGAGTCGACCATAATTGGTACGCGTGAAATATCAGGCTCTGAGGCTATTAAGTTTAAAAACTTAACCATAGCGGCTTTTGAGTCCAACATGGCTTCGTCCATGTTTATATCAATAACCTGTGCGCCGTTTTCTACTTGTTCACGTGCAACTGTTAACGCGGCTTCAAAATCTTCTTCCATGATTAGGCGTTTAAACATAGCCGAACCAGTTACATTGGTACGCTCACCAACATTGGTAAATACTGCTATTTGCTGTGTCATGCTGGCTCCTTAATTTAAGTTACAGGCTTCAAGGCCCGATAAACGCATGCGTACTTCAAGCTCTGGCAATTGGCGAGGCTTAACGCCTTCAAGCCCTTTTGCAAACGCGCGAATATGTGCAGGTGTTGTACCGCAGCACCCGCCTACTATATTAATAAAGCCCGATTTACCCCAGTCAATAATCTCGGTTGCCATTTCAGGCGCTTCTAAGTCATATTCACCAAACTCATTAGGCAAGCCCGCATTAGGGTGTACCGATGTAAATGTTTCGCACACGCGTGATAGCTCTTCCACGTATTGACGCAGTAAATCAGGGCCAAGCGCACAGTTTAGGCCGATTGATATAGGCTTAATATGGCGAATAGAATTATAAAATGCTTCGGTTGTTTGCCCCGAAAGCGTACGCCCTGAGGCGTCGGTAATAGTCCCCGAAATCATAACTGGCAATGTGCGCCCTGCTTGCTCAAAAGCTTCTTCTACGCCAAACGAGGCGGCTTTTGCATTAAGGGTGTCGAATATAGTTTCGATTAATATTAAATCGGCGCCGCCTTCCATTAATGCAAGGGTAGACTCCACATACGCAGTAACCAACTTATCAAAGGTGACATTTCGATAACCCGGATCGTTTACGTCTGGCGAAATTGAGCACGTTTTAGATGTCGGCCCTAAAACACCGGCTACATAGCGCGGTTTTTCTGGCGTTTTAGCCGTAAATTCATCGCAAATTGCGCGTGCTAATTTAGCTGACTCTACGTTTATTTCGCGGCTTAGGCTCGCCATATCGTAATCTTCCATCGAAATAGTGGTCGAGTTAAACGTGTTGGTTTCGATAATATCGGCGCCCGCTGATAAAAAACCACTATGAATATCAGTGATTAAGTCGGGCTTGGTTAGGCTTAATAAATCGTTATTGCCTTTAATTAATACATGCCAGTCTTTAAAACGCTCGCCGCGATAGTCTTCTTCTTCTAGCTTATGATCTTGGATCATGGTGCCCATAGCACCATCTAAAATTAAAATGCGTTCTTTTAATGCTGCACTTATTTCGGCGTGTTTATTATTTGTAGGCGCGTTATTCGGCATAGTTGTTAGTCCTCACATCTTGGCTAACTAAATTAATATCATACGGTGTGGTTTGGTACACGTAGTAATTTAACCAGTTCGAAAAAAGTAAAAAAGCATGGCTTTGCCACGTTTTTGAAGGTTGTTTGGTTGCATCATCATCTGGGAAGTAATTTTCGGGTTTTGGTGCATTAGGACTTTTTTTACAATCGCGCTCGTATTCTGCTTTTAGCGAGTCGGCGTCGTACTCAGGGTGACCGGTTATAAACACTTGGCTACCCGATTTGTTTTTAAGTAAGTAAGCCCCTACTCGCTCAGAACCTGCCAGTACTACTAGCTCATCGCAGGCGTTTATTTTATTTATATCAATGTGGCCATAACGTGAGTGCGGTACTAAAAAGGTGTCGTCGAATCCGCGAGTCAGTGCACCGTGATCAAAATAACATTGGTGGGTAAATACGCCACACAGTTTTTCGTCTTTTAAATCGCGCTTTAAATTGTAGCGATGATATAGCGCTGCATGTGCTGCCCAACACGAAAATAACGTAGAGGTAACGTGCTGCTCGGCCCAATCAATAATGACCTTTAGCTCATCCCAATACGCTACATCGTCGTATTCTAAATGGGCGAGTGGCGCACCAGTTACTATTAGCGCATCGTAATTGTTGTCTTTTACTTCTGAAAAATAACGATAAAAGGTATCAAGGTGCTCTTCTGAGTTGCTACTACTGCGGTGAGTGTCGAGGCGCAGTAGCTCTACGTTCACTTGCAAAGGCGAGTTGGCAAGCAAGCGAATAAACTGAACTTCGGTTTCTACTTTATTAGGCATTAAGTTTAAAATAGCCAAACGCATTGGGCGTATTTCTTGCGTTTTTGCACGTGTTTTTGGCATTACAAATACGTTTTCTTGACGTAAACGTGCAATGGCCGGCAACTCGTCTTTTACTGTAATTGGCATACTTTACTCCTGCTCATAAAAACCGAAGGTTAATTATGAACTGAAAGTAAAAAATATCAACCTCTAGATGTATAGATGTCTAAATGAAATTTATTCATTCTATTAAATTAGGATTTACCGAGGTGGTATGTATGAGGAAAAACGTCTTTATTATAAAATAACCTGTTTTAATATTTTGAAGTAGCGCTACTAAAAACGAGTAGCGCATATGCAGTTAAAAACGGTAAATCACAGATAAATTAAGTGCGTAAATATCGCCTTGGTCTGCATCAAAATATTGATATTCTGCACTTAATTGCCAGCGTTGAGTTAGCCTAAAGTCAACGCCAGTTCCGTACGTTACGCCGCCTTCGTCGTAGTTTTGCTCCGTTATTAGCGTAGAGTTTGTATCTGTACCAGTTATTGATTCTGCCAGGTTTTTTAAGTCGCCTTCATTGTAACTTAATTTATTTCTACCATAGCCACCAAATAAAAACACATCAGCTCGAGATGAAATTGGATAATTAGCTTTTACAAATATACTTGTTTGCAAATCAAGGCTTGAATCGATTTCGCTCTTAATGAATTCTGAGCTAAGCGAACCGTCCTGTGGGTTCTGAGTGTAAACAATTCCGTTTAGAGGAGTTGACTCATCATTTAACCCAAAACCTATACGCCCTTCTAATGCAAAGTATCGCGAAAACTGATACCCAAACCGGCCGTAAAGCGTTGTAAACTGTATGCTATCACTCTCGTATACATCAATTTGCGTAGACCCTATCCCTACTCCTTGGTAATAACCATTTACGTGGAGTATGTCTGCTTCGCTCGAAAATGAGTATAAACCTAAAAGTAATGCCCCTAATTTTGTAACTATTTTCATGTTCATTCCTTTAAACCTTTGTAATATTAATAATATGATGTCTAACAACAAACTAAGTGTGGCCTGCCTATATAATTTGCTTATACTTTGCAGCTTGTAAATATACTGTACCACTTTTGTTAAAAATGGAATGTATTTGAACAATATAAAACAATAGATTACAGAATTTTACACAATAGAAATCCTGTAATAGTAGTGTTTAAACGAGCAATCAAAACAAAGTACCGCTTAGGTAAGCGTATTGTTCTATACAGCATTCGTTGACTGTTTAACCCCTCAACAACTACAATACAACATTGAAATTTTTATTATTATTTGAAGGCTTTCCTCCATGGTTTTACCTGATAAATTTATATTCTCGATGAGTCGAGTATCTAAGGTTGTGCCACCTAAGCGCACTATCTTAAAAGATATTTCGTTACACTTTTTCCCTGGCGCTAAAATTGGTGTGCTTGGTTTAAACGGTTCTGGTAAATCTACGTTACTACGTATTATGGCCGGTGTTGACCAAGATTTTGAAGGTGATGCACATCCTCAGCCTGGTACAAAAATTGGTTATTTACCGCAAGAGCCTGTTTTAGACGAAAGTAAAACAGTTCGTGAAATTGTTGAAGAAGCTGTTGGCGAAGTTAAACACGCACTTAAACGTCTTGACGAAGTGTATAACGAATACGCCATGGAAGACGCTGACTTTGATGCACTTGCAAAAGAACAAGGCGAGCTTGAAGCTGTTATTCAGGCGCACGATGGTCATAACATCGACAACGTTTTAGAACGCGCAGCTGATGCACTTCGCCTGCCAGAGTGGGATGCTAAAATTGAGCACCTTTCAGGTGGTGAGCGTCGTCGTGTTGCTATATGTCGATTATTGCTTGAAAAACCAGACATGCTTATTCTCGATGAACCAACTAACCACTTGGATGCTGAGTCGGTTGCATGGTTAGAGCGCTTCTTACACGATTACGAAGGCACTGTTGTGGCGGTAACGCATGACCGTTACTTCCTTGATAATGTAGCGGGTTGGATATTGGAGCTTGACCGTGGTGAAGGTATTCCATGGGAAGGTAACTACTCTTCTTGGCTTGAACAAAAAGATGCGCGCTTACAGCAAGAACAAAAATCTGAAAAAGCACGTCAAAAATCAATTGCACAAGAACTTGAATGGGTTCGTTCAAATCCTAAAGGTCGTCAAGCTAAGTCAAAAGCACGTATGGCTCAGTTTACTGAAATGCAGCAGTCTGATTACCAAAAACGTAACGAAACTAACGAGATGTTTATTCCACCTGGCCCGCGTTTAGGCGACCAAGTACTTGAAGTAACAAATCTTCGTAAGAGTTTTGGCGATCGCGTTTTAATTGACGATTTAAGCTTTAGTATGCCAAAAGGTGCCATTGTGGGCATTATTGGTGCTAATGGCGCGGGTAAATCAACGCTGTTTAAAATGATCAGTGGTGAGCAAAAGCAAGACAGCGGTAGCATTACCGTTGGCGAAAGCGTACACCTTGCTACTGTTGATCAGTTCCGCGACGGTATGGACGAAAGCAAAACTGTTTTCCAAGAAATATCAGACGGCCAAGACGTACTAAAAATTGGTAACTTTGAGTTCCAAAGCCGTGCGTATGTAAGTCGCTTTAACTTTAAAGGTAACGATCAGCAAAAGTTTGTTAAAGACCTATCAGGTGGTGAGCGTAACCGTTTACACCTTGCTAAGTTATTAAAAGCTGGCGGCAATGTGTTACTACTCGATGAGCCAACCAATGACTTGGACGTTGAAACACTACGTGCACTAGAGAACGCTATTTTAGAGTTTCCTGGTTGTGTAATGTGTATCTCGCATGACCGTTGGTTCCTTGACCGTATTGCTACGCACATTTTAGATTACCGCGACGAAGGTCAAATTAACTTCTTTGATGGTAACTATACTGAATACGAAGAGTGGCTTAAAAAGACACTAGGTGCAGCAGCAACTGAACCTAAACGTATTAAGTACAAAAAAATTGGTTAATATTTACTGTAGCTAATTTATTACAGTAATACTAAGCCCTGCATTTATGCGGGGCTTTTTTATGCCACCAGCATTACAGGAGCATATCCTGCTAGCATGTAGAGAATTACCCGCTATGCTTAATTTATTATAAAAACAGTAAGGCTAAATTAGGTTATGCAAAATCGTCGTCAGTTTTCTCGTGTTTTATTTTCAACCGATGCACAAGTGATTTTTAATGATCACCAATACCCATGTAAATTACTTGATGTATCTTTGCATGGCGCATTAATCACTAAATGTGATGCTTTTATTGGCAACCAAAATAGCCAAGCTGTTCTGCGTTTTTCGCTGCCTCAAAGCGAAATAGAAATAAAAATGGAGGTTGTGGTGTGCCATATAGAAGCGGATCATATTGGTTTAAAATGCCACCATATTGATATAGACAGCATTACTTATTTAAAGCGTTTAATAGAGCTAAACTTAGCTGATGACGAACTATTACATCGCGAACTCGCTATGTTGATTCACGACACGCAAGAATAGACTCATTTGGATTAGTTGATTACCATAGTGCAAACTTTTTAACTTGTGCAAACATGACTTTAAATCCACATTTACCTTTGGTGTATCACCCTAACTACTCGTTTAATTTCGATCCAAAGCATCGTTTTGCAATGAGTAAGTTTGCACATTTATATCAGCATGTTGCAGAGCTTGGTTTGATTGGCGATAACCTGGTTGAGCCAATATTAGGCACGCCAGAGCCACTTGAGCTAATACACTGCGAAAATTACATACACGATTTGTGGAATAACCGCTTAGATGAAAAAGCAATGCGTCGCATTGGCCTACCTTGGTCAAAAGAGCTTATGGCACGTACCTTTACAGCTCCTCAAGGTACTTTGCAAACAGCTCGTTTAGCACTTAAACATGGTATAGCGTGCCACTTAGCCGGTGGTACACACCATGCGCATACTGATTTTGGCTCAGGCTACTGCATGGTTAATGATTTAGCCTTTACCACGCAAACTTTAATTGAATCGGGTGAAGTAACTAACGTACTTATTTTTGATTTAGACGTGCACCAAGGTGATGGCACAGCCGCAATGTTAGAGCATCAAGCATACGCTTATACTTGTTCTATCCATTGTGAAAAAAACTTCCCCTTTAGAAAGTCCGCTAGCGATTTAGATATTGGCTTAGCCGATAATATGAAAGACGACGAATACCTTGCCGTAGTTGACGACACCTTGAGTTATTTACTTAAAGAGCTAAACCCAAGCTTGGTACTTTACGATGCTGGCGTTGATATTTGGCAAGGCGATGGCTTGGGTAAATTAGATATAAGCTGGGATGGCATAGTTAAGCGCGACCATTTAGTGCTAAAACGCTGCCTTGAACACAACACACCCGTTGCTACAGTAATAGGTGGTGGCTATGATAAAGACCATCTTCGCCTCGCTAAACGCCATGCTATTGTTGTTGAGCAAGCCGCTCGCTTTTAGTTTGAAATAAAAATGTTAAATTCTCGTTCTTATTTAATATGTAAAATAAGAACGAACATATTATGAAGCAACTATTTATTGCCATCGCACTAATTTTTATAAGCTTTACAAGCCATTCGCAAGAAGAAAGTACGCAAGAAACATACCCTAAGCTACCTACATTAAATTTACAAATGGCTGATGGGTCTGCACTCAATACTCAAGATTTATTAGGTCAACCTTACGTTTTACACTTTTGGGCAACGTGGTGTCCGTACTGTAAAAAGCTGCAGCCAGCACTTCAAAAAATTGATGATATGGGCTTAAAAGTTATTGCCGTGAGCTTTAAAGAAGATGACGATGCTACTCCCGCTAAAGCGCTTAGCGATAGAGGTTATACTTTTAAAACAGCCGTAAAAGCCGATGCAATAGCACAGCAATTAGGTATACGAGGCACACCTACTACATTGTTTGTAAATAAAGAAGGCAATGTAATTTGGCTGACTAATACGTCAAACCCAGAGGACGCAAACCTACATTTAAAGGCACGAACATTGTTGCACTCCATATCTGAGTAATAATATAGGTCTAAATTTAGTTTAAAAATATAAGTAATATAAACTTTATACTACAATTTAAGCTCATAAATTAATTGAGATTATAATGCGCTTACTACTTACTTTATTACTAATCACTTTAAGTGGCTTTGCCGCAGCTGAAGAAGAAAAAGCAGAACTTCCACCGGTAGACCCCGCTTACAATGCTGAGCACCCTATGGCTTTGGTTAATCAAGGCTCGTCTATTATTGCAATGAATTTACCCACCTATAATTTACCCAATGATGTGCAAGTTGTTTATAAAATAGGAAACCCCGATGTTCCATTTTTAGGCTTTGTTAGAAATGCCGAGTTAATCACCGTAAAGCCACAAGCGTTTAATATTCAGCATTTAATGCGTGGTGAAGAAATTACGATTATTGCCGATATTTACGAGGGTGATTATCAACAAGGTGGCAGTTTAATTTATTCAAAAAAAGAACTGGTCTTGAGTAAGCAACTGTATGCCAGAGAACTAAAAGATTTAAGTGAATCATCGCAATGGCAAGACTACGACATGATTACACTAAGCGGTACTGAGCGTATTTATATTCATAAAATTCAAAAAGCGCCGAGCTATAACCATCTTATTTTTGTCGATTTAGTTAATGCGTGTATGCAAAAGCTTCGTACCTCAAAACGTGTCCCAGCTGAAAATGAGCTTACCTATAAGTTTATTAATTGCGGCACGCTTAAACCACTTTATTACAATGCTGATAATTATAAGAAATAGTTAATGGTATCTAGTTACTTATATTCAGTGATTAGTTTGAGCCCTTGCTTCATTGCCTCAACTGATTGTCCTGCAAAGCCTAAGCGAACATAACTATATTGCTTAGGCATTAAACTTCTCACTGAATCAGCAAAGTAAAACTCAGATTCTGCTTGTAAATATACGCTTTTACTTTGCATTGCTTGTTTTATATTGCTCGTATTTTTATTTAAGTTAACCCACATTGCCATGCCGCCATCTGGCTTTTTATACTCTATTGGTAAACCCTGTGATTGCAGCAGCGCCAACGTGTTGTCCATTGCTTCATAACGTTGTTTATAGTGTTTAGTCATTCGTTTTAAGTGGCGCTCAAATCCACCTTCTTGCATAAAGTGCGCAACGGCTAGCTGCATAACCACATCATTTTTATGATTCATTAACTGCTTCCATGCGGTTAACTGTACTAATACTTCAGGAGCTGCACAAATGTAGCCAATTCTAGCGCCTGAGAACATGATTTTAGAAAATGTAGATAAGTAAATAATAATCCCAGCGGGATCGTCCCCAGCCATAGGCTGTAATGGCTGACAGCGATAATGAAACTCGTGATCGTAATCATCCTCTACAATCATTACGCCATACTCATAACATAATTGATAAATTTGCATGCGCCTTGTAGGCGAAAGCGTAACGGTAGTTGGGTATTGATGTAGCGGGGTTAAGTACAGCATTTTTATTGGATATCGTTTAAGTTGCGCTTTTAAATCATCAACACATAAACCATATTCATCTTGTTTTATATCTATTAATTGCGCGCCACAAGCAGCAAACGCTTTACGTGCTGGCGGGTAACCTAAAGTTTCAACGGCTACGAAGTCATCTTTACTTATAAATGCCTTTGAAATTAAAAATAAAGCTTCTTGTGAGCCATTACATACAAGTAAGTCTGATGCTTTTAAATTTCTAGTTTTATGTAAGTAATCACTTATCTGAGCTTTTAGCTCACTCACTCCACCTATATCACCATAATGAAGTTTACTGGTATCTAAATGATTAAATACATGGCTCATAGAGCGTTTAAATTCTTTATAGGGAAAGCTATTTAAATCAGGAAGTCCACCTGCGAAATTATATACGTAGTCTTTTAAATTCATTGCCGGAATAGGCACGGCTAACTCTGTAGCAAATTTATAAGGTTTTGGTGTTAAAACTGGCGTGTGCTCACAGTTAGCACTGCTTTGAATTGGTAGTGTTTGAGTGACGCTATACCCAGAGCGTTCATGGGATTCTAGCCATCCTTCGGCTACTAATAACTGCAATGCGTTCATTATTGTATGGCGATTTAACTGATACGTTTGCGCCATAACTCGAGCAGAACTGAGTTTTGTACCAGGTGCAATATTCCCTTTTACAATTGAATAGCGCAGAGCATCTGCAACTTGTAAGTACTTAGCTTTGTTTGAGTTATTAAATTCAATATTAAGCGGTTGCATGTTATCCCTTTATAACTGGTATAGCTAAAAAGCCAATTCTGGTTGTTTTTACCAAACCAAATTAGCGTACATTTGTTGCTCGTAAATAGCAAAGCTTAGAGGCAACATGTTTACTCAACAGATACATAAAACAAATAAGGTTATATTAGAGCCATTAAATTATGAGCATTTAAACGGCTTATATAAAGCTGGGCAACATCCAAGAATATGGGAATGGGTATTAAGCAACTATACAAAAACGCCCGAACTGTTAAAGAAATGGTTTACTACAAGTGCACAATTTAATAAAAAAGAACAAATTGTATTTGCCATAATAGACATAGCCAGCAAAGAGGTTGTAGGCACTACACGACTATTTAGATTAGATGCACATAACTTAAGTGCTGAAATTGGTCATACATTTATAAGCCATCACTGGCAGCAAACTTATATTAATACTCACACTAAATATTTACTGCTTAGCTATGCTTTTGACGCGTTGAATTTAGTGCGAATAACATTTAATACTCACGAACAAAATCAAAAATCTCGAAATGCAATTACTCGACTAGGCGCCCGATTTGAAGGTATAGCCCATAAAGATAGATTGCTAAGTGATGGAAGTTACAGAAGCACTGCAAAATTTAGCATTATTGACGAGCATTGGCAGAGTATTAAATTACAGTTAAAGGAGAAGCTTTAATGTACCCACCAATACATTTTCAAGAACATAATATTGAACGTTTGCAGGCTTTAGTTGAGCAATTCCCTCTAGCGAGTATTTTAATGCCCTGCTCGCAAAGTGACTTGAATAATATATGCCAAGTCCCTGTATTATATGAGCACTCACGTAATGTATTTATTGCTCACGTAGCAAAACATAACCCGCTAGCGCAATGTAATAAACAGTCAGTAAAATTACTATTTAGTGGCGATAACTGTTATCTATCTCCCTCGTATAGCAATAATAAAACACTGCCGAGCTGGCTTTACTCATCTGTACAAGTAACCGCAAAGGTAGTGATTATTAAGAGCGACATTGAGAAAGAAAAAATAATGAGGCAATTAACAACCTATTTTGAGCAACCCTTTAAGCCAATGTGGGATGTTACTGACGTGCCCAAAAGCAGTCGCCAAGCAATGTATCAACAATTAAGCTTTATAGAATTTACTCCCACTCATTGGAGTGGAAACTTTAAGCTAAGCCAAAATAAATCACCAGAGGTAAGAGCACGTATAAAACAAAGCCTAGAACTTGCCAATAAGCGCTCTATTGCACAGCTATTTTAGGCATAAAAAAAGGCTCTTTCGAGCCTTTGGATTAACTTTGGAATAGTTAAAAAATTTTAAATTAGGTAAGCGTTAATAGCTGTGGAGCAACGCTATGATAATCAACAGCCATAGCAATACTTAACGCTGTAATATTAATAATTGAAAATGCGAACACTTTACGTGCCCAACTGCTCATATCAATATTACGACGATAACCACGTAGCGCCATTAGCAACCACCAAAAGCTGGTAATACAAGCAACAGCCATAAAAGCAGCACCTGTGTAGCCAGTAATTGGCAGTAACATCACAACTAATGCGTATACAGCGATGTAAAGTACGATATGGCGCTTTGCTTTATCAATACCTTGCGCCACGGGTAATACAGGAATACCTGCAGCTTGGTAATCTTTAAAGCGAAAAATAGCGATAGCATAAGAGTGCGGCATTTGCCACAAGCTAAACATAACTAGCAGTATTAATGCGCCCATATCGAACTGCCCTGTTACGGCGCAGTAACCTACTACTGGCGGTACAGCGCCAGAAAGACTACCTACAAAAGTGCCATATACTGAGTTACGTTTCATGTAGAGGCTATAAACCCCTACATAAATTACGTAGCCAAAGGCTGCAAAAAATACCGCGGCTTGAGTGGTATAGGCGATAAGTAAACCAAAGCCAATAACGCCCAATAAAATACCGTGGCTAAGTGCAGCAAAGGCCGACATTTCGCCAGTTACTGTTACCCGCGTACGAGTACGTGCCATGGCTACATCTATGTCTCTATCAATTACATTATTGATAGCACAGCCCGATGCAACCACTAGCGACAAGCCAATTAATGTGGCAATCATTAACCATGGATCTATATCACCGCGCGAGGCAAGTAAAAACCCGCCCGCTACGCTGATCAAATTGCCCATAATAATACCCGGCTTTGTCACTGATAAATAACGACGAAACATCTTCAACTCCTAGTACATCATCATTGCGTTAGATTCATAAATGATCCAAACAGATAACCCAACAACCATTACGATGATCAGAGCACTGAATAGGAATGAGAAAGTACTTGCACGGCCATTTTCGGTGGTAAAATTAAGGTGTAAAAAGTACTTTAAATGCACCCAAATTTGTACGATTGCAAAAGTAACAATGCTCCAAAGCGTTGTTGCTTTTGAGAAGTCACCTTCCATAACCATATAAAACGGTATAGCAGTTAAAATTACCGATAGCACAAAGCCAATTAAGTAAGTTTTAACACTGCCATGAGATTCATCATGATGATCACTTTGCGTTTGTTTTAACGCATGCGTTTCGCTGTGGCTCATTACATTGCTCCCATCAAATAAACAACGGTAAATACACAAATCCAAACAATGTCTAAGAAGTGCCAAAATAGGCTTAAGCAGCTTAAACGCGTTACGGTAGCTTTGCCTAGACCACGTTTAGCAACTTCAATCATCATTATGGTCATCCAAATTAGTCCAGCCGTTACATGTAATCCATGTAAGCCGACTAATGAGAAAAACGATGTTAAAAAGGCACTTTGTTGTGGGCCATTACCATGCACAATTAGGTGATGAAATTCGTATACTTCCATACCAATAAACACAGCACCTAAACAAAACGTAACAAATAACCACGTCAGTGTTAGTGCCTTTTTTTGCCCTTGAGCGGCAATCATGGCAAAGCCAAAGGTAATACTACTAATAAGTAGTGCAGCAGTTTCTACTGCTACAAAGTCGAGTTCAAAAATATCTTTACCCGATACACCACCCGCTGTGTTCATAAATAACACAGCGTAAGTGGCAAAAAACGAGGCAAACAATAGGCAATCGGTCATTAGGTATAACCAAAAACCGAATATGGTGTCACCCGATGTATCGTGATGATCATGCGCGTGGGCATGGTCATCGTGCGATACTGATTCTAAATTTGCAGAAAGTGTACTCACGCTTTTAGCTCCTTAATGCCACTTGAATTATACGCAGCTTCAGTGCGTGCAATTTCATCAGGTTGAATATAGTAATCAACATCGCTGGTGTAACAACGTTTGATAAAGATGGCAATTGCGCCTACTAGCCCAACAACAGCTAACCACCAAATATGCCAAATCATTGCAAAACAGAATACTGTTAAGCTTGCTGCCATTAACACGCCAGCTGATGTGTTTTTAGGCATATGAATAGGGCTATAGTTTGCTTTATCTTGGTATGCTTGGCCTTTTTCTTTCATGTCGGTCCATGCATCAATATCATCGATGTGTGGAATTGTTGCAAAGTTATAAATTTGCGGAGGTGAACTTGTAGCCCACTCAAGTGTGTGGCCGTTCCATGGATCGCCTGTTGTATCGTCAAGCGCTTCACGGTCTCTAAAGCTCACATATAATTGAATTACTTGGCTAACAATACCAAACATAATAATTACAGCACCGCCTGCGGCAATGTATAACCAAATGTTCCAATCTGGGTTGTTAGTGTGGTTTAAACGACGTGTCATACCTAAGAAACCAAGTACGTACAACGGCATAAATGCAACGAAGAAACCGATAATCCAACACCAGAATGATGCTTTGCCCCATTTTTCGTTAAGTTTAAAGCCCATTGCTTTAGGGAACCAAAATACAAAACCAGCAAGGTAGCCAAATACAGCACCACCAATAATGGTGTTATGAAAATGTGCAATTAAGAATAAGCTGTTATGCAGTACGTAATCGGCACCAGGAATAGCAAGTAATACACCGGTCATACCGCCTACGGTAAAGGTAACCATAAAGCCAAGTGTCCAAAGTACCGGTACGCTAATACGTAAGCGACCTCGGTAAATGGTAAATAACCAGTTAAACAACTTAACCCCAGTTGGTACAGCAATAACCATGGTCATTACCCCAAAGAACGCGTTAACGTTAGCACTCGACCCCATCGTAAAGAAGTGATGTAACCAAACAATAAAGCCTAAAATTGAGATTGCACCGCTGGCGTAAACCATCGATTTGTAACCAAATAAACGTTTACCGGCAAAGGTCGAAATAATTTCAGAGAAAATACCAAACGCTGGTAATACTAATATGTATACCTCAGGATGACCCCATGCCCAAAACAGGTTGATGTACATCATGGCGTTACCGCCCAATTCATTGGTAAAGAAGTGGAAATCGAGATAACGGTCAAGCGTTAGCATTGCAAGTACAGCAGTTAAAATTGGGAATGATGCTGCAATTAAGATGTTTGCCCACGTACATGTCCATGTGAAAATTGGCATTTTCATTAGGGTCATACCTGGTGCACGCATTTTAAACACGGTTGCTAAAAAGTTTACTGCTGTTAGAAGTGTACCGAGCCCGGATATTTGCAAGGCCCAAATATAATAATCCACCCCCACCCCAGGGCTAAAGGTCAACTCCGAAAGCGGTGGATAGGCCACCCAACCTGTTTTAGCAAACTCACCAAACACTAGCGACATATTAATTAAAATGGCACCGCTGGCTGTAAACCAAAAGCTTAAGTTATTTAAAAATGGGAATGCAACATCGCGAGCACCAATTTGCAGTGGTAAAACAATGTTCATTAAACCAATCATAAATGGCATAGCCATAAATATGATCATAATTACGCCGTGGGCAGTGAATATTTGGTCGTAGTGTTCAGGTGGTAAATAACCGGGCGCACCACTGGTAGCAAGCGCTAACTGAGCACGCATCATAATGGCATCAGAAAAACCACGGAACAGCATTATTAGTGCTAAAAGAATATACATTACGCCTAAGCGTTTATGATCAACAGACGTGATCCAGTCGCGCCAAAGCACGCCCCATTTTTTATACTTTGTAATAAGCCCGGCAATAATAAGCCCAGCTATAGCAATAACCGACATCGTGAACACAAGAATTGGCTCATGAAACGGAATTGCGTCTATTGTTAGTTTACCTAATAACGACATTATTATTCCTCGCCCTGGCTGTGAGATGATGGCATTGAGTGTTCATCCATTGCTTGATGCTTCTTACTCATTTGCCCATGTTCGCCCATTGCATGTTGCTTTTTGTTCATATCGCCATGTGCCTGCATGTATTTCATAACGATGGTATGAAATAAGCCGTCATCAACTTTACCGTAATAAGCAACTGGGTTATTTTCGCTTGCTTTTGCAAGTTCAACATAATTTGCATGAGTAAGATTATTAGCGCTTGAATTCGCTTTTACATCACTCACCCACTTATCAAAACCAGCTTGAGTAGGTGTAGCAATGGCATTAAACTTCATACCAGTAAAGCCTGCACCACTGTAATTTGCCGAAAAGCCTTTAAATGTACCTGGCTCATTAGCAATTAAGTGAAGCTTGGTTTCCATACCGGCCATTGAGTATATTTGACTACCCAATTGCGGAATAAAAAATGAATTCATTGTGCTCTCTGAAGTGATTTTATATTCAACAGGTACATTAGCCGGAAACACTAATTCATTAACCGTAGCAATACCTTGCTCAGGATAAATAAATAGCCACTTCCAGTTTAATGAAACCACTTCAACAGTAAGATGCTTACCTTTACCTTCAATTGGTTTGTAAGGGTCTAGCTCTTGGGTAGACACCCAGGTAATAACACCTAAAATAATCACAATAACAATAGGGACAGCCCAAACTGCAGCTTCAATTTTATTTGAATGAGCCCATTTTGGAGCGTAAATTTCATGAGTTTGCGTGTCTCTATATTTCCATGCGAAATACAAAGTCATCACAATAACGGGAACGACTACAAGCAACATAAGCACGGTTGCGATGATGATTAAATTTTTCTCATCTATGCCTATCTGCCCTTTTGGATCGAGTATCCCGCCTTTACAGCCTGACAACGCCAGCACTGTACTAGCTAAAGCAATATTACAAAGGTTACGAATTAACAAGGGAGTATCCTACAAACCTAAAAGTTCTAATTTGCTGCTTTAAATAAAAAACAAAGCAACGATTTTTCGGTAAAACCCAAGTTAACTAGAATTAAATTATAAAAAATAAGGGGGCTATTCAAAACCTAAAGCTCATGCCAATAATGACCTAGCAACAAACCCAGCTTTCTAAACGCATTTATATAACGTAATAAAAGTTAACTTGGGTGAGTGGTGGTTGGCTGAAATGTGTTTAAAAAACACTGAGCTACTTTGTTTTAGCTAACCTTAATTATTTACAGCAAGAACAAATAATTAAAACCAGCAACAAAATGCAGCCTTACAGACAACCTGTAAAGCTAGGTGGAGCACGACAACCGTGTGCAACTTGCACTGGCTGAAGAACTTTAGCCTCGCTAAAAGCAAAGGCTGCTTTACGGAGGATAATTCCAGCACGACGCGCTGGAAAAATATGGAACAATAGCCAGCAAAGGCCAATAAGTAACTGACTTGATATGATCGGATGAGCTAAAAATTGCACAATAGTAAGTAACAGCGGCTCTACAATAAACCCATCACTTAATAGCGCTTCAAGCTTGAAGGCATCCTCTAGTGCACCGCTTAGCAACATTACAGTATTAAACACTAATAAAGTTATAGCTACACACACGCCCTTGCCTGCTTTATTCAAGCGCTCACACGTCTGCGGCTCGCCAGAGGCAAGATCCGTATTTGTATGATGCAAAGAAAGTGTGTTCAAAAACATTAACCTACTAAAATGACTATAACAAAATTAGAGGAATACAGTTTGCAATGGAAAAATTTAAAAAACATTGCTGTTGTAAGCCCTAAAACCAGGTGCTAAATACAATCAAATCCAGCTAGCACATATTTACCTAGCGAAAATTGATCCGTATCAATCAAACTTTCAAAACTTACTGAAAGTTCGAACGTGAGTATAACAAAGAGAATTTTCTGTTCAACTAAAAATCAATTAATTTTGGTTAAGCTTTCAAAGCTATTTTGTTAATAAAAAATAACAATATAAAAAACAATGAGTTAGCTTGAATTAAAAATAATTTAAAGCAGAATATTTAATAAAATTATAGTTTTTTTTGGAAGGAATAATAATTGTGTGGCACAAATAAAAACAGCTCAAATTCAGTCACCACCGAAATTGAGCCGCTTTTCACACTGACAACATCTTCACACACAATATAAAGATTTTTTGTTTACACTGCGTGGCATTGTAAGGAAATAAAAACAACTCAAATGCAGTCACCACCGAATTTGAGTTGCCTTTCACACTGACAACATCTTCACACACAATATAAAGATTCTTGGTTTACATTACGTGGCATTGTAGGGAAATAAAAACAACTCAAATGCAGTCACCACCGAATTTGAGTTGCCTTTCACACTGACAACATCTTCACACACAATATAAAGATTCTTGGTTTACACTGCGTGGCATTGTAGGGAAATAAAAACAACTCAAATGCAGTCACCACCGAATTTGAGTTGCCTTTCACACTGACAACATCTTCACACACAATATAAAGATTCTTGGTTTACATTACGTGGTATTGAAAGGGAATAAAAACAACTCAAACTCGTTCTTTATGGAAGTGAATCCACCGAACTTGAGTTGTCTTTCACACTGACAACATCTTCACACACAATATAAAGATTCTTTTAAGCGAGGCTAACTTGCCTCAAGCTTATGACGAGAGCCTTGCTCTGTGTCTATGGTTAAACTTTAGAGTGTTAGCTCCAATTTGACAAACGAGAAAAATAAACCTAATAGGTGAAAAAAACTAAACTATAGACGTTTGTCTAATACATTAAGATTGGATTACTTTAGAAGCTATCGAGTTAAGCAGTTTTACAGACACAAAAAAAGCGCTATAAAGCGCTTTTTAATATTTAAGGCGGGCTTAAATAATTTGGTTTTCTTTCCAGGCTTGCTCTTTTGCTAAACGGTTTTTGCGTTTATCACATGGATCATCGCAATCACAGGCTTTATCAATACCAACCGAACCTAAACCACCACAGCTGCTTGCCATAGATTTTTTTTGCACGATCATACCAACGGCCATAGCCGAAACTATCAAAATTAGTAAGCCAAAAGTAAGAAGAAAAAGTGACATTGCTTAGCCCCTATTGATCAGCAATTAATTAAACTCAAACATTTTTGAGCGACTGCTATTATATACCCAAATAACGCGAAAATAAACAAGCCAGCACCATACTACAAATAAGGTTTAAATGCAGGGCTTGAATAAGTAACTAAACCCTCATTTGATTTACCTATTAAGTATACCGGTAAATCGTGCTGCTGAGCGTATGCTTGCGCTTTTTCCATACCCATCACAGTAAGTGCAGTCGCTAAACCATCTGCCGTCATAGCGCTTGGATGAAGCACAGTTACCGACACTAAGTCGTGCTTAATAGGCATGCCGGTCACGGGATCAATTAAATGAGTATAGATCTCGCCATCCATTTTATAAAAAATACGGTAATCACCTGACGTAGCAATACCGTTTGTACCTGGCGATAAAACACGGTGTACCTTTCGCTCTCCAGGTTGCGCATCTGGTTGCTCAATCGCAATTTTCCAATCCTGATTATTTGGCTTTTCACCTGCTATACGCAGCTCTCCACCAATCTCAACCATGTAATTGGTAATACTGTGGCTTTCTAATAACTGCGCTACTTTATCAATACCATAGCCTTTAGCCGTTGCCGAAAACGAAAGCTCTAACCCATTAACTGTTTTAGACAGTCCTTGCTCATCTAAAATAAGTTTATCAATACCTATTTTTTCAACCATACTTGCAAGCTCTTCATCACTTGGGCGATTGGTTGGTTTTTTATCAGGACCAAAGCCCCATAAATCAATTAAAGGCCCCATAGTGACATCGAGTGTTTTAGTTGATTCGCCTAAGCGAATAGACTCGCTGATAACAGCCCTAAAATCTTCGCTAATTGGCATAACTTGATTTGCTGGTAATATGTTAAATGTATTTATTTCAGAGTCTTCTATGTAAGTAGACATAGACTGATTCACATCTTTTAAAACAGCGTCTATTTGCAGCTGTAATTGTGAAGCTGATAGCTGGCCCTGCTCATCGTAATATTTAATATGATAAGTGGTGCCCATAGTCTTACCTTCTAAAAAGGTTTCCCTCGACTCTGGTTTTTCGCCACACCCAGACAGTAATAAGGTCAGTGTGATTAGTAAAAAGGCCATTATGCCTTGTGAAGTACTTACTCGATTCATAACAGCTCTACTTAATAGATTGATAAAATTAAAGAATAAAAAAAGCCTCGTAACACAAGTGCTACGAGGCTGGTATTTTAACCAAAACTAAACTGTTTTGGTATTAGTGTTAGCCACCGAAGTCATCTAGTAAGATATTTTCGTCTTCAACACCTAAATCTTTAAGCATAGTAATAACTGCCGCGTTCATCATTGGAGGACCACACATGTAGTACTCACAATCTTCCGGCGCTTCGTGATCTTTAAGATAGTTCTCAAATAACACGTTATGGATAAAGCCAGTGTAGCCTTCCCAGTTATCTTCAGGTTGTGGATCTGAAAGTGCTGTATGCCATACGAAATTAGGATTTTCAGCGGCTAAGCCGTCAAAATCTTCTACGTAGAACATTTCACGTTCAGAACGTGCACCATACCAAAAGCTCATCTTACGTTTAGAGTTCAAACGTTTAAGTTGGTCAAAGATATGTGAACGCATTGGCGCCATACCAGCACCACCGCCAACAAAGATCATTTCTGCATCTGTGTCTTTAGCAAAGAACTCACCAAATGGACCTGAAATAGTTACCTTGTCGCCTTTTGTAAGTGACCAAATGTACGAAGACATTTTACCACATGGCAAGCTTAGGTTTCTTGGAGGCGGAGCAGCAATACGCACGTTAAGCATAATGATGCCTTCTTCTTCTGGGTAGTTAGCCATTGAGTATGCACGAATTGTTTCTTCGTCTACTTTTGACTCCAGATCGAAGAAACCAAAATGGTTCCAATCGCCACGATATTCTTCAGGAACATCGAAATCTGCATATTTAACATGGTGAGGTGGCGCTTCGATTTGGATGTAACCACCCGCACGGAAAGGCACTGACTCATCACCAGGGATTTGCAGTTTAAGTTCTTTAATGAAGGTTGCTTTGTTATCGTTAGAGATAACTTCACAGTCCCACTTCTTAACACCGAAAATTGACTCTTCAAGTTCAATTTCCATGTCGTTTTTAACATTTACCTGACACGCTAAACGACAGCCTTCACGGGCTTCACCTTTAGAAATGTGATCAAGCTCAGTTGGCAGAATATCACCACCACCTTCTTTAATGTGTACACGACATTGACCACAAGAGCCACCGCCACCACAAGCAGATGATACAAATATACCTGACTCAGATAATGCACTTAAAAGCTTATTACCTGCTGATGTAGTAATGGCTTTGTCTTTATCGCCATTAATACCGATGATGATGTCACCGCTTGCAACTAACTGAGATTTAGCACCAATGATCACTAAAACTAGTAGTACAACGATAGCGATAAAAACACCAACGCCTAAGAAAATCTGATAATCCATGATTTATCCTCGCTACCCTTTACAGTGAAATACCAGAGAATGACATAAAGCCAAGTCCCATTAAACCAACAGTGATGAAGGTAATACCTAAACCACGTAAGCCATCTGGTACGTCTGAATATTTCAGTTTCTCACGGATACCTGCAAGTAA
This sequence comes from Pseudoalteromonas sp. GutCa3, assembly GCF_002836155.1. NCBI lineage: Bacteria > Pseudomonadati > Pseudomonadota > Gammaproteobacteria > Alteromonadales > Pseudoalteromonadaceae > Pseudoalteromonas > Pseudoalteromonas sp. GutCa3. The sequence continues at coordinate 136,756 of NZ_PJBK01000101.1, read as the reverse complement.
TGTAATTGCAAGCGCCCAACCAACACCAGCGCCTATACCATAGACAACAGACTCGCCGAAGTCATAGTTACGCTCAACCATGAAAGATACCGCACCAAATATTGCACAGTTAACTGTGATAAGTGGCAAGAAGATACCTAATGCGTTGTATAGTGCAGGGAAAAACTTATCCAATGCCATTTCAAGAATTTGCACAAGTGCTGCAATAACACCAATGAAAGTTAAGAAACGTAAAAAGCTAAGATCCGCATCTGGATAACCTAACCAAGTAAGTGAACCTGGTGCAAGTACCGCATGGTAAACCAAGTTGTTAACAGGTACAGAAATACCCAATACAACTATAACCGCTATACCTAGGCCAATTGATGTAGTTACTTTTTTAGATACTGCTAAAAAAGTACACATGCCTAAGAAGAATGACAACGCTAAGTTCTCAATAAAAACGGCTTTTACAAATAAACTAATATAATGTTCCACTATTTGCCCCTTACGCTTTAGCTTCTACTTGGTCTTTCTTATAAGTACGAAGTACCCATATGAATAAACCAATGATGAAGAATGCACTCGGTGGTAAGATCAATAGACCCATAGGCTGATACCAACCGCCATCTTGTACTAATGGGATAATATCAACACCGAATAGTGAACCCTTACCGAATAGCTCACGAATGAAACCAACAGTAAGTAGTACTACAGAGTAACCTAAGCCATTACCAATACCGTCAAGGAAAGACATAATTGGTGGCGACTTCATCGCATATGCTTCAGCACGACCCATTACAATACAGTTAGTAATAATTAGACCAACGAATACAGAAAGCTCTTTTGCCGTAGCGTAAGAGAATGCCTGTAATACTTGGTCAACAACGATTACCAACGATGCAATAATTGTCATTTGTACGATGATACGAACAGATGATGGGATCTGGTTACGAATAAGCGAGATAAAGAAGCTCGAAAATGCAGTTACTAATGTCAATGCGATTGACATGATTAACGCATTTTTTAAGCTAGACGTTACCGCTAGCGCAGAACAAATACCAAGTACTTGTAGTGCGATTGGGTTGTTAGCTAAAACCGGACCAAATAGGACCGCCTTCATTTCTTTAGTATCAGCCATTATTTCAATGCTCCTTTACGTACTTTCGCAAGGAAAGGGCCAAAGCCATTTTCGCCAGTCCAAAAGTCAACTGCATGATCAACACCGTTAGACGTTAATGTAGCACCTGAAAGACCATCGATCTTATGCTCATCATTGCCCGCAGTACCTTTAACAATTTGAATTGGAAGTTCTTTACCTTCCCATGTAGCAGTCCACTGTGGATTTTGGATTTCGCCACCTAGACCTGGGGTTTCATTATGCTTGTAAAAGATAATGCTCTTAACTGTTTCAGCGTCGCTTTCAAGCGAGATAAAACCGTACATTAAGCCCCATAAGCCGTAGCCTTGGATAGGAAGAATAATTGCATCAACTGAGCCATCTTCTTTTTTAGAGATATACACCGGCGACTCTTTAGTCACACGTTGAATACCAGCAATATCTTTAACGCCTTTCTCTTGAAGAGAAACACTTAGCGCTGCATCATATTTGCTTTTTTCAAAATCAAAAATTGTTGGGTCTGTATCTACAAACTCACCTGTAGTCATGTTTACAACGCGCGCTTCGATTTTTGCATCAAATGTTTCTAAAACATTTTCAACTTTATCGATACCCGCAGCAGCCAAGATATTGCTTTGAATATCTTTGTTTTTATTAGCTTGCTGTAAAGGACGAAGCTGTACAGAAGCAAACGATACAATGATTGCACACACTAAACATAGTGCTACAACAACTGATAACGTTTTACCGATTGATTCGTTATTACTAGACATTACGTGCCAACCTCCGCTTAATATTAGCCTGCACTACAAAGTGATCGAACAGTGGAGCGAATAAGTTAGCAAATAAGATTGCTAGCATCATACCTTCTGGGAAAGCAGGATTCACAACACGTATCATAACCACCATAAAGCCAATTAATAGACCATATGCCAATTTACCTTTGTCAGTAAATGCAGCTGATACAGGGTCAGTAGCCATAAAGAACATACCAAACGCAAAGCCACCTAGTACTAAATGCCAATACCAAGGCATTGCAAATACAGGGTTAGTTTCTGAGCCAACAGCATTTAGTAAAAATGCAGTTGCTACCATACCTAGGAATACACCTAGTACGATGCGCCAAGAAGCGATACGAACGTAAATTAAGAACAAACCACCTACTAACAATGCAAGTGTAGATGTTTCACCTACAGAACCTTGAATGAAACCGTAAAACGCATTCCACCATAATTCCATGTTTGCAAAGTCTAGTTGCCCGATGAAAGCTTGGCCTAGCATAGTTGCACCAGAGAAAGAATCTACTGCTGTCCATACTGTGTCACCCGAGATTTGAGCTGGGTATGCGAAAAATAAGAACGCACGACCGGCTAAAGCAGGGTTTAAGAAGTTACGGCCAGTACCACCAAAGATTTCTTTAGCGATTACTACACCAAACGTAATACCTAACGCAACTTGCCATAAAGGAATCGTTGCAGGCAAAATAAGTGCGAATAATACTGAAGTAACGAAGAAACCTTCGTTAATTTCATGCTTACGCACAGAAGCAAATATTACTTCCCAAAAGCCACCTACTGCAAATGTTACCGCGTAGATAGGTAGGAAGAAACATGCTCCATAGAACATCTTAGCGCCCCAGCCTGCATCAGCGGTTAATTCACCACCGAATAACTGGAACAAACCAACTTGCCACGTGTTTGCTAGTTCAAAACCTTGTGCTAAAGCACCTGCGGCCTGATGACCGATATTGAACATACCAAAAAACATAGCTGGGAACGTCGCCATCCACACTAAAATCATCATGCGTTTTAGGTCGATATTATCGCGTACGTGTGTCGCGCCTTTATTTACGTAGCCTGGTGTATAAAAAATAGTTGCAGCTGCTTCATACAGTGCATAAAACTTCTCATATTTACCACCGGCTTCAAAATTCGGCTCGATATCTTCTAGATATTTTTTTAAACCCATCTCTCTAGCCTTCCTTCTCGATCGTAGTTAAGCAATCGCGTAGGATAGAACCATACTCGTATTTGCCTGGACAAACGAAGGTACATAACGCTAAATCTTCTTCATCAAGTTCAAGCGCGCCCAATGAAATTGCACTGTCTAAATCGCGTGCAATTAAGTCACGTAACAATAGAGTAGGCAAAATATCTAGCGGCATTACGCGCTCGTAGCTACCAATTGGTACCATGGCACGTTTTGAACCACCTGTTGACGTTGTCATTTTAAATAAACGACTCGGCGCAAGGTGAGAAAGGAATGTACGCGTTACAGAGAATTTATCACTACCTGGTGCAATCCAGCCAAACAATTCTTTTTCGCGACCTTCAAGTAAAACAGATACTTGAACGTGGTAACGACCTAAGAATGCATGAACACCGTTTGAAATAGAACCTGATAGAACAGAACCAGAAATAACGCGGTTATCTCCGTCTTCTAGTTCACCAGCCACTAAATCATCCAATGAAGCACCTAATTGTGTTTTCACTAAACGTGGATTTTTAACGCGAGGACCTGCAAGCGAGATAACACGATTTGTGTAAATTTCACCAGTAAGGAATAAGTGACCATACGCAATAACGTCTTGGTAACCAATATGCCAAACTTGTTTGCTAACAGAAACTGCATCAAGATGATGGATATGAGTGCCAACGAGGCCAGCCGGATGCACACCACCAAACTCATGTACTTCTACTTGAGCTATAGATGAGCTAGGAACTTGGCTACCTGCTTTTTTACACACAAATACTTTGCCATCGGTCAAACGCGAAATAACAGCAAGACCCGCTTCAAATGCTTGCGCATTTTCTGCAATTATTACTGCAGGATCTGCAGCTAATGGGTTTGTGTCAGTTGCGGTCACGAAAATAGAACTAGGATTTGCATCCACAGCCGCTACTTTACTGAATGGGCGAGCACGTAGTGCTGTCCATTGACCAGACTGGATAAGTACTTCTTTGGCTTTTTCACGCTCTAAGCTCGCAAGCTCGTCTGCTTTGAAAGAGTCAAAGGTGATTTGCTCACTGCCTGCTACTTCAATAACAACAGATTGCAGCACACGTTTAGCACCACGATTTATTTCTTTTACTGTGCCAGAAGCTGGAGCAGTAAATAGGACGCCTGGGTTCTTTTTATCTTCAAAAAGTACCTGGCCTTTTTTGACTTGGTCATCCACACGAACATGCATGGTTGGACGCATACCGATAAACTCTTCGCCAAGCACAGCTACACGTTTGACAGCAGAACCGTCATGTATAACTTGCTGTGGCGCGCCCTCTAAGGGTAAATCCAGACCTTTTTTTATATTGATCATACGCACTTGCATTACATTAAAGGAAAGAAACTGAAAAATCGTATCAACCACGTCGCCATTTGAGTTATTCCAAGTTATATCAAGGTACAAAAGAGCAGCTTGCTAGAAATATCAAACAAGCAACGTAGTAAAACTCATCACATATTGTCGAGATTTTAACATCATTTTAGATGACTATGCGAGTGTATTTATGAAAATTATACGACAGAAACACTTATTTAGTTTTGTTAAGTGATTTAAATAAAAATCAAGGTAGACCAAAGTGGTAGCCTAAGCAATTATCGTTCCTGATTTCATCGCAAATTAAACAAATCGCATAATACAAAAAAAGCCGCTATTGCGGCTTTTTATAACTAAATTCTGTTAGTCAATCATATTAGCAATTGGCTTAACTGAATCTATGTCTTGATCGTAGTCAACACCGTCTATACCAAAACCAAATAAGCGTAAAAACTCATTATGGTAACCAACATAGTCTGTTAGCTCATCAATGCTGCTTGTATCAACACTATCCCATACAGCTTGAACGCGTGCTTGCACATCATCTTCTAGCTCTTTATAGTTTTGGAATAAATGCCCACCGTCGTCAAAGCGAGGCGATTCACCATATAGGTTTTCACTAAATAATGCGTGAATTTGCTCAATGGTGCCTTCATACGTGCCATCTGCTTTCATAACTTTAAATAAAGCAGAAATATATAACGGCATAATAGGAATAGCAGAACTTGCTTGTGTCACTACTGCATTAAGTGATGAAACATACGCCTCACCATTTAAATCTTTTGTCGATTCTTTAATAGCAGCCGTTGCACGGTCTAAATCTTCTTTAGCTTTACCAATAGTAGCGTGTCCGTATATTGGCCATGTTAGCTCTTTACCAATATAGGTATACGCTGTAGTTTTAAAGTTATCGGCTAATACATCCGCTTCTTTTAATGCGTCAATCCACATTTCCCAATCTTCACCACCCATTACTTTAATAGTGTTGTCGATATCGTCTTGATTTGCAGCTTCAACAGTAATTTCATCAATTTCACGCTTTGATGTATTTAAGTTTTTAGTGGTTACTGCATGACCTATTGGCTTAAGTGTAGATGAGAACACTTCGCCTGTATTTGGATCAGTACGACGAGGAGACGCTAGGCTGTAAATAATACAATCTACTTTACCCAAATCTGCTTTAATGGTGTCGATTGCTTTTTGCTTGATTTCGTTAGAAAACGCATCGCCATTAATATTTTTAGACCAAAGACCAGCTTCGTCTACAGCTTCTTGAAAAGCAGCGGTATTGTACCAACCAGCAGAACCTGTTTTACGATCTGTACCTTCTTTTTCAAAGAAAATACCTAATGTTTTAGCACCACCACCAAACGCAGCAGTAATGCGCGATGCCAAGCCGTAGCCTGTTGATGCGCCAATAACTAATACATTTTTTGGTGCACTTTTTAATGCGCCTTGTTGTTTTACATAGTTAATTTGTTCTTGAACATGCTCTGCACAACCAGCTGGGTGTGCGTTTGTGCAGATAAATCCACGAATTTTAGGCTTAATGACCATTGATCATCCTATATCTTTTACAATAAAAATTAGCGCTAGTTTAAAGGCTAATACTAAAAACACTGATCTGATCAGTTAAACACTCATCAAATACTCTAAAACATTACTTAGCTAATTTTAGAGCCACCCATACAATTAGGTGAATCAGGCGCTTCGCCGCCCTGCTCTGCATACTCATCGGGTGTATATGTATGAATAGCGAGTGCATGAATATGATTTGCTAACTCATCTTTTAAAATTTCATTAATTTCGCGATGACGTTGTAATAAACGCTTACCCGCAAAACCTTCGCTAACCACTACTACTTTAAAGTGTGATTCAGTGCCAGCACTGTGCATATGGCTTTCGTTAATCACGTTTAAATGTTTACACGCAATGGCGTTGCTTATTTTTTCTTGGATCTGTTGCTGCATTGACATAAAAAGACCGTTTTAATTAGCTAATTTATACACTTACTATAACAATTTAACGCAGCGATTGGCTAACTAAATTGCTTTTGCTTAATGTGCTTTATAAATCGGTAAGTTAAACTTATTCGCGGATGCGCAAGCGTGGTTTGCTTAGGTATTGCATGTTGATAATCTCGTTGGCTATGTCCATTCATTATTAAACAGCTGCCACTTTGTAATTTTAAGTCGGTTACTTTATTGCTCGCCTTGTGCTTTAACTTTAAAACCCGATCAGCTCCTAGAGAGAGACACACAATTGTTGGTTTATCACCAAGCTCTATTTCATCATCACTGTGCCATCCCATCGTATCATTACCATCTCGGTAATAATTAACGAGCAATGAGTTTAGAGGCTGGTTTAAATGTGCTTCTAAACGCTTTCGCATATTAAGTAACAATTCATCCCATGGTTCTACTATTTGCTGACTACTTGAATAGCCGTATTCAATATTTAAATCACTCATGAAACATTGCAGTCGTGGAATAGGCCCCGTTTTGCCATAAACGGTTACATCGGGTTGCTGCCAACGTAGGTTTTTTTGCAAATAATAAAATAGATCGAGGCTTTTTTGTGCACTAAGTGCCCTACTTTGATAAGAAAAGCCATTTGGTAACTGTTGGGGGTTGGCGTTTTGCCGTTGCATGTTAGAATTTACCTACATTAGATTACTGATCAACGAACCATTATGACGACGCAAGCCCAGCTAGGCGATAAAACCTTTACTCTTGAACGCTTTCCATTGGATCAAAAAAACCGCAGCTTACAAGCGTGGGATTCGGCAGATGAGTACCTTATCAATTATGTTAACGAACATCACCCAGATTGTCGCTCATTGCTTATTTTAAACGATAGCTTTGGTGCACTTGCTTGTTATTTTAATAAGTTAACGGTTTGTTCAGTTAATGATTCTTATATTAGCCACCAAGCTGCGGCTTATAACTTACAAGAAAACAAGCTGCCTACAGCAGAGTTTACGCAAGTAGATAGTTTGTCGGCATTACCAGAGGATGTAGATTTAGTACTTATTAAAATCCCTCGTAATGTAGGTTTTTTACAGTTCCAATTAAGTGAACTTAGTGAAGTACTTGCACCTGGTACACCAGTAATTGCCGCAGGTAAAACAAAAGAAATTCATAATTCAACAATAAAATCATTTGAGCAATTTATTGGTGAAACAACAACAAGCCTAGCAGTTAAAAAGTCTCGCCTTATATTAAGCACAGCTAAAGGCGGATATAAAGCAGCAGACTTCCCTATAACATGGGAGCTTGAAGGTACTGAGTTTAATATAACAAATCATGCAAATGTGTTTTCGCGTGATTCGTTAGATATTGGTGCGCGCTTCTTTTTTAACTACTTACCAGAAACACCTAAAGTTAAAAGCATTATTGATTTAGGCTGTGGTAACGGCGTTGTTGGATTAATGACGCTTGCTCGTTGCCCTAATGCATCAATTACCTTTGTTGATGAGTCTTACATGGCAGTAGAGTCAGCCCGGTTAAATGTAGAAATTAACCTAGGCGATAAGTTTGATAACTGTGAGTTCATCGAAAACGATTGTTTAACAGGCTTTGAAAGAGACAGTGTGGATATGGTGCTTTGTAATCCTCCATTTCACCAAGCTCAAGCTGTTACCGATCACATTGCTTGGCAAATGTTTAAACAAGCAAAAGATACTTTAAAAGAAGGCGGCGAGCTGCGTATTATTGGTAATCGTCATTTAGATTATCACGATAAATTAAACCGTATGTTCGGAAACTGTAAGTTGTTAGGCTCAAACAAAAAATTTGTCGTTCTAAGTGCAACTAAAAATAGTGGAATGCTATAAATGAAATTAACAAACATTATAATTGGGTGTTGTGTATTACTAATACTTGGTGGCTGTGCGAATCAGCCTAGCCAAGTAATACTCAATCCTGTTTATAAAAGTGGTCAAATAAGCACTATAAATAGTAGCTTAAGCACCAGTGTAATTGATTTACGTGGCGACTCATCAACACTTAAACTTATTGAATCAGACAAAACTAAAACCTTTGCAAGCCAAGGTCTTACTGAATCTGTTAAAAGTGTTTTAGACAGCGCCCTTAGCCGCAATGGTGCCAGCATTTCTAACTTGGCAACTGTTCGCTTTGAAGTAGATATTCATGCACTGCAAGCGGTGGTAACCGAAAAACTAGTGAGCCATACCAGCGAAGCCCATATAGAGCTTGGCGTGCGCGTTATTCGCGCCTCAAGTAATTTTAGTAAAGTGTATAGAGGCAGTGCTAATTTAGAAGGTCCGTTTAGTCACGAGCGAGTAAAAATAGAAGGTCAGCTCAATAAGTTGACTGAGCAAATTATTACCCGCATTGTATCTGACCCTGAATTAATAGAATTTTTAGAAGGTTAACTATGAAACGACTTTTTTTAATCTGCTTAGGCCTATTTTTTAGTGTAAGTAGCTTGGCAGCCCAAGAAGGCCGCTTTGTTCAAAAAGACAATATTTTTCCACGCGTCGAAATCGTAACAACGATGGGCAGTATTGTTGTTGAACTGGACCGTTCAAAAGCACCCATTACGGTCAATAACTTTTTAACTTACGTGTCAGATAAGAGCTATCAAGGCAGTGTTTTTCATCGTATTGAGCGCGATGTAGAAAACGACCGCGACTTTGTTATTCAAGGTGGTGGTTACGATAAAGATTACGACGGCTTACACGAAAACGATCCTATTTTTAATGAAAGTGGCAATGGTTTAAAAAATGATATGTACAGCATTGCTATGGCGTATCAAGACCGTGAACCTCACTCGGGAACACGCCAATTCTTTTTTAACATGGATAATAATGATCACTTAAATCCAGGGAAAGATTGGGGTTTTGCAGTATTTGGTAATGTAATGGATGGCTACGATACCCTTGATAAGATCATGGCTGTTGAAACAGGGTTTAATGAAAAGATTGGTTACGATTTTGTTCCTAAAAAACCGGTGATCATCTTAAATATTAAAATGCTTGAACAAGTTCCACTGTAATTTATTTAAGAGCAGCTTAGCTGCTCTGCATCAAAGCCAATGAAGGCCCTATGAGCAAATCTCTCTCTATTAGCGAATATTTTTCTTACTTTAAAGACAAACGCTTAATCCATATTTTTATATTTGGTATGAGTAGCGGTTTTCCGTGGGTATTAATTGGCTCTGTTATGTCGGCTTGGCTAAAGGATGAAGGGCTAAGCCGCAGCATGATTGGCCTATTCGGCATTGTATTTGGCGCTTACAGTATAAATTTTTTATGGTCGCCGCTCATTGACCGTACAAAACTCCCTATTTTATATAAATGGCTAGGCCAACGTCGTAGTTGGATACTATTTTGCCAGAGCTTTATTTTTATTGGCACCTTATTATTAGCTGGGCTTGATTTAAAAGCTAATTTAGCAATTGTTGCTGCAATTTGTTTGTTAATTGCCATTGCTTCTGCAACGCAAGACATTGCTATTGATGCATTCAGAATAGACACACTTAAAGCAAACGAATCTCACAAAGCAACAGCGGCAGCCGCTATGGCAACATCTGGTTGGTGGACAGGTTATGCGCTTTTAGGTGCAATTCCATTTTATATGGCTGATATCCCCTCGCTCGACTGGCCACAAATTTATTACTTTTTAGCTGCTGTAATGCTGCTGCTAATGAGTGGAGCATTGTTTGCAAAAGAGCCTGAATCAAATAGAGAAGCGGTACATGCCGAGCTTGAACGTGTGTACCTTGAAAAACTGTCCTCTACAAAACAAACCCCTCTTACGAAAACTGTTGCGTGGCTCGCGGTAACCGTTATTGATCCCTTTAGAGCTTTTTTTACTAAAAATGGCGTTAAAACGGCACTGGCATTACTTGCGTTTATTTTCTTATTTAAAATAGGCGAAGCGTTTTTAGGGCGAATGTCGATTGTTTTTTATAAAGAAATTGGTTTTAGCAATAGCGATATAGCTACATTTTCAAAGGTAGGTACTGCCGTACTTACAATCATATTTACCTTTGTTGGCAGTTTATTTAATCAAAAATATGGCATTGTTAAGGGTTTATTTGTTAGTGGCATTGCGATGGCGGCCTCAAACTTAGCCTTTTCGTGGATTGCTTTAGTTGGCCCTGATTTAAGACTGTATGCCTTTGCTATTGTTATTGATGGGTTTACGCAAGCATGGTCGCTGGTCGCTATGGTGGCCTTTATATCGATGTTATGCGATAGAGCATTTAGTGCAACACACTATGCATTACTGGCGTCATTAGGGAATTTAGGACGAACGTTACTTTCGAGCTACAGTGGTGTAGTAATTGATGATTGGTTAATGGGAAATTGGTCGCTGTTCTTTGTTTTAACAGCCTTGATGGTTATACCTTCGCTGATATTTTTATACCTGATTAGGCATAAATTATATGAGCTTGAGAAAAATTATCATAAAAATATTTAATGCATCCCTGCATTAACATATTGCTTAGCACTATCAAGTGCCCCTTAAAGTGTACTAAGCAATGTTTGAGTTAATCTACTTTTAGCAAGCTAAGTGCTTCATGTGGATCAACTTCTAGAGCTGTACAATAACGAACAAACTCAATCACATCTAAACGGCGTTCTTGATTTTCAATCTTGCCGATAAACGAATGAGGCGTTCCCAGCACTTGTGCTAGGCTTCGCATTGTATGACCCTTTTCGTGGCGCTTACTTTTAAGCCACTTTGTTAGCTTTGCATTTTCTTCAGAAGAAACTGTTTTGCCCATCATTTTACATCTCCTACTAGATGATTTGACGTACCTATTAAAGCAGTAGTCTCTATCAATAGCTGTAGGCAAGTAAGCAGTCATACCATATTTTCAATAGCAAGCTATTGCTTAACAAAGCATGTGTTGCTACTCACTCCACCAATATAGCTAAAAAACTACGCTAATAATGTGGTAAAGATTTGTTTTTATTGAGAATGAAATTTTGCCCGTCTCATTCTTGGATACATTATATACTATTAACACTTTGGTTAAATAACTAATTACATACTCGGTACAAATATGAACACGAGTGAATATTTATAAACGCTGAATATTGACCTAAGTACTCAAAAAGTATTAATAAATTAATTTCTAGTTATAAAATATTTAAATGAATTTTTATAACAATTTTGTTCCAATTTATCGTCACATGTTTATGATTAAGCAATAATTAGCACCAAAAAGGCCGAATAATGTTCAGACTTCTTTTTTTATTACCGATTGTGTTGTGCTTGGGTTGGTACTTTTTTTTGCGCCACAACGGCGTACCAATTAAACAAGGCAAAAAAGGCTTCATATACATTTTAGCGTTTTCTGCTTTTGTACTTGGGTTTTTTGTATTGATAATGCAAATAACCGAATACGCCCCAACCGATTTGTAGGCATTAAAAAAGCCGCAAAAGCGGCTTCATTCTATTTAGCGTTTGGCTGTTAAACGCTAAAGCTTGCACCACAACCACAGGTTGTTGTTGCATTAGGATTAGATACAAAAAAGCGTGCGCCTTCTAATCCTTCAGTGTAATCAACTTCACCGTCAACCAAATATTGAATGCTCATTGGATCGATAACGAGTGTTACACCATTTTTTACAATTTCTAAATCGCCAGGATTCGCTTTTTCATCAAAAGTAAAACCATATTGAAAACCAGAACAACCACCACCTGTTACATAAACACGCAGTTTTAAATCTGGATTTTCTTCTTCGTCGATTAACTGTTTAACGCGAACAGCAGCTGCATCGCTGAACTTAATTGGTAATTCTTCAGACATTTTAAAACCCTCAATATCGCAATGGCGTGATTATCTAATACCCGAGTGTTTTAATCAAGTATAGTAAAACAACTCTTTACTCTAAGTTATACCTATAAATTAGAGTAAAGTGGCTAAACATTAGCTCACTAAAATAATACTTAAGCAAACTAAAAGCGACCCTTGTAAACTATAAATTCATTAAAAATTTTAGTTATAAAAAATAGGTCTTAATCTTTACTGCAAATTGTTAATATAAGTTACGAAAAATTCAAAATCACAAGGACTTAACTAAACTCTTTTGCTAAAATGCTGCTGAAAAATGCGGCGAGGAAATAATGCATGTGGCTTGAGCAACTCAGGCGTCGACTGGCAAAACCTAAAACATCTGTACAATTATGCTTATTAGGCGTAGTTGCCGGATTAATTGCTGCATTTTTTATTATTTTATTTCGCTTAACTATTTTGTTTTTTCAAAGCTTATTTTTGGAAACACCTGACGACTTTACTACCCTACCCACTCTTGAACGCGTTTTAATGCCATTAATAGCCGCATTTTTAATTGCGTGCTTTGCTGCATTTACTGGCTTTAAACATTACCGTTTAGGCATTCCTTTTGTTATTCATCGTATTAAACGCCATTACGGGCAAATGCCTTTATACAATACGGTTAATCAATTTGTTGGTGGCGCACTTGCACTCATTAGCGGTTTTTCGGTTGGCCGAGAAGGGCCTTCCGTACATATGGGCGCAACAGGTGCGAGTATTTTAGCGGATAAACTACATTTACCGCATAACGCCATGCGTACTTTAAGTGGTTGCGGCGTTGCAGCAGGTATAGCCGCTTCGTTTAATACCCCACTTGCAGCCGTTATTTTTGTAATGGAAGTGGTACTTCGAGAATACAAAGTACACATATTTGTGCCAATCATGCTTGCTGCTGTTACTGGTGCACTCGCTACGCAGTTTGTTTTTGGTGAAGGCTCTGAACTTGCACTCATTACAATAGCGCCATTAAGTGGTTGGCATTACCCTTATTTAATATTATGCGGTATGGCGCTGGGCGCTATAGCATTTAGCTTTAATCAAAACTTAATGCTAATTATTAAAACATTTAAACCTTTAAGTATGTTTCCTCGTTTACTAATCGCAGGCTGTATTGCCAGCTTGATAGCTTACGCGGTGCCTCATGCTATGGGTTCTGGTATGAGTGCGATTACTATCGCGGTTGAATCGCCTGATAACGTAAAGCTGCTTACTACCATTTTAATAGCTAAACTACTTGCCACATTGTTTGCTATTGGTTTGGGTATTCCGGGCGGTTTAATTGGTCCGGTAATTGGACTTGGCGTATTAATTGGTACATTAATGGCCTTTTTTGCTCAATATATTAGCCCGGGTACTGATATTGCGGGTACGTATGGGGTTTTAGGTATGGCTGGATTATTAGCGGCTACACTGCATGCACCACTTGCTGCATTAACAACAGTAATGGAGCTTACATCATCACCTGAAATAATCGTTCCTGCGATGATAGTTATAACCACTGCATATGTAACTGCATTACAATTTTTTGGAAATCGCTCCATATTTTTGCAGCAATTAGATTTTCAGGGATTGCCGTACCATGTATCTCCCGCTACCGAAGCATTACAAAAAGTGGGAATAATGGATGATATGGATGAAGACTTTAAATTGCTTTACTCAGACGATAAAGAGCAAATAAAAAATACGCTTGATGCCATGGATAGCCAAACACCCTTGATTGTTTTTGACGAAGAAAATGGCTATCGCCTCGCTGAATACGATTTAACGCTAATGTCTGATGAAGCAATAAATATAAATTACATTAGCTTGCAGGGCATCAGCAGCCAAGCCACTCTAGCCGATGCATTCGATATACTAAAAGATAAAAGAAGTGGCGCGCTTTACGTTTATAACCTTTTAGATAATCAACAAATTATGGGGCTATTACGCTGGGATCAAATTCATCATATTTTAACCATTCGTAACAGCTTACTTTAAGCAATAAGGACTATTATGAGCGCATTATTGATTTATAAAACACTCCACATATTTTTTATGATTGCGTGGTTTGCCGGTATTTTTTACTTGCCTCGATTATTTGTATATCACGCAATGAGCGAAGAAAGATCATGTAACTCTATGCTTAAAGTTATGGAGCGCAGGCTACTTTATTTCGTAACCCCATTTGCTGTTTTAACGGCTGTATTTGGTGTGTTAACCATTGTTGAATATGGTCGTGATTGGTTTAAATACAGTATGTGGCTACATTACAAACTTGTACTGGTAATTATTTTATACCTATACCACGGCTACTGTTTTAAGTTATTAAGTGACTTTAAACATGACCGAAACACTAAAACAGACCGCTTTTACCGTATTTTTAATGAGCTCCCTGTTATTGCGCTGCTCATCATAGTGGCACTTGCGGTAATAAAACCTAATTTATAATACCAATCGGCTTATATATGGGGTCTATTTAACGCTAAGAAAATTACGCTAGAACTAGGCAAAAACTTTTGTATCTAGTTGTTCTAAATTAAAAATTTTTAACGACGTTATAGTGAAATTTAGTGCGTTAAATTGCTCAAATATTTATGCCGGTTGGTACAAGCTTTGTAGCGCATGTTAAACTGCGCTGCAATTTACAATACTTGCTATAACACGCGCGATTGCGTGCTCCATTTATGGATTATCGCGCCCATTTGATTGATTAGGAATTACCCCATGTTAAGTTTCCAAGGCGAACATATACTGTCTGTAAATCAGCTAGACAGAGACTGCATTGAACGTATTTTTGCAGTAGCTAAAAAAATGGAGCCTTATGCTAAAAAACAAAAGCAAACAACGGTGCTTAAAGGCGCTATTTTAGCTAATTTGTTTTTTGAACCAAGTACTCGCACGCGAGTTAGCTTTGGTACAGCCTTTAACTTACTAGGCGGTGGTGTACGTGAAACTACAGGTATGCAAAGCTCAGCGCTTGCAAAAGGTGAATCACTTTACGATACCGCGCGCGTTATTTCAGCTTACGCCGATGCTGTTGCTATGCGTCACCCTGACGCAGGCTCAGTAAGTGAATTTGCTGATGGCTGTACTGTGCCGGTTATTAATGGCGGCGACGGTCCAAATGAGCACCCGACTCAAGCATTACTTGACTTATTAACCATTGAGCGTGAATTACACCGTTTTGATCAAAATATTGATGGCATGCATATAGCGCTTGTGGGTGATTTAAAATATGGTCGCACAGTGCATTCTCTATCAAAGCTATTGTGCCATTATAAAAACGTAAAGTTTTCGATGGTCGCGCCTGATGGCCTACAAATGCCAACGAGCATTTTAGATGCCGTAGAAAATGCAGGACACAAAATTGAGCTAGTAAACAAGATGGAAGGTAATTTAGCAGCCGATATTGTTTACCAAACACGTATTCAAGAAGAGCGTTTTCCTTCACAAGAAGAAGCAAATAAATACCGTGGCGGTTTTAGAATTAGCCAATCTATTTACAGCGCTCATTGCAAACCTAACTCTGTGTTAATGCATCCGTTACCACGTGATAGTCGCTTAGAAGCCAACGAGCTTGATAACGACTTAAACAGTAACGATAATTTAGCAATATTCCGCCAGGTACAAAATGGCGTATTAATTCGTATGGCACTGTTTGCTTTAACACTCGGCGTAGAAAATAAAGTCGATAAGTATGAAGTGGACGTACCTTGGTTTAGCCGCAAACGCGACAGCTAAACCCTCTTTAAGTGACAATTTATAGGATTTTTCATGACAATTAGCCAAGACTTATTTGAACGCGCTCAAGCCTCTATTCCAGGTGGCGTAAACTCGCCAGTTCGTGCTTTTAATGGTGTAGGCGGTACGCCGCTATTTATTACAAAAGCAGAAGGCGCGTTTACATTTGATGCCGACGGTAATCGTTACATTGATTATGTTGGCTCTTGGGGGCCTATGATCATGGGCCATAACCACCCTGCAATTAAACAAGCCGTGCACGAAGCAGTCGAAAATGGCCTTAGCTATGGTGCGCCAACTGAAGCCGAAATATTAATGGCTGAAAAAGTAAAAGAGCTGGTTCCATCAATCGAAAAAGTACGCATGGTTAGCTCAGGCACTGAAGCAACGATGAGTGCAATTCGTTTAGCACGTGGCTTTACCGGCCGCGATAAAATATTGAAATTTGAAGGTTGTTACCACGGCCATGCTGACTCGTTATTAGTTAAGGCAGGCTCTGGTGCACTAACAATGGGCGTACCTAATTCTCCTGGTATTCCTGAGGACTTTGCTAAGCATACACTTACTGTATCGTTTAATAACCTAAATGAAGTAAAAGCTATTTTTGCAAAATACGCTGACGAAATTGCCTGTATTATTGTAGAGCCAGTAGCTGGTAACATGAACTGCATTCCACCAGTGCAAGGCTTTTTAGAAGGTTTGCGTGATGTGTGTGACGAATATAAGTCAGTACTTATTTTTGATGAAGTAATGACGGGTTTTCGTGTTGCACTTGGCGGTGCACAAGCGTATTACAACATTAAACCAGACCTTACGTGTTTAGGTAAAGTCATTGGCGGCGGCATGCCCGTTGGCGCGTTTGGTGGTAAAACCGAAATAATGGATTACATTGCGCCTGTGGGCCCTGTTTACCAAGCGGGTACTCTTTCTGGTAACCCTATTGCGATGGCTGCAGGTTTAAAATCACTTGAGCTATTATGTGAGCCAGGTCTACACGATAAGTTAGAAGCAACGTCTAAAGCAATTTGTGAAGGCTTTGAAGCGGGCGCTAAAAAAGCAGGCATTGCATTAACAACTAATTATGCTGGCGGCATGTATGGATTCTTTTTTACTGATGCTGAAAAAGTAACGACATACAAACAAGCTACTGAATGCGACCTAGAGCGCTTCAAACGTTTTTTCCACCTTATGCTTGAAGAAGGTGTGTACCTTGCTCCATCAGCATTTGAAGCTGGTTTTGTATGTGCTGCGCATACTGAGCAAGAAGTAAAAGAAACAATAGCGGCAGCAGAACGCTCGTTTGCTAAACTTTAAGTTAAAATTACTTTTTATATTTTATAAGCGCTTGTTTTTACAGTGTGTAATTAAGACTAAAGATTGAAAAAAGCCCGAAAGGGCTTTTTTTATTTGTAAAGTACTATAAATGAATGATAATTAAGCATAACAAGGTCTATTCACCTTTACCCTAATTACAAAAATACAAGAGAGCCTTATGTCAGGATTACGCCAATTTTCTTTTCCCGCTATCCAGCTAATGGCAAATTTAAAATACAAAACTAAAATCAGCTTAATGTTTGGAATTTTACTCGTTCCTCTCGCACTTAGTTTGTTTTTTTTAGTCTCATTATTAAGTGAAAGTATCGCTGTTTCAAAAATGCAGCAACAAGGTTTAAAAGGCTACAGGTCAATACTCTCAAATCAAATGCAGGGGGAAGCAAATCAAAATATAAAAATAGCTCGCTCACTCGGTTTTGATATAAAAGACGATCAAGCAAATGATGTACTTGAACTTGTTTCTATTCAGTCTAACTTAGCATTAGATAGTCAGTTAGCTAGTGCTTATGTAAACCGCTCTTTAGTCACGCCAATTCCTGCACTTATAATGCAAATAAACTCGACAGCGCAAAGCGCAAACACTGTTTTGGCAAGTAATCGTTTTACGCCAGATACGTTTATAGCACTTTCAAATTTTAGTAAGTCACTGCCTTTATACGAAAAACAACTCGATAAAATACTCAATGTAGCCACCAATGCAGATAAATCAGTAAATAAAGCGCTCATGCCCTCGTTAGATAATTTACACAGTGCTGTTGGCGCATTTAAAAAAGCGATAGATGAAAAACTACTTGAGCCAGACGATATTTTGTTAACTCAATCAGAATTTACTAAACTAACAAACAATGTTCACAGCAGTATTAATCAACTTGTTAGTAAGAGTATTCCAACGCTTGAGAGCCTTATTGAAGCAAAACTGCAAACTCAACAGTGGACTCGAAATCTTGTTTTAGCCGCTTCATTGATTAGTTTGTTATTTGCATTTTATTTAATGATTGGTTTTTATTTTGCAGTTGTTGATACTATTAATCGCTTTGCTGATGCCGCTAACAGAGCCGCGAATGGCGACTTAAATGCCACTATCGATTCGAGTACTAATGATGAAATGGGAATTATTGCATCGCGCTACAATGCATTACTTAATGCATTTTCACATTTATTATTTGATGTTAAAGCAAGTACAGAAGAGCTATGCGGCGCAACTAAATCGCTATCACATGCGAGTAGCCAAACAAGCAATGATGTTTCAAAACAGCAAATTCGAGTAAATGCCATTTATAATGCACTCAGCGAAATGGCTCAAAACGCACTTGCTGTTGAAGAGTCAGCGCATCAAGCAACGCTTACTGCGCAAGATGCTGCTGCGCATGTAAAGCAAGGTTCTGACAATACAATGGAGCTTGCTAAATATATGCAAGATCTACAAATTGAATTTGCAGAGAGCCAACAAGCGCTCGATAAGCTAGCACAAGATAGCCAAGAAATTAGCAAAGTAAGTAAAGGTATTAGTGAGATAGCCGATCAAACAAACTTGCTTGCACTCAATGCCGCTATTGAAGCTGCACGAGCTGGCGAGCATGGTCGAGGCTTTGCCGTTGTAGCTGATGAAGTAAGAACTCTTGCTCAGCGTACACAAACACAAACACAAGAAATTCACCAAATTATTAGCTCCTTACAACAAGCATCTGACGACACTCAGCAAAAAATGCGTTCAAGTGTTGAAAAAATGGAGCAATCGGTAAAAGCAGCCAATCAAACCAATGAAGTATTGCAAAGCGCAGAGCAAAGTATGGGCGACATTAAACATCAAGGTGAAGTTATTGCAGAGCGTGTTAAACAGCAGTCAAATGCGACAACACAAGCATTGAATGATTCGCAAGAGGTGAGTAATTTAGCAGATCAAACGCTAACATCAGCTCAATCAACGCTGCAAGATGCACAACAGCTAAGTCGCTTATCTAATGATTTAACCAAATCAATGCAGTTTTTTAAATCTTAAGCGTTAACTACAACTTACAACAAAGCCGCTAAATAAGCGGCTTTGTTGTTTAAAGTAATCTTAGATTAACGAATACATTGTGGTCTTGGCTCAAACTCACTCGCTCTAAGCGGTAGCTGAATCACCTTGCCACATCCTGGTGGTGCCTGCTTACCCGTTTGCTCATTTACAAATGCCCAGCGTATTGATGGCGGACGCGTATCAGCTATTGCTTGTGGGTTAAGTGGCTTTAAGTAACGAATATACGCTTCTAATGCGCCTACGCTGCCTGTTAACCCCGTGCTTTTGTTGTCGTCTCGACCAAGCCACGCAACAGTCACTGTATTTTGATCAAAGCCTGCAAACCAACTATCACGTAAATCGTTACTAGTGCCAGTTTTGCCTGCAAGTTGGATTGATGGGAAGTGTAAATTTAAGCGTTTAGCAGTGCCGTCTTTCGTTACGCGTTTCATCGCGTATTTAGTCATATACATTGCAGATTTATCAAAACGAGGCTCTGCATTTACTTTATGCTTATAAAGTACTTTACCAACCGAGTCAGTTAATGCCGAAATTGCAGTGAGCTTTTTATATTCGCCATCTGCAGCAATTGTCGTATAAAGCTGAGCAACTTCAAAACTCGACATTTCAACAGCCCCTAAAAGCAACGATGGGTATTCGTTTATCGCCCCTTTAGCGCCTAATCCTTTTAGTGTTTTCGCGACTTTATCAACACCTACATCGAGGCCTAAATTAACCGCTGGAATATTAATACTGTTACTAAATGCTTTATAAAGAGGGATTGCTCCACGGTATTTATGATCAAAATTTTCTGGTTGCCACACTTTTCCCTGCTCATTTGTAACCTGTACTGGCGAGTCATCAAGCAAAGTAGCTAAATTATAATGTGGTAATTGCAATGCGCTTAAATACACAGCCGGTTTTACCAGCGAGCCAATATTACGCTTTGTATCTAAAACACGGTTAAACCCTGAATAACGAACATCGCGCCCTGCAACAAGTGCAGATACACCGCCCTTTTCTACATTAACAGAGATCATGGCTGCTTCTAGTTTTTCGGTTCTAGGACGATTTTCCAGGTACGGTAAGCTCTTTTCAATAGACTCTTCCATTGCTGTTTGCTTTTGTAAGTCAAAATAAGTAAATACTCTTACGCCTGCATCAAGTGTTTGCTGATCTGGCAATAATTCATTTAGTTCTCTGTTTACTAACTCTAAATAGCCTGGATATGATTTTTGTAAACTCGCTTTCATTGGCGCAATATCAATTGGGCGATTAAGCGATGCACGGTACTCTTTTGTGCTAAGTAGCTTGTTTTCAACCATAAGGCGAAGCACTAAGTCTCGGCGCTCCATTGTGCGCTCTTTATAGCGACGTGGATTGTAATAAGATGGACCTTTAACCATTGCCACCAGCAAAGCAATTTGATCGTACTCAAGCTCATCTACCGGCTTTGAAAAGTAAAAGTCAGCAGCAAGCCCCATACCGTGCACACCTTGGTTGTATGACTGCCCTAGGTATACTTCATTTAAGTAAGCTTCTAATATCTGATCTTTTGAATAACGATAATCTAAAATAAGGGCAATAAAGGCCTCATTTATTTTTCGTACTAAAGAACGCTCACGTGTTAGGTAAATATTTTTAGCTAACTGCTGAGTAAGCGTACTACCACCTTGAACGGTGCGCCCCGCTTTAATATTAGAATAAAGCGCGCGTAAAATAGAAAACACTGATACACCATGATGTTCGTAAAAATCACGGTCTTCAACCACCAATAGCGTATCTTTTAGCATTGCTGGAAACTTATCTAGTGGTACAAATTCTCTATCTTGTTTAGAGTCATTACCAATACGCGCTATTTGCACAGGCTCTAGACGAGCTGAATTTAAACGCCTACCAAACTTATCTTTAATGGTCGCAACTTTTTGCCCTGCAAAGCGAAGTTCAATAATATGTGATTCTTCAAGGCCATCATAAAATTCAAAATCACGACGATAAATCTTGATGCTATCTGCTGTTTTAACAAACTGTCCTGTGCGGCTTAATCTATTAACCGATGAATAATTTAAACGCTCTAGCTCAAACACTACTTCCTGACTTGATAAAAATTGCCCCGGATAAAACTCCATAGAACGAGCATACACTTGCGCTGGAAGTTGCCATTTATTACCTTCAAATATACGCGTTGTTTTTGAATCTAAATAAATGAAATACATTGCCATTGCAATAAAAACAGCCAAGCTTAGTTTCCAAAACACTGACCATGTTTTTCTCATAAAAGAGCGTTTAACAGTGGTTTCCACTGTTTTTTTACTGCCCTTTGAGGTGCTTTTTTTTGTCTTGCTTGACGATTTACTTGCACGTTTAACTGCAGGTTTACTGGTAGGTGTTTTTTTATTGTCGGCCATTTAAGTGTAATTTATTCCAAGGGTTATTCACGAGTGTGAGCTTAGCATATTGGATATATCCTAACATCCGAAAAGTTAACCCCCCCTGAAACAAAAAAAGCCCTACCGAAGTAGGGCTTTGTGTAAACACACTATTATTTAAATAAACTATTAGCTATTTCGAACAGAAACAAACTCTGGGTAGGCTTCAATACCACAATCGTGTTGATCCATACCGTTTAGTTCTTCTTCTTCGGTTACTCGTATACCCATTGTTTTGTTAAGCACAGTCCAAACAATAAATGATGCTACAAATACAAAGGCAAGAATACATACTAGACCCGTTAACTGATTAACAAAGCTTGCGTCACCATTGGTTAGCGGTACTAACATAATACCTAATGCGCCACACGTACCATGAACAGAGATAGCACCCACTGGATCGTCAATCTTAACTTTATCAAGTGCTATGATACTAAATATAACAAGTGCACCACCAAGTAGACCAAGTAGACATGCCATTAATGGTGATGGAGATAGAGGGTCTGCTGTTATAACAACTAAGCCAGCTAATGCACCATTTAAGACCATTGTTAAATCTGATTTACCCCAAAGTACTTTACATACAAACAGTGCTGCAATAGCACCCATTGCAGCTGCTGCATTGGTGTTAAGTAATATTTGGCCTACTGCAGTTGCGTTTTCTTTATCCGAAAGTAGTAATTGAGAACCACCGTTAAAGCCAAACCAACCCATCCATAAAATAAATGTACCTAGTGTAGCAAGTGGTAAGTTTGAACCTGGAATTGGGTATATTTCACCGTTCTTACCATATTTACCTTTACGAGCACCTAGGATTAATACACCAGCTAGTGCAGCTGCTGCACCTGCGCCATGCACAATTGCAGAACCTGCAAAATCAACAAAGCCCATTTCAGATAAGAAACCACCACCCCATGTCCAGTAACCTTCAATAGGGTAAATAAAACCAGTTAGTACTACAGCAAAACCTAGGAAAGCCCACAGTTTCATACGCTCAGCAACAGCACCCGATACAATCGACATAGCGGTTGCAACAAATACTACTTGGAAGAAAAAGTCAGATTCTAAAGAATGGTCAGCATCGGCAGCTTGTGTACCAATTAAAGCGCCTATTGAAGGAATAAAACCACCTTCGGCATTGTCTACATACATAATGTTGTAGCCAACTAATAAAAACATCGTACATGCAATTGAATATAGCGCGACATTTTTAGTTAAAATTTCAGCTGTGTTTTTAGAGCGAACTAAGCCCGCCTCTAACATGGCAAAACCTGCTGCCATCCACATTACTAATATACCTGATATTAAAAAATAGAAGGTATCGAGTGAAAACTTTAGTTCTATTATTGTATTTTCCATGAGACCCCCTTAAATTGCTTCTTCGTCAAGTTCGCCAGTACGGATACGAACAATTTGATCCAAGTCGTACACGAAAATTTTACCGTCACCAATTTTACCTGTTGATGCAATTTTAGTGATTGCTTCAACAACGCGTTGACAATTTTCAGTACGAGTTGCAATTTCAAGTTTGATCTTAGGAATAAAATCTACTTGGTATTCTGCACCACGATATAACTCAGTATGACCTCGTTGACGTCCAAAACCTTTAACATCAACTACTGTCATCCCCTCAATTCCTAAATCAGCGAGTGCTTCACGCACGTCGTCTAATTTAAATGGTTTTATGATTGCACTAATCATTTTCATAGCGGCCCCCTCGGACTCTTTATTGTTATCCTATTGGGTTAAACAATCCAACCTTTGTGCCACTATTTTATATCAATTAAAAACAGCCACTTAGTAAAAAACACAAACTCAAGATCAAAAAAAACGCACCAATTAGGTGCGTTAATTTAACAAGTCAGCTACATTGGTGCGTACTATATCTCTATATATTTATCACGTATCTAGCTTTGTTTAAGAAGGGTTATACCACGCAGTTTCTGCCTTGGTTTTTAGCTTCGTATAATGCTTTGTCAGCAACACGCATAGCCTGCGTTAGACTAGTGTCTTGAAAGTCAGCCAAGCCTATACTGGTGGTAATTTTAATTGATTTATCGCTAATAGAAAAATCGTAACTAGCCATCTTTTTCCTAAATGCTTCAAAGTATTCACGACCACGTTCTAGCTCTATTTCAGGTAATATTATGGCAAACTCTTCTCCGCCAACCCGTGCAACCGTAAACTTTGAAAACGTAGATCGTATTAATGAACCAACCTGCTTTAAAGCCTGATCGCCGCCTTCATGGCCTAATGTATCGTTAATGTTTTTGAAAAAATCGATATCAAGCAATGCCAAAGTATTTTTCTGGTTTTTACTTTTAAGGAGCTTTTCTGCATATTGATAAAAGTAGCGTCGGTTATGAAGCCCTGTTAAGTGATCCCTATGTGCGCTTTCTTTAATATCTGAAATTAACGACAGTTGCTCCATTGTTTGAAGTACTCGACAATGAAACTCTTCATTCATAAATGGCTTTGTTAAAAAGTCATTGGCGCCGTATTTAATAAACCGTGCTGATAGGCCATGCTTCCCCGCGCCCGACAAGCCTATAATTGCTAAGTCGTCTCGGCCTCTAAAATTACGTACCGCTTTGACAAGTTCAAAGCCATCCATAGAGGGCATAGCGTAGTCGGTCATAAGTAGCTTTATATCAGGGTTAGCTTTTAATATTTCGAGTGCTTGTTGTCCATCGTGGGCATCTGTTACATCAAACAATTGCTTTTCTAGCATTTGCTTCATTAACGAGCGACTTAGTAATGAGTCATCTGCTATTAGTGCTTTACAGCCTTGATTTCTGAGTAATTGCGCAACGAGCTTAACGGCATAATGGTAAGAATCGCGATTATCTTTAATAACATAATCAACTACGCCCAATTCAAGCATTTGTTGGCGCTTGTACTCATCTATTTTTGAGGTTAAAACAACCGTAGGAATTTTTTTAGATAAAGTATATTTTGCAACTTCACCGTGCGGAGCATCTGGCAAAGTTAAATCAACTAACGCAAGCGTATAGTCGTATTTTTCTACGAACGTAGCGCATTCTGCTAAAGACCAAGCAAAATCAATTGCTACATCAAGGTATTGTGCAGTTAAGTGGCGAAGCACCTGCTGCACTACTTTACTGTCTTCAACCACTAATACTCTTTGCATAAAGCTTCTCTTTACCTTTAATTAATTTTGTAACAAACCGACAAATACAACGCTATTACTGCAATAGCATTAGTCATAAACATCCGGTGTAGAGTGCACTTATGTACTTGAAAGCGTAATCCATTAGATTTTTTGGTGATAGCTTGTATATAAAATCAATACAAGTAGGCCCACAATATACCTGAATTCTGTGATTAACTAAATAAAGAAACCAAATCCCAAATAACTATAAAAGTGGTTAGCACGCGTCTCTAAGCGCATTAATACCTTACTTAACTAGTATTATCGGCCACTAGTCTCAATACTTTTGTTATTTAACTCATAAATGTCTTTAATGGTGTATCAACAATAATAAGGACACCTAATGAAGCTTAGTCGTATTATCAGTTTACCGATAACTGTTATTGCATTAATAATCAGTACAAGCACGCTTGCCGATAACCAACGTCGTATTGATGTAGACAGCAAAGTTGTTACTCAACATAAAGCTAAAATCAACGATCAACGCTTTAATTACACCGTTGCCACAGGTACACAACCTGTATGGGATGATAAAGGCGACGCGGTTGCGACATTGCAATACACCTACTACACACGCGACAAAGTTGACGACAGGACAACTCGCCCATTACTTATTTCATTTAATGGTGGGCCAGGCTCGGCTTCTGTATGGATGCACCTTGCTTATACTGGTCCTCGCGTATTAAAAATTGATGACGAAGGCTATCCAATTCAACCTTATGGCGTAAAAGACAACCCATATTCTGTACTTGATATTGCCGATATTGTTTACGTAAACCCTGTAAATACAGGCTACTCTCGCGTACTTGAAAACGAAAAAGGCGAACTTCCTTCTAAAGCAAAACAAAAAGAGCTATTTTTTGGTGTTAATGCCGATATTAAATACCTTGCTGAGTGGTTAAATACTTTTGTAAATAGAGCTGAGCGCTGGCGATCGCCTAAATTTTTAATTGGTGAAAGCTACGGTACAACACGTGTATCGGGTCTTGCTCATGAGCTTCAAAATAGTCAATGGATGTACATAAACGGTGTTGTTCTCGTATCACCTACTGATATTGGTATTAAGCGCGACGGCCCGATTAAAGCCGCTAACCGCCTACCTTACTTTGCAGCGACTGCTTGGTATCACAAAGCACTTAAAGCCGATTTACAAGCTAAAGATCTAGATGAGTTATTACCTGAAGTTGAAGAGTTTACTGTAAACGAGTTAATCCCAGCGCTTGTTAAGGGTGGCCTTATTAATGCTGAAGAAAAACGTCGAATTATTACAAAAATGGCACACTACGCAGGCTTATCAGAAAAGTTTGTTGAACAAAATAACTTGGATATTCCAACTCAATTTTTCTGGAAAGAGCTACTACGTGAACGTGGTCAAACGGTGGGTCGCTTAGATTCTCGTTATTTAGGAATAGATAAACGAGGCGCAGGTGAATCCCCAGACTACTGGGCTGAACTTACCTCTTGGTTACACTCTTTCACTCCTGCAATTAATCACTACTTACGTGAAGAGCTAAACTATAAAACAGATGTAAAATATAATTTATTTGGTAATGTTCACCCATGGGATAGAACCGGTAATAATACGGGCGAAAATCTACGTTTAGCAATGGCGCAAAACCCTTACTTAAACGTGATGATTCAATCAGGATACTTTGATGGTGCAACCAATTACTTTGACGCTAAATATA
The DNA here is from genome assembly GCF_002836155.1 of Pseudoalteromonas sp. GutCa3. Lineage (NCBI taxonomy): Bacteria > Pseudomonadati > Pseudomonadota > Gammaproteobacteria > Alteromonadales > Pseudoalteromonadaceae > Pseudoalteromonas > Pseudoalteromonas sp. GutCa3. The sequence goes on along the minus strand of NZ_PJBK01000101.1, from coordinate 110,183 downwards.
CGTTATGGCAATTAGACCCAAGCGGTAAAATGAAAGACCGTTTGAGCTTTAAAGGCTACAGAAGTGGGCATATGATGTACCTTCGCCACGCTGACTTAGAAAGCTCTAATAACGATTTACGTGACTTTATACAGGACGCTTTACCTAAGAAAGGGGAAGCGGCTAAATACTAAAATATTTTAAACATAAAATGGCTCTTTATGAGCCATTTTTTATATGCGTTTTTCATATCGTAAACAATAGCTTTTAAGTTGCGTTACTACATCGTTAAAGCATACTTCAAGCTGCTGTATATATTCATTTTTAACTGTTTCGTTTTCTGCCTGTGTTTCTATCTGCTGGCATATATTTGCCAACTCAATAGCCCCCACAGACTTTGAAGACGATTTTAATGCATGGGCCTGAAAAGCCAAATCAACATAATTTTTACTCTTAGCATACGCATTAGCTAATTTAATTTGCTCCCCTGCCGTTTGTAAAAACGCATTAAACACCATGCAGTGCACAGTAGGATCATCACCAAGCATTGCTTTTAATAACGTGATATCTAGTTGATCAAAACTATCTGAAGCTATATTTTCACCATCAGATTTTTCTGATCGCGTGTTGACCACTGTTTGAGAGTGCTCCATCAATAACGACTTTAATTTAACAAGCTCAATGGGCTTGGTTAAAAAGCCGTTCATTCCACAATCATAACAATTATCTATATTGTTTTTGGTAATGTTGGCCGTAATTGCAATTATAATAAGTTTATCAAAATGAGTGTTTTCGCGTATTTTTTTGGCTAACCCTAACCCATCGAGTAAAGGCATTTGAATGTCGGTTAGTAAAATATCGAAGTGTTTATTTTGCAGAGTTTCCCAGGCTTGTTCCCCATTACTTACAAAAGTAGAACACACTCCAAGCATGGTTAATTGCTGCCTTAATACTTGCTGATTTGTAACCTGATCCTCTGCTACTAAAACCTCAAGCGTAGGAAGAGTTACTGTATCTAAACTTTGAAGTGTTATTTGAGGAGATTGCACTTGTGCTGGCAAATCAGTTTGATCAAAGCTGTTAAAGTTTAGTGTAAAACAAGAACCTTTGTGCTGCTCACTTTGCGCGCTTAAAGAACCCTGCATGCGCTCTACCAGCTGCTTAGTTATCACTAAACCAATACCCGTACCGTTTACTTTACTGGTTTCAGCTCCTAAACGGTCAAAAGGTTTAAATAAGCGAGAAATATCATCTGGAGCAAATCCACATCCGGTATCTATTACATCTATTTCGCATTGTTTATTACTTAACACCCGGCAATTTATATTAATGCTGCCATTTGGTTTGTTGTATTTAATCGCATTTGAAAGCAAGTTAAGCATCACTTGTTTAAAGCGGCGCTGATCAATGTAAATACTCAATCCTTCTAAGGACTCGAAAGCTTGGGTATGCAGTGTTATTGATTGCCCTTTAACAAGCTCAGTGACGAGCTCTACTGACTCCTCTAATATGCTTTTAATAGGCACATAAGAAAAACTAAACTGCATATTACCCGACTCAATAGCCGTTAAATCAAGTACATCGTCTATAAGTAATAGTAAATGTTCTCCAGCTTGATAAATGCTTTTCGCGTTTTCTTTTTGTACTTTATTAGCACTCTCATCATATCCATACAGCTGGGCTAAGCCTAAAATTGCATTTAATGGGGTTCTTAATTCGTGGCTCATACTGGCCATAAAATCTGACTTTGCTTTACTTGCTGACTCAGCTTGAATTCGTAATACATTTAATTTTTGATGGTTATTAGCAACCTCATCAACCATGTTATTAAATGCACTTACTACACTGCCCACTTCGTTTTGTTGTTGTTTATCTATGTGGCAGTCAAAGTCACCTTTGGCTAAACGTGAAAACCCCCGTTTTAACGTCCTCAAAGGCGATGTAACCCTGTAATCCACCAGCCAAGCTAAACCTATAAAAACGATAACTAAAATAATAAATTGTATATATATTAGGGTGTAATGAAGTTTTGAAGATTCGTTTATTTCATTCGTAAAATTAACAACCAAGCTAATATTAGCCAGCGGTTTATCTAAAAACACCACCTGCTGAGATAACAACATGTCGCCGTTTTCATTTGCTCCAACCCAATTTTCAAGCGGGTATAATTGGTTATTTGAATCCACATCAACAATTTTAATACTTTTCCAATTAGGGCGAGTTTGGAGTTGGCTGTCTATTTCTTCATACAGCTCTGCATACTGCCTAGTTAACAACGGAGTCGTTATAGAAGTCGATAACTGCGCTAAAGAACGCTGAGCAGCCTTTGAAAGCCCATCGTTTACCCAACGCGCTTGCTCAGGTAAGGCGTAAAACATAAAAAGACAGGCCATAAGCAAGCCACAAAGCAATACAACAATAAAGCTTTGCGCCCTTAAACTACGAAACCCTCTAATTTTCAACATAAAATGAGCGCAAGCCCCACTGAGTTAACTGCTGATACTCTGCTAAAGTTGCAATACTAGGTTTAATAATTGGGATACCTGCAAGTAAATGTTTATGCTCTGGGCTTTGCCCAATATCTAAAATAGCTTGTTGCACTTTTAACTGTATTGTAGGGTCAACCCTTGGGTGGGCTACAATTGGATGGCGACTAATTTCACGCGTTTTATAAAGAATTTTAAGCTTATTTTGCAAGCTTTCTGGTTGTTGTTTAAATGTGCCCATTACACCACCGCCCGCCATTGTTGAATGCAGTGCTACATTTAAATATACCGAGGGGTGGGTTTGAACATATACAGGCTTTATTGTTAGCCCATACAACAACGCTAAGTCGGCTCTCATTAATAATGACGCACCTAATGCATTAGGTGCAGGGAATGCTATTTCGGCGCCCTCTAGTTGGCTTAAATTATCAATACCACTATTTTTATTTACGAGCAAAATACCTTGCAGCTTTCGCCCTGCATCTTTTATTAGTGGCAAATACCCCTGCTTCTCATATGCTACAACACTGTGCCATGGATTCATGTATGCAAAGTCGTACTCGCCATTAGCAAAGGCTTTTTCAAATACCGGAATAGACTCAACTGTAATTAGCTTTATTGATACCCCTATTTGCTTACTTACTTGCTTTAACAAAGGTTGCCAAATAGCATTTAGCTTTTGCGGCTCATATTGCGGCACTACACCAAAAGTATATTCTTGAGCCAATAAGAGTGAGCTGTGCATCAAACATAATATAGCCACTAAATACTTCATCAATTCTCCAAATAATAGCGTGTCATTATTGCTTAAGCGTAGTTAAAGACTACTCAACACACCATAAAATTATTATATATTCGATATTTAGCACTGACCTACTTTGATTACAGGTAGTTTTGGAGTGTATTTTTATGTGTGAGCATACGATGTAAATTAATAAAGATGTTGTAAGTACTTTTTAGGCCGGCTTTATTGCTTAGCCAAGTAGGGATTGATCCATGAGGCAAAGCTGGTTGGTATTTCGCTCATCTGCGCTTTTACTTCAAAAATATTATCACTGTGGCTTTGATAATACACACTTACGCCATTTTTGTTTTTATACAAATGCCATGTTGGCTCAGCGTAAGTGTTAAAAATAACGAGTTAAAAAATAACGGATAAGCACTTTTGTAACTGAATTTCATTACAAAAGTGCATCATTTATTTTTGCCAGTAAGGTTCTATGTCAAATGAAGCAAGGCGACTTTGCTCCATCGCACTAACTAAATATTCAGACTTTTGTTCAAGCCATGACTGGATTTTAGCAAGCTGTTCGTCTTCTTGCCCAGCACATAACTGCTTTAAATACTCAAGCGTACTTAATTCATAAATACCATGAGAAATATCAAGCCAAGGCAATCTAAACTCTAGGCGTTCTTCTTTATCAAATAACGATCCTAAGCAGTTACCGCTCAGTAAACTATTTTCAAGTTGAGTGCGCAGGTTTAAATACGAAGCGACATCGAGTGTTTGTTCTTTAGGCAGTAATTCGTGCAGATTTTTCCAGTCTTTATTAAAAAGCCGACTCGCAATGGACGACACGTTTTGCTCAGCCGCTTGAAGCTCTATTTGCCCCCAATCTTTACGCCACTGTTTATCAATTAACCACGTAGTTAACGACAGTAATAAACGATTATAACGCGCGCTATGAAACAGTGCATTTATATCGTCAATGCTTGGCTGTAACTCTTTTAAATCACCAATGACTTGAGTAAGTGCTGGAGCAGCATTAATTTTTTTATAAAAAGCATGGCGTTTAGACGTGTACGTTTTTAATTGAATCGCGTTTTCTACCCACGCTAATTCGCTTAATAACCATTTAAGCTCTGTACGTAAATGTTCTGTACTTTCTTTGGATACTATATCGTCGTACAGCCAAAAAGTATGGCGTATTAGGCTAATGCCATCAGTTACGCGTTTAAGCGTTTTTAAACTTGGCTTATCGAAATAGCATTGTTCATGCTTTTGCACAAAGCGAATACCAAAGTTCATGGCTTCAACTAAAGCACGCTCTTGGGTAGTCGATTTTGGTAATTGAACAAAACCAATAGATTTGCTGGGTGTTAAAGGTTTTTCATCTGCAAGGCGATAACCACGCGCGGCCTTAGAGTATAATCCTAAACGGATACAGTTCTGGCTAACCAGTATATCTGCAAACGCAAACAACTCATTACGACTGCCCTCAACAAGCTCAATTTCAAGCTCGCTAATAATTTCAATTTTACCCGAAGCCGAAATTTCACCTTTATCGAGTACAACTTCAATTTTAGCGCCACTTTCGGTTTCAATTAACCAAGTACGACGAATAAAGTTAGTACTAAATATTGGATACAAGTTTTTTGAGATTGCGCTTATTTGCATGCCATGAGGCCAAATATCAGCATCAAACGCCATTAAATTAGGGCGACTTGATTCAATTGGTAAATTGTACTCTGGACGTTGGTGTAAACCACCTACAACTTCACCTGCAAGCTTTATAGTTTGCTCGCATTCGCTGTCAGAACAGCGAGTTCTAAAGCCTATGTCAAGCGCTCTAAGCTCTCGGCTTGGCGTGTCGTAGTATGCATTTTGTAAGCTGCGTGACGGTTTATTCTTCACCGTTTTTGCAAATTGAGTAATTAACGAGGGGATCAGTGGAATAACGGCATCTGATACCAAAAATTTCAGTTCTATCTCAGTATCCATTCGGTTTGCGGATTACCTTTAAAATAAATAAGTGCTCAAAATAAACAAAGCACACTAACAATGCAAATTTTTTAGCCTTATTTTAGTGCCTGTTGACCTTTGTGGATTAAAATTCGTTCTATCTAGGGGCAATTTAATCGTGGGGCGAGGTTTGTAACCTAGTGGGCTAGGTAACTGCTCCTGTGTTACCCTACTGGGTTACAATATCAGTCTTGCTATTGAGCTATTTAATCCATACTATCTAACTACTTATGTGAAATAAAAATCACGTTCATAACGGACGCAGTTAGATCAACAAGGTAGATAAATGCTAAAACATTGTTTATTAGGGCTACTTTTAACAGCCACCACATTTATGAGTTATGCAGAAGAAGCAAAACCTGCAAATTCAACTAATGCAAACACCGCTTATATTATCGATAATTTATATACTTTTATGCGCTCTGGTGCGAGTAAGAATTATCGACTACTCGGCTCTGTAGATGCTGGAACAAAGTTAACCTTGTTATCTGCTGAAGAAAACGGCTTTATAAAAATTAAAGATGATAAAGACCGCGAAGGTTGGATAGAAACTAAGTTTGTTACCAAAACGGCAGGCTTACACCAACAGTACAAAACACTAAGTAGCGAAATGAGTACTATGCAAGAAAACCTGCGCCAAGCTCAAATAGAACTTCCGCAGCTACAAGAGCAAAACCAAACTTTAACTGATCAAAACCTGCAGTTATCGGCCCAAATTACTAAGCTTAAAACAACGCTAGAGCAAGAGCGCACCCAAAAAGAAGCTGCTAGCTCAAAAGAGAAACGTCAGCTACTTACTTACGGTGGTGCTATTGCGTTTTTAGGCCTGTTTTTAGGTATTATATTAACGATAGTGTTGTCACGTCGTAAACGCTATGAAGGTTGGGCATAACCCTCCTTTCTATTGAATACAAAAAAGCCGCTTTATAGCTAACACCGATCAGTTAAGATATTTTTGATCGGTTGACCGATCTTTTGGTTGCTTCACAATACCCTTATCATCTTTTGATTATGAGGGTATTTTTATGCTTAGTCATTGGTTACTTGATACGGATATATTCGCCACTCCTGACTCTTTATCTACATTTCAGAAACATATCCCTCTTGAGTGGATTTCTAATGTGCTCGAGCAGACCGATAAAGCAAGTATTCGCAAACGTAAGTTACCTGCTGAGCTTGTCGTCTGGCTTATCATTGCAATGGGTCTTTTTCGCGACCGCTCTATTAGTGACGTTGTTGAGAAGTTAGATTTAACACTCACTGATACCCTGGGCGATACGGTTGCTCCAAGTGCTATTCCTCAAGCGAGACAGCGCCTGAGTAGCGACCCCCTCCAAGCCTTATTTCACCTATGTGCGGCCCATTGGACACAAGAAGAAGATGCTGATGATACGTGGTATGGACTCCGGTTATTTTCTGTCGATGGAACGCAATTTCGTGCACCTGATACACCTGCTCTTGCTGAGCACTTTCACTATATTAAGCACAGTAAAAACCGTCATACAGAATATCCTATTGTACGCCTATGCGCCTTAAGCTCCTTGCGTAGCCGGTTGATACACCACGTTGCCTTCGGGCCCAGTTATCAAGGTGAGGTGAACTACGCAAAGCAGTTATTTAGTCATGTAAGTGATAACAGTCTAACTATTTTTGACCGATGTTATCTCAGCGCTGAGCTACTGATTAATTGGCGTAAGCAACACCCACAGTCGCACTGGATGGTCCCGATTAAAAGCAACACGCAATACACCGTCATTGAATCTTACTCTGAGCATGACTTCAAAGTAGAGATGAGTGTATCTGCGCATGCCAGAAGACAAGACCCTTCGCTTCCTGAGTGCTGGCAGGCCAGACTGGTTCTTTATCCTGAGCCAATGGGGCCTGGAAAAATAAAAGGTCTGCTGTGCTCTTTGGATGATAAACAGGCTTTTGGTGCGCAGGCCATTCTTGATGTCTATTTCGAACGCTGGGAAATTGAAAATAGCTATGGAGAAATAAAACACCAGATGCTTGAGGATAGTATTCTTTTGCGTAGTCAGACTGTAGATGGAGTCAATCAAGAGCTATGGGGTATATTGCTAGCCTACAATTTAATTCGAGTAGAGATAAGTCGAATAGCCAAAGAGGCTAAAGTCTCCCCGCTGAGAATTAGTTTTGTCATGGCTTTGCGGGATATACAGGATGAAATACTCTGGTGTGCCATCGCTTCGCCAGGTTCAATTCCAAAGAAATTAAGGGCAATGCGAGAACGAGTGAAACGTTATATTCTTCCAGAAAAAAGAAAACGGCCCAAAAGTAGGACCGTTCGAATTTCAAAAACTCGGTACACCATTAAGTCAAAGCATGCTTAACTGAATGGTGTTAGCTTTATAGCGGCTTTTTATTTTCTGTATTTTCATGCAGTTCGAGTTTTGGTGCACTCATACCTTTGAGTAACCGACCAAATATATCAGCGCCGGTAATAATGCGCTTCACACTAACACCACATCGTGATCAATGGCCCCATCAAACGATTTATCTAAAGAATGACTAGCCCGTATTTTTAAAATAACTTCACTCAGGCGCATCGCCTCATCAGCAACAATAATAGGTCTGTGACAATAATGATAAGGGTCGAACGTCTCTGGTTCAAACAAGGCTGAACGTAAAAAGCCGTCAGCATCTACCACTAATAAAGGCCAACCGTCTTCATTGGTAATGATCACCCAGTTATAACCTGACTTATGTAGTTTTCGTAAAAACTCATTATCAGTCGTTAATGTAAGGTCTGGGAAAATAGGCAAATCAAGCTTAGTAGGCAAAGCAATAATAGAGTCTGGATCAATTACCTCACCCTCTTTGGTTACGCTTATTTCATCTAAGCTAAAAAAGTTAAGCGCGCCTATTCCCTCAACGTGCTGAACATCAGCCTCTTCTGCTTCTATGTGTTTGCGAATAATACCTCTGAGCTCACTTTCAGCAAAGTACGTAATCCCCTCTTTACCTAACCATGCATCGAGAATTAAAGCCGTTGGCTTAGCAACTACATAAAACAGAATCTGATAAAACTTAATTAGCGGCGAAAGTAGGCTCGCCATTTTTAGCGCATTACGCGAAAAATAAGCCTGCGGTGTTATTTCACCAATAATAGTAATTGCGATAGTTGAGAATAAAAACGAACTTGCGCCTATTAATACCGAATCAGAAAGTAGTGTAAGTAGTACGTTAATACCTACGTTGCCCCACAAAATAGTCGATAATAAAAAGTTAGAGTCGTTTCGAAGGGCCATCACTTTTATGGCCGCCTCGTTCCCTTTTGCACTTTCCATTTCGAGCTGAAGCCTACTTAGTGAAAAAAACGCTAAGTTTAAGCCCGAAAATATTGCCGATTGTGAAATACACAAAGCAATTGCACACCAAATCATGACTTCAAAGGTCATTGTATTTTCCTGTTAGTAATACCAATTCACTTAATTAAGCGAATTGGTATAAGGCTTATAAAAGCAATAAACTGCCTAAACCTAAAAAGGTAACAAACCCAACAATATCGGTAACGGTAGTTAAAATTACCGAGCCAGATAACGCAGGATCAATTTTCATTTTGTCTAAAATAGACGGAATAACAACACCCGCTAGTGACGCAGCGACTAAATTCAATAATATGGCTACCGTAATCGTAATACTGAGCATTAAATCGTTAAACCATAAGAAGGTAAGCAGGCCTATTACAAACGCCCATACCAAGCCATTTACAGCGCCAACACGTAGCTCTTTTTTAAGTAACGCATTGCGGTTTGAATCTGTAACCTGTCCGAGCGCTAAACCACGCACAATAACGGTTAATGTTTGACTACCTGCGATCCCGCCCATAGAAGCAACCACTGGCATTAATACAGCGAGTGCTACAACCTGTTCTATAGTTGCGCCAAATAAACCGATGAACCAAGACGCTAAAAAGGCAGTAGCTAAGTTAATACCTAACCATATACCACGGTTTTTAGCACTTTTTCGCACACTTGCGAACAGGTCTTCGTCTTCACGTAAACCACCGGCTTTAGCGGCTGCTTCATCAGCAATTTCTTGTCGTAATTCATAAGCAGAGGCAATGGTTAATCGCCCAAGTAATTTGTTATCAGCATTAACCACTGGCAGTGCCATTTTTTCACTGTGAATCACCACCTCTGCCGCTTCATATAAATCATCATCAGCATGGAGCGATGAAAAGTCATGATTTGCCAATGTCATTAAGTTATCGGTGTCGCTGGCTTTTATTAAATCATTTACCGCAACCTCACCTATTAAACTACCCTTGCGGCTTACTAAATAAATAACTTCACTGTATTGCGGTAAACCTTTATGTAGCAATTTTTTAGCACCACCGGCTGTTAGCTTCTCTGATACTTTTAAAAAGTCAAAACCTAACCAGTGACCAAGTTGTTCTGGCGGGTATTGCTGCGCTAAATCATATTGTTTGGTTTGCGCTTCATCGAGTTGCTTTTTTGCATACTCAACAAATCGCTCTGGTATAACTTCTTCAAGTTCCAGTAGCTCTTCTACATTAACTTCATCAAGAAGCTTAAAAGCCTCAGTGTCTTCTAGTGTTTGCAGCAACCACAAGCAACTATCTTCACTTAAATTAACAAAAATTTCGTGTTGCGTGTCTTCGTCAAGCAACTGCCAAATTTCAAGTCGTTGTTCTTTTGGTATCGCCTCAAAAAGTAATGACAGGTGCTCTGTTGAAAGCGTTAACTGCGCATCTGCTAATAATTTATTTTTGCGTTCTGTTGTATCGCATTGCAATAAATCATTTATGAGCTGTGGAAGTTGGTCTACCGGATACTCAATCATCTTAAAACCTTAAAATTTAAAAGCGAACATTATTTATAGTCTACTTGAACAATAAAAAATTGCAGAAAAAACGTGAACTTATTAAGCATGCGCAAGCTATTTTTGCGCATTGTATGGGCAAACTAAATGCAGTACTAATATTTATTTTAAAAAATTAAAAAAACAGTAAAAGGAATTGTTTTTGAGGGATTAAACAACAAGTAAGCAAACCAAAGGGATTACTTATAATAAAAAAAATCCCATATTAGCTAGGCTAATATGGGCAAAATCACACAATGAATTAGGTGTTTTTAAATTACGGTTTATGCTTTAAATTAAAGTCTATCAGTAATATTTCGTACTAAGTCTGAATCTACAAATTGAGTAATAAGTGCAGCGCCCCACGCATAGCCACGCTGTATTGGGTAACCTTTAAAAATCCAGCGTTTACGCACGTAATTAAAGCGCTCTAAATAGTCTTGCTTTTTTTGTGGTAGAGGTTGCTCACCCAATTTATTCCATGCTTTATATACACCTGACATGTCAGACCCTCGCATAAAACGTTGCAACCAGCGCGGAAAACGTGAAAAGCTAATAGTGGACTGAAAATCAATAAAATAAGGTTTACCGTCTGCGCCACATAAAATGTTACCCATATTACGCAAGTCTAAATGCACGATGCCTTTACGATGCATTTTTGCTACTTGACGCTCAAGCTCGCTAAAAAAGCTTACTGGTAGCGTTTTATCTTCATGAATTAAAGCGCGCAGTGGCGTGCCTTCAATATAGTTATAAGCTACGGCTATCGGCGATAACCTACAAAAGCGGTTAGCGACTGCATCAAGCTCAGCTAAACGGCTCAATCCTTTATATTCTTGGTTTACAGATAGTCGCGCAAATGTTTTGCGGATAAATAACGGGCTTTGGCTAAAATCTTTAACAATTAAATCAAATTCATTATCTTTATATCGATACACAATCGCGTTAGCAAAACGTCCCTTATGGACAACACTTAAGTGATGTTGCATAAAAGTATGTTCTGGATATTGCTGCTGTAATTGTACTAACAAATTATTTTCAATCATAACAAACCTAACAAGATGATAACTTTAATTGCCTAGGCAACTATATTACCAAAGTTAGATTCTACGCACAATCAGATCAACTAATTAGCACGCTAACTTTCTGTTGAAACAGTATCGCTATTTTATTGATAATCTATTTGTGGGGGGAATTTCGGGTAATGTATCTAGATTATTTATAGCTTTAAATAGTAAATCTATTATTTGATTTTTTTCTGGCTCTGAAAAACCATTTAATGCTTGAGCATAGACTTCGTTTACTACAGGCATAATTTCAGGACAAAGAGCTTTACCTTTTTCACTTAAACACAAAATAGTTGAGCGCTTATCAAGCTCACATTGCGTTTTAATAATGAGTCCTTTTTCTTCAAGTCGGTTTAGTAAGCGGCTCATAGCGCCACGATCATAAACCATATATTCGCAAAGTCCTGCAAGCGTATTAACCGACTCTCTCGCAAGTAGTACAACCACAATATATTGCGCAGAAGTTAAGTCCATAGGAAGTAACTTGGCATCAACATGAATGGCTAATCTCGAACGTAAAAAAGACACTAAACGCCCCAAATCTTGCTCTGGCGCTAACTCTTCTCGAGTACAACGTTTAATTGATGGCATGTTTTGCATGGTTATTTCACTGTATAGGTATATTTGCATGCTGATAGACCTTAACGCATGCAAAAAATTCAATAATTTTTATAAAAACTAAGCAGCTAAAACTAAGCCACAAAAATAAAGCCGCTATTAGCGGCTTTTACTGTAAAGCTTTAAACTTTGTTAAATCTTAAACTGGCCAACTAAGTGTCCTAAGCTTTCACCACGCCCAGCTAAATGCTGACCAACTGAAGAGGTGGTTTTACTTGAAATAGTTAGCTCATTAACTATTTCTTGAATAGCAAATACATTACGGTTTATTTCTTCTGTAACGCTACTTTGCTCCAGCGCCGCTGTCGCAATTTGCGTACTCATGTCGTTAATTGATCTAACTGAGGTTGTTACCGCACCTAAACTTTCTGAAATAGCACGAGACGATTCTACTGAGCGATTACAACTATTCTGACTCGCTTGCATTGCGGCTACAGCATCCGATACTAAATTATGTAACTCACTCAACATTTCACTAATCTCTAATGTGCTAACTTGAGTACGACTTGCTAAGCTTCTTACCTCATCAGCAACAACAGCAAACCCTCTGCCTTGCTCACCTGCTCGCGCAGCTTCTATTGCAGCGTTGAGTGCAAGTAAGTTTGTTTGCTCAGCAATTCCACCAATTACACTTAGTACGCTATTAATCTTTTTAGATTGATCACTTAGCGAATCCACTTGTTCAGCAGCTAGGTTAATTTCGCCCATTAAGTTTGAAACCTCACTGAGTGAAATATCAACACACTCTTGAGCTTTAGCAACTTCTTGCGTTGCCGCTTGAGTTGACTCTGCCACTTGGTTTGTATTTTGAGCCACCTCATGAGAAGTAGCCGACATTTCGGTAATAGCCGTCGCAACAAGATCTGTTTCATGATTGTGATTAAGTAGTTTGTCTTCAATTAATCGTGTTTGTGTATTTATATCACTAGAGGCTGTTTTTACATCGTGTGTTACATCAACCACATTGGCAATAATGCCATGTAGCTTACTTACAAACATATTAAATGCTTCGCCAAGTTGGCCTATTTCATCGTTAGTATCAATATCTAAACGTTTGGTTAAATCGCCCTCACCTTTAGCAATGTCGTCAAGGCTTTGCGCCATGCGCTGTATTGGTTTTACCATTGTATTTGCGGCAACTAACGCACATATAATAGTTAACACAACCCAAAATAAAGCAATTAGCAATAAGGTCACTACCTTATCATTCATGTGCTCTTGCATTGCTGTTTGATATTTAAGTAGTTCTGCGTCTATATCATCCATATATGCGCCAGTACCAATCATCCAGTTTGTACCTGGGATCATTGCTGCATAGCCCATTTTTTCAACTAAGCCTGTGGTATTTGGTTTTTGAAAATGATAGTTAAAAGCGCCACCGCCTTTTCTAGCTTGATCTAATAAGCCCACTATTATTTTTTTACCGTTAGGGTCAGTCATCCCTATTTTGTTTTGCCCTTCAATAGCATCACCTAATAATGCATGAAAAACACTAACGCCATTTGTGTCGTATATAAAAAAGTAACCACCTTGACCAAATGTTAAATCTCTTAAAGCGTTTTTAGCATCTTGCTCAGAGCCATTTGCTAATTGATAGCGAACAATTTTACTGGCAATTTCCACCTCGGTGCTTAGCAACGTTTGTTTGTCACTTATTAGTTTAGTTTGAAATGCTTCAAAATTTTGTTGCTGATTTTTATTCTCTAAATAATAAGAACTCAGCATCAAGCTAATCAAAAGTAGCATTAAGGGCAATATAGCTAATAACAACAGTTTGTTTTTCAAGCTTAAATTACTCATTTGTTCTCCGGGTAAATAAAGGCGTATATGCAGCAACAACTAAAATCTAGCAAAACCAATATAGTTTGCAGTTTTACTTATTTGCCCAAAAATAACTTCGCTCATTTATATCGCTTTTAACTCATATAAGAAAAGCATAAATAAAATCAGGTAGGACCAAGTTTTAAGAGGTCAGCTTAGCCATATTATAGTCCCAACCAGAGTTTTTAGACACCAATAACGCAGAGACCTTAGTCTTAATCAAAAAATAATTTATCCAACATTTGTCCGTTATTTAAAACACTATTGATAGAATAGTATTCATGTAGGTTTACTGCCTGTATTTTAGGTTAATTAGTTTTACTTGTAGCAAGTTAGATCATTTAGCAAGTGAGTATAAATATTGACCTCAAGGTTAAATCAACAAGTAGAAATTAATTTTTTATTAACATACAATAACCCTATCTCCCTAGGAACAAATAACCAGATAGATTAAAACATATTGTTTTGAGCCACTGTTATGAATAAATAAAAATGAATTACTAATGAAATATATTTTATACCTCGTGCTTTTAATCTCTAGTCAAGTATTTGCAAAGCCTGTAAATAATAGTGTTGCATTTTACTACTCATCCCCTATGCCTCTAGCCGAAATGACTTTTTATTCTCGCGTTGTAGTTCAGCCAGAACACGTCACTGAGCACGAACTTAATTGGTTTAAACAGCGTAATATTGCTGTTTATGCTTATTTAAGTGTGGGCGAGTCCTTTAATAAAAATAAGTCATCACTTAGTATAAACCCCAATTGGAATAGCCATATTGCCGATTTAGCATCAGCACATTGGCAACAACATATTAAAAGTAGCGCTGTGGCATTAAAAGCACGCGGCTTTAGCGGCTTATTTTTAGATACCCTAGATAGCTATCAGCTATTAGATGCTAAACACAGCAAATCAGATCAACAAGCTGGGTTAGTTACCATAATAAGCTCACTATCTGAGACTTTTGATAAGCACCTTATTCTTAACCGGGGCTTTGAGTTATTGCCTAAAATCGCTGATTTAGCCAATGACTTAGTTGCTGAGGGGTTGTATAGCCACTTCAACCCAAACGACAATAGCTATAAACTAACTAATAAAAACGACCAAGATTGGCTAAGCGCACAATTAAAAAAAGCACAAAACTTAGGCCTCAACGTCCAAATTATTGATTATGCAAAGCCCGATGACCGACTCGCTATGGCACAAAAGATTATAAACGCAGGTTTTAATCCATGGGTGACAGATGGCCACTTGCAAACATGGGGTACATCATCAATAACACCGGTGCCAAGGCGAATATTAATCCCTTATAATAGCGATATTTCACCATTAGTTAAAAAATCCGTTCATTCAAAGCTTGCTACAATCATAGAATACTTAGGGTATATTCCTGATTATGTAGACATAGCTAAAGAAAGCTTACCTAAAATAGACCCAAGTTTACATGCCGGCATTATTTCTTGGACTACTAATAATATATTTTATAGTCCTGAGATTATTAAATGGCTAGAAGAAGGTTTAGGAATAGTACCTGAACTTATATTAGGAGAATTACCTCAATCAAATAAATTACTAGTTAGTTTAGGCGTAGAAAATATAAATGTTGCGCAAGCTGGACCTTATAAAGTTGAATACTTTGCTGATTGGCTAAAAGGTGAAACTACAAAATCACCTGTAATAATCAGACCAAACTTTCTTAAATTAACCTCAGACGCCACAGTGTTAATTAGCATTACTTCAGCAAACGGCAAAACCTTAGCGCAAGGAAGTAAGACTAAACTGGGTGGCATAATAGTAGCCCCTTGGCTAATTGATAATTTACCACTGGAAGGCAGTAAATGGGTGATCGACCCTAAGAACTTGTTAAATAAAGTACTAAATTTACCCACAATATTAGCTCCTGATACAACGACTCTAAGCGGAAGGCGTATGTTAACTTTGCATATAGATGGTGATGGATTTAGTAGCGTTGCGCACTTCAAAGGTAAGCCATACAACTCAGAAGTAATTCGCGATGAGGTAATAAAAAGGTACAAATTGCCATTAACCTCCTCCATAATACAAGCAGATATAGAACCTAACGGCTTACATTCAAAACAAAGTAAAGAACTTGAGCAAGTTGCAAGAGATATATTTGAACTACCTTATGTAGAGGTTGCATCGCACACATACAGCCACCCTTACTTTTGGAAAGTACTATCAGGAATACAAAACATAGATGAAGATGATACAAAATACGGACTTAATTTAAATATTCCTGGGTATCTCTCTGTCGATTTAGAAAAAGAAATTTCAGGGTCAATTCAATACATTAATGAACGACTGACGCCAAAGAATAAAAAAACAGTATTAATTCTATGGTCCGGCGATGCAGTTCCAGGACCAAAGGCTTTAGCCATAGCAAGAAAAGCTGGCGTTCTCAACGTGAATGGTGGTAATACTTCAGTAAAAGCTGATAACCCAACACTTACAAATGTTTCGCCAATTGGTCGACCTGAAGGTGACTTGCTATACCAAATTTATGCACCCATTATTAACGAGAACGTATACACCAACTTGTGGCATGGGCCTTACTATGGTTTTAAACGCCTAATCGAAACATTTGAAATTACAGAAAAACCATACAGATTAAAGCCATATAGTATTTACTTTCATTTTTATTCTGGTGAATTACCTGCTGGACTTGATGCATTGAAATATAACATAGACTACGTACTTGCAAGACCGAATACGCCAGTACATTTAAGCCAGTATGCAAAAATAGCTAAAGACTTTTATTTTTCAGCTCTTGCTAAAAACAGCAATAACGAATGGTTTTTTAGCTCTCAAAGCATTCGAACATTACGTATCCCCAATGATTTTGATATCCCTAATATAGTTCAAAGCTCAGGTGTATCTGGCATCACTCAAAAAGGTGATTACATTCATATAACTGATGATCTAGCAAAGCTTAGCTTTGATCACAGCCAGAAAAACAATGTGCCTTATTTAGCTTCAGCTAATGTCTCCATGGATAATTGGCAAGTAAATGGAGCTGTCAGTTTTAAAGCATGGGTGCCTGCTAAAATTGATTTAGTTAATGGTCGTTCGTGTGAGTTTGTGTCTAATGATGGAAAGCGCTTTAGAGGTAAATCGAATGCTGATATCACACAGTTTAGTCTGCCAAAAGGACAATTCTATGGCTACTTAAAATGTAAAATAGCTGCATGATGGTGAGCAATAAAAAACTATACTCTTATTATAGTTAATATATTGATGCACTCTTTTATCGTTTTTCTAAGTATAGGTTTATAGGTTGATCTTAATAACTCGAGTGGCAAACCAATAAGTTTTACTGCTGTGAGTTAATCAAACCTACATGTAAATTTAACCTATTGAGTATAAGGTTGAATTTACATGTAGAGATCAATCTTTCATTAACATATAATAGTCCTATATTCCTAATACTAAACAACTAGCATTAAATCGGAACACA
The DNA here is from genome assembly GCF_002836155.1 of Pseudoalteromonas sp. GutCa3. Taxonomy (NCBI): domain Bacteria; kingdom Pseudomonadati; phylum Pseudomonadota; class Gammaproteobacteria; order Alteromonadales; family Pseudoalteromonadaceae; genus Pseudoalteromonas; species Pseudoalteromonas sp. GutCa3. The sequence goes on along the minus strand of NZ_PJBK01000101.1, from coordinate 93,150 downwards.
TCACTTTGAGTCACAGTTATAATCTAATAAAAATGAATTATTAATGAAGTATATTTTATACCTTGCACTTTTAGTGTCGGCTCACGCATTCGCAAAACCTGTAAATAATAGTATAGCTTTTTACTACTCATCCCCTATGCCTCTAGCCGAAATGACCTTTTATTCTCGCGTTGTAGTCCAGCCTGACCTTGTGACTGAGCACGAACTCAATTGGTTTAAACAGCGTAACATAGCTGTTTATGCTTATTTAAGTGTTGGTGAGTCGTTCATTGAAAGTGAGTCTTCACTCGCAGTTAACCCTAACTGGAATAGTCATATTGCCGATTTAACATCTACGCATTGGCAACAACATGTGCAAAATAACGCAGCTACTTTAAAAGCACGAGGCTTCAGTGGCTTGTTTTTAGATACCCTAGACAGCTATCAGCTTTTAGATGATAAGCACAGTAAATCAGATCAACAAAATGGCTTAGTCGCAATTATAAAAAGTCTGTCTGGCACGTTTCATAAACACCTTATCCTCAACCGAGGCTTTGAGTTACTACCTAGACTTACCGGTTTAGCCAATGATTTAGTGGCTGAAGGTTTATATAGCCATTACAACCCAATCAATAATAGCTACAAATTAACCACCGAGAACGATCAAGCTTGGCTAAGTGCACAATTAAAAACGGCACAAAAGCTTGGTTTTAAAGTACAAGTTATTGATTATGCACAGCCTGACAACCGTCTTGCTATGGCGCAAAAAATAAAACAGGCAGGTTTTACTCCTTGGGTAACTGATGGGCACTTACAAACATGGGGTACATCAACTATATCACCAGTACCAAGACGTATCCTCATTCCGTACAACAGTAACGTAAAGCCACTCATTTACACTACCGTACATTTAAAGCTTGCGACCATGATTGAGTATTTGGGGTATATACCTAATTACATAGATATGGCAAAGCGCGATTTACCTTTAGTTGATCCTAGCTTACATGCTGGTATTATTTCGTGGACCTCAAGTGACGCATTTTACACACAAACACTTAATAATTGGCTTGAAGCTAATTTAGGTGTGGTGCCAGAGCTTATTTTAGGCGAGTTACCACAATCAACTAAATTATTATTAAGCTTAGGTATTGAGTCGTTAAACACACTACCTGAAGGTCCATATAAACAAGATAGCTTTGCACCTTGGCTCAAAGGGGAATCCACAACACCTCCCCCTATTGTTAAACCATACTTACTCAAATTAGCAACTGATGCGACTCCTTTAATTACAATAAAATCATCGGATGACACAATAGTTGTACAAGCTGCTAAAACTAAATATGGTGCAGTAGTAGTTGCTCCTTGGCTAATTGATACATTTCCGATGGAAGGCAGCAAATGGGTTATTGATCCGCGTACACTACTAACTCAGGCTATGGGACTACCACCTATATTAGTGCCAGATACAACCACCGAAAGTGGCAGGCGAATGCTTACGCTGCATATCGATGGAGATGGATTTACAAGTGTTGCCCACTACGCAGGTAAGCCTTATTCAGCAGAAGTAATTCGAGATGAAATAATTAAACACTACAAACTACCATTAACGTCATCAGTGATCCAAGCTGACATTGAAGAAGGCGGTATTCATTCTAAACAAAGTGCCAAACTCGAAGGTATTGCGCGTAGTATTTTTAATCTGCCTTACGTAGAAGTTGCTTCACACACTTATAGTCACCCCTATTTCTGGACTGCACTATCTGGGCGAAAAAAAATAGATGAAGACGACACCGATTACGGTTTTCATCTAGATGTACCTGGCTACAACACAATTAGCCTTAAAAAAGAAATTACAGATTCGATAAAATATATTGATGAAAAGCTCACACCTAAAAATAAAAAAACAGTGATGATACTTTGGTCTGGTGATGCAACTCCTGGCCCTAAAGCGCTTGAACTGGCCCGTGACGCTGGTGTGTTAAATGTCAATGGCGGTAATACTGATGTAAATGCTGATAACCCTAGCCTTACACATATATCACCTATTGGCCGACCTGAGCGTGATTTGCTGTATCAAATTTATGCCCCCATATTAAATGAAAATGTTTACACTAACTTATGGCATGGCCCTTATTACGGCTTTAGACGTTTAACTGAAACTTTCGAAATAACAGAAAAGCCTTATAGGTTAAAACCTTATACTATTTATTATCACTTTTATTCAGGCGAAGTTCTTGCGGGCTTAGACGCTCTTAAACACAACATAGATTATGTTTTAGCAAGACCAAATACACCGGTGCATTTAAGCCACTATGCAAAAGTAGCAAAAGATTTTTACTTTTCTGCACTTGCAAAAAACAGTAATAATGAATGGTTATTTAGCTCAAAGTACATTCGTACTCTACGAATACCTACCGATTTTGATGTGCCAAACATAGCTCAAAGTGAAGGTGTATCTGGTGTAACTGAAAAAGGTGACTACATACATATTATAAATAACATAGCTCGCCTTAGCTTTGATCACAGCCAAAATAGTAAAAAACCTTATTTAGCGTCTGCAAATGTTATTATTAATAACTGGCAAGTTAACGGGCCTGTTAGTTTTAAAGCGTGGGTACCCGCTTCACTCGATTTAATTAATGCACGCTCTTGCGAATTTGTATCTGGTTTGGGTGAGCGCTTTAAAGGTATTAATCGAGGTAAATTAACACATTTTGAAATACCTACAGGTGACTTTTATGGTTACCTTAACTGCAACGGAGCTGCTCTATAATGAATACTAAAAAGCGCCCTCAGTTAATTTCTATAAAAACAATATTAGCGATACTAGCTGTAAGTTGTTTTGCACTTTATGCATTATTTCCTCACACCTTATTTTTTGAAGATGATGCACTTTCGCAAGATTATACCTTTGAAAAATCGTACCTTAATGCAGCACTCAATGCAGAGCCCGACAACGAAAAGCTTCGCGCAAAGTTGGTTGAGCTACATATAGGGCTTAGTGAGTATTCACAAGCCACTAACGAGCTTGAAAAGCTACCTAGAGGTGAGCGCAAAGCGACGCTTGAAATAAAGCTGCTTTACTCATTATGGCTAGCAAGCGGGGCTAATATTGACGACCGCTTTGAAGAGCTATCTTTAAAAATAGGTGCTCATAAAAATTGGAACGAACAAATACTAACTATTGCAAAAGCAGTTGGGTTAAACGCAAAAGTTGCTCTGTACTATCAAAAAAATAAACAGCCACTCCTTGCAGCCGATTACTGGTTAAGCGCAGGCGAACCAGACAAAGCACTCGCAATTTATAAAATAAATATAAATGCTGACATTGCAGCTAAAGCGATTGAAACTGCACTGGGCGCAAATAACCCGATTCAAGCTTATTCATGGTGGAAAACCTATGGCGACCAAGCCGATGTTAAACGCACCCTTTATTTAGCTAACCTAGCTGGCAACACAGAAGATGCAGCTCAAGCCATTGAAAGCTTATTAAAAGCTGAGCCAAATAACACCGACTACTTAACACAAGCTATGCACCTGCGTTTAGCAAATGGAAATGCAAAAGGGGCAGAACAATTACTCGCAAAGTTATTACTACAGAGCCCAGATGACAAAGAGCTACATTTATTAAATTGGAAGATAAAGCGCTGGCAAAACAAGCCTAAAGAAGCTCTTCGAGAATTTAAATGGCTAATGTCTAACAAAGCAGTAACTCCTGCGATGCTTACCGACAGTATTAACGATGCCACCGCTTTATATTTATACCAAGATGCTAATGATATATACGAATACAAGGCGCAAAACAGAAGCCTGAAAGGCAATGGTTTTGCTAATTGGATGCAAGCTAACGAATTTATTGGTAACACAAAGCAAGAGTTAAACAATATTGAACGCTTTGAGCAAATAAATGGTAAAAGTGTATTATCACAATACTGGAAAGCAAAAGTGCTTCACGATACTGGTAATTTAAAAGCCTTAAGAGTCTTGTGGCCTTCATATAAAGGGCCTAAAAATGAAGAAGATTTACTTTGGATTGCCCGCGCATTTTGGCTAGAAGATGACTTTGCTACAGCTCTGCAAGTGCTAAAAAGTAAACAACAAAGTTCTGATGATGAGTTTTGGAGCGCCAATGTAGACATGGCAATGCGAGTCCAAGACAAAGCTCATGAGCTATATGCATTAGAACAGTTACAAAAAATAAGCCCTTTAAGCGTAGGCGACATGCTGCACTACCAACAATTACGCTTTGAAGGTCGGCCTCAGGAGCTTCTTGATTATTTATGGAAAAGTGAGTCGCAAACTGACCGTCAATTGATTCAAATTGCATTATTAAGTACACAAGTAAATGATGCTAAATCAGTTGCACGTATTCATGCTGAACTTGATAAGCAGCGCTACAATAAAGCCCTCTACCCTGCTTGGTTAATTCTATCAAATTGGTATCAAAACCAAAGTGATTTAAATTCAGCTTATACAACTTTAAACCGCGCTGCTAAATTAAGCGAATATGACTCTGATGTTGTGCTTGCACAAGGTTGGTTAGCGCTGCAAATGCACGACACTGTGATGATTAGCCGCATTTTAGCTCGCTATTCTCAAAGCGACACTTCCTATGCGTGGACGCAGCTCTTAGCTAGCCTATCTATTTATGAAAAATCATATAACAGTGCCTACTTTTATTTGCGTAAATTGGCCATTGCAGATCCAAGTGACTTAACAACACTGGTTAACTTAGCCGATGTAATGAAGCAACTTGGTTATTATGCAAATGCTGCTGAACTTAATCACTATTTACTGCAACACTTACCTAAAGATAAATATGCATACAGAGGCTTAATGTTCCGCTGGGCGGGCGCGATGGCTGTTCCTCATTTAATGCAATTAAACACAATGGAAGAACTTGCTCCCGACACTATTGGTGAGCCCCAAACAAACTGGTGGTTAGCGCGCAGGGCTGCACAAAAATTAGAGCCATGGCAAAAACTACAACTTTATATGACCAACGGCGAATTTAATAAAGCGAAACAGCTTATAGCTGAAGGTTCACTAAGCAAATTAGATGAGCTAAACGCCCTACTCTATTTAAAACAACCCTATGCCACCATGCAACGTTGGTACGAAGAACTTACTGGCGAGGCAAATGAATCGCAATTGAGTTTACTCAGGAATGCACGCGCATCCTATTTTAGAGCGCTTGAAATAAACCTATCGCCAGAGGCTGGTTTAAACAGTAGCCAGTACGATGTAAACGTTTATTTTCCTTATGCTAATGGGCAATGGAAATTAAGTTTAAGTAATCAGCAAAATCTTGATAACAACGGATTACTGTTTGCGATAGAAGATAAGATGACATTTGGTCGTTGGTATTTTGATGCAAAAATAGATTCTCACCAAGGCAGCTTAGTTAGCCGTCAAGGTTTTAGCTTGGACTCTCGTTATCAATGGGATTCGCGTACACAGGTAGGTTTAAAGCTTGAATATAATGTTGAAAACCGCCAATCAGAAGCGCTACTTAGCTATGCTCAGCTAGATAAAGCCACGGCCTATGTTAACTACAATATTGATGGTAGACAAAACGTACAGCTATCAGCAGCAGCGATGTCTTTTTCTCGAAGAAGCGATGGCAGCTCACTAATAAATGGCCAAGAATATAATGCACGTTACCAATACAGCATTTTAAAAGACCGCCCAATTTGGAACGCTTATTTTAGTGCGCAATGGCAAGACTTTGAACGTGTAAATGCATTAATAAATACAGAATCAAGACCTCTAAGAGTTGACCTTCAACCATTTAGACGTTTTGCACTAGGGACCTCATTTGCTTCAACTGGTTCTTTAGAACCTCCTTATTTAGGCGCAAGCCCTTCATGGTTATTTGATATAAGTACTGGCTATCAAACACTCAACGATACAGTAGATGTATCAGTTTCAAGTGGCGCTGGTTGGTCTGTACTGGGCGATGATTTATTTAAATTACAGCTGGGTTACCAAAGTAGTAATAAAGTGGGTAACTCAGATACACAATTACAATTAGGTTATTACGTACATTTTTAATGTTAGGAGAGAGTATGTTTCGTTTAATTATACCGTGTTTGGTATTACTATTATCAGCATGTACCACCAGCAGAGTTGCTGATGATGTAGAGCTTAGCCCTTCAAAAATTGTGGCATTAATGCCACTTGTTAATCATGCTCAAACACCGCTTGCAGGTGAGCGTGCTGAAGATATTTTAGCCAGTATTTGGCAACAAAATAAATTACCAACTCTTATACGCGCACCTCGCGTAAACACCAAAGAGCTTCCACCACTGGACGATCAATACCGTTTAGACAATGCTATGCAGTGGTTAAGCACTCAACAAGCTGACTATGTACTAACAGGCAGCATTGAAGAGTGGCGCTACAAAGCTGGGCTTGACGGCGAACCCGTTGTTGCACTTACATTATCACTCACTGAAAATGGACAAACAACGCCGATTTGGACGGGTACTATTGCTAAAAGTGGTTGGGGCCGCGATAGCATTGCAGCAACAGCACAAGATGTGATTGCCGATTTAATTTCTTATATAGAGGTTAGTGAGTGAAAACACATTTCCTTAGACCAAGAGACGTTCCTGAGCTACAAATATGGGCTGAGGTATTTATATTTACCGCGCTTGCTTTAGGGCTGCCTGTATTATTTAACGCAGAGGACCCATTTTGGACTGAGGGAGGGTTTTCGTGGCCTGTACTTGGCCCACTTTTAGTTTCTCTACGTTATGGCTTTTCAAAAGGCTTTATTAGTATTTTATGTTTGCTTGTTGGTCAACTTTTTTTACTTCAAGCAAATATTTTATCACCACAAAGCGACTTCAATATTAACGCCATGATTGGCTACATTATTGTAATTATGATCACTGGCGAATTTAGGGATGTGTGGGAACGTACTAATCAACAACAAAGTATTCAGCTTGAGTACGTAACCGATCGCCTTGAAACATTTACTCGTCAGTATCACTTAATTAATTCATCTCACGATAGAATAGAGCAAATGCTTGCTGGCCATACGTTAAGTTTGCGTGAATCGCTACAAGCAGTAAGAACCTCTATCGGGCTATTAAAAGAAAGAAGGCTTGATAGCGCAGCGCAAAAAATAATCGACCTATTCGTTGAATATGGTTTATTAGAAAGAGCGGGTTTATATAAAGTTGAAAACGACACTGTTTTAGAGCCACCACTTGCCTCTATTGGCCAAATGGGTCAAATAGCTGAAAATGATCCTCTTATATTAGCGATGATTGAAGAAAAAGAATTAGTATCAGTAAAAGACGCAAAAACTGCGTTAGGTATAAGTAAATACCATATGGCAATCCCACTTATCGACGTAAATAATACAATTTATGGCGCTATTTTAGTTGAAAGAGTACAATTTTTTGCGCTTAAAAATACCACTCTTACACTACTTGCTGTTATGGCTGGGCATATTGGCGACCTACTGCGCCATGAAATAACAAACCCAGTAATGACGTATGAAGAGTCTCCATACTTTATTCGCCAAGTTAAACGCGCGAATAAAGAAGCAAAACGATACAACATTCCATCGCAGCTGCTAAAAATAAAAGCCAATAATATTACTGATAAATCGACTCAACTTATGAGTTATTTAAGTGAAGCACGCCGTGGTTTAGACATTTATTTGTATGATAATCAAAATCAGGTATTACTGCTATTAATGCCATTAGCTGATGAACTTGAAAAAGCAGGGTTTATCGCCCGAATGAACACTTGGTGTAAAGAGCGTACGGGTAACACTTTAGCTGAGCTTGATATTGTTATTGAGCAACAACTTGCACTACCAATAAGCTCAGATGATATAAAGAGATTGGTTTCACTTTCATGATTATAATTATTGTAGCGGCTATTTTAGGGTGTATTTGTCAGTACTTTGCATTAATAGAAGTACTGGAAACACCTAATTGGTTTTTAGCTATACTATTTCATGCTATTGCTAGCATCCTTTTTGCTATTGTTAGTTATGTGTTTATACCTAAAAAATACAAAACGACTCCTTATAGCTCTTTGCTACTCATGTTTTTATTATTGTTTACATTACCAGTACTTGGAATTATTGGCGTTGTAGTAGCGATTACGTTTGCTCTTTGTAAGCCTCTCAAAAACGACGAGATAGAAATAGAAGAGCATAAAATACCTGAGCTTCCTTTTGAAGCCAGAGCAATATCAGCAAATCCGACCTATTCTATTGGCGGACTTAAAGCAATTTTGAAGCACGCTAATGAGCCAAATAAACGTTTAAGTGCTGTAATGGCAGCTCGTCACATGAGTGACTCACAAGCTATTCCTATTTTAAAGCTAGCACTTAAAGATTTAGAAGATGATATTCGACTACTCGCCTACTCAACCCTTGATGGTAAAGAAACCAAACTTAACGAAAAAATCAGTTTGTATCAGCAAGAAATAGCCGTTACGACTAAGCAGCCTAAATTGAGTAATTTACAAAAACAACTAGCAGAACTTTATTGGGAACTAAGCTATTTAGGTTTAGCCCAAGGTGCACTGCGTAAATACGTTTTAGAAAAAGCAGAAGCACTTGCAGAGCAAAGTATTGAGCACGTAAAAACACCTGCAACCTTTATATTTTTAGGCCGAATATCTTTAGCCTTAGACAAATACGAAATAGCCCATGAGTACTTACTTAAAGCAACTGAGTTTGGTATGGCAAGGCGTCATGTTCTCCCTTATAAAGCCGAAGTTGCCTTTTGTATGAACAAGTTTGACGACTGTAAACGCTATTTAAAAGAACTCCCAGAACAACCTAAAGGCAGTGAATTACGTCATTTGCAGGAGTATTGGCATGAGTAATAAAAATGCAGACATTTTACTGCTTTTGGAAGGTACCTACCCTTACGTACGTGGTGGTGTATCTAGTTGGGTTCATCAAATAATTGAAGGGTTACCTCATTATAACTTTGAGCTTGTTTTTATAGGTGGAGCACCAGAGCATTATGGCGAGATTCAATATACTTTACCTGAAAACGTTACCAAGCTGCATGTTCATTATTTAGTGGAAAATGATACTTCTGAAATAAAAGCCAAGCATGGGGTTAAATATAAAAAAGAGCTCTTTGGTTTCTGGCAACAACTACAAAATTATTTTAGAGATTGTAACGAGCCTATCCCGACTGAATTGTTAAAATTTGCATTTGAAACTTTGGCTAAAAAAGACGGTATTAACGAAGCCGACTTTTTATATAGTGAATCATCGTGGCAAGTGCTCACTAATTACTATTCAACTTTTTGTGATGAATCCTCTTTTATTGACTTTTTTTGGTCATACCGCAATTTATATAAACCGCTATTTAAAATAGCCGAAATTGCACGTGGACTTCCAAAAGTTAAACTTATTCACTCAATATCTACCGGGTATGCTGGTATTTTAGGATCTGGTGCCAGTGTAATAAGCGATACTCCCTTTTTGTTGACCGAGCATGGTATTTACACCAAAGAGAGAAAAATAGATCTTATTCAAGCCAGTTGGATCAAAGAGTCTGAACAAAGCCTAGGTAAAAACTTAAATACCGAGATGGGCTTTATTCGCCGAATGTGGATCAGCTTTTTTGAGCAAATAGGCCGAACAACATATCAAGAAGCAGATAAGATCATTTCGCTATACGACGGTAACAGACAGCGCCAAATAAAAGATGGTGCAGCGCCTGAAAAAGCATTTGTTGTACCTAATGGCATTAAAACAGTACGCTTTATTGAAGCGTTTGTTCAGCGTCCAAAACAGATACCACCGGTTGTTGGGTTAATTGGACGTGTAGTGCCTATAAAAGATATTAAAACCTTTATACGTGCGATTAAAGAAGCGCAATCGATATTACCAGAGGTCGAAGGCTGGATCATCGGCCCTTTCGAAGAAGACCCACAATACTACAAAGAGTGTGAGCTACTGGTAGGCAGCCTTGATTTACAAAACAGTGTTAAGTTTTTAGGTATGCAAGATATTACCAAAATTTTGCCTAAGCTCGGAGTTGTTGCTTTAACCTCAATTTCCGAAGCGCAGCCTTTAGTACTTTTAGAAGCAATGGCGGCCGGTGTGCCTGTACTTGCTAGTGATGTTGGCTCGTGCCGCGAAATAATCGAAGGCGGAACCGATGAAGATAAAGCATTAGGTAAAGCCGGTGAAGTTGTCTCAATTGCTTCACCTAGCGAAACAGCACAACAAATATCAAACATGCTAACAAATGAGCAAGCTTGGCTTGAGTATCAAAAAAGTGGTTTAGACCGCGTACAAAAATTTTATGACGAGAGCCACATGTTTGCCCGCTACGATAAACTTTATAAGGATACAATAGCATGGCCGGAATAGGTTTTGAGATACGAAAAATTCTCAAAAAAAATACCCTGCTCTCAGTTTTTGAAGCATACGGCTACGCAGGTTTAATAGGCTCGGGCCCTTGGCTGCTCTCTATTGTAGCGTTAATGCTTATTGGTATTTTAAGTTTAGGAATTGTATTACCTAAAGTACTTATTATTCAATTTTTAACGCTTGTTACCTACATGATGGCCGCCTCACTTATTTTAACGGGTGGTTTGCAGTTATTACTAACTCGATTTATTGCCGATTTATTTTTTCAAAAAGAAGAGGCAAAGGTACTGCCTAATCTACTCGGTGCACAGCTTATAACAACAATAGCCGCGCTATTGGTGGGCTTAGCTGTATGGCCTATGCTCCCTATACCCGTTGTTACTAAGATTATAATTTTAGGTGCCTTTGTAAGCTTATGTAATCAGTGGCTTGGCGCTATTTTTCTATCAGGTATGAAAGAATACCGGTTAATTTTAATTACCATGCTAAGTGGTTACGCCTTTATGGTATTGCTTGCATATTTATTAAGAGACTGGCAGTTAGACGGCTTATTTTTTGCGTTTTTTGCTGGCGAAGCACTGCTCTTTTTTAGCTTTTTATTTATGATTATTCGCCGCTACCCGGGTGAAAAACTTATAAGTTTTGACTTTTTAAGCAATAAAAAAGTGTATTACAGCCTATTCTTTTGTGGTCTGTTTTATAACATTGGTGTATGGGCTGATAAAATCATTTTTTGGTATTCTCCAAGCACATCAATACAAATTATTGGCACGTTGAGAGCCAGCCCAATTTATGACTTACCTATATTTTTGGCTTATTTGTCTATTATCCCCGGTATGGCGGTATTTTTAGTAAAAATGGAAACCGACTTTGTAGAAGAGTACGACCGTTTTTACACCGCTATTCGTGGTGGCTCATCTCTTGAAGAGATCTACATATTAAAAGACAGTATGATCCAAACTGCGCGTGCCGGTTTATACGATATATTTAAAATTCAGGGTATTACCGTTGCCTGCTTGTTATTATGGGGTGAGCAAATACTTACCTTTATTGGCATTGATCCAAACTATAAAACGCTTTTATTTATTGATGTAGTAGGTGTAGGCGTACAAGTTATATTTTTATCTATTTTAAATATTTTGTTTTATTTAGATAAACGCTCAACAGTGCTATTTTTAGCGGGGTTATTTTTGGTAATAAACGTTGTTTTAACTTTGTTATCAATTGCTTTTGGACCGCAGTTTTATGGCTATGGCTTTGCATTAGCAACCATTATTACCTCGGTAGTAGGATTATTTTGGCTTTCAAAACAATTTGAAGATTTAGAATACGAAACGTTTATGCTGCAATAGCATAATATAAAAACTTAGCATAAAGGCTGTAAGCTACAGCCTTTATCGTTACGTTAAAAACTCTAATAAACCGCGCTCAAACCGACTAAGATACTTTGTTTTACGGGGTAATTTAAAATTGTCGCGCCAATGAGTTTGTTCTGATTCATTTTTCTTACAAAGCTCAATAACATCAGGGTGAATATAAGAATTACGCGCTATTGTTGGCGTATTCCCAAGCTTTGAAGACACTTCATCAAGCATTGTTTTTAATGTAATAGCGCCTTTTGCTTCATACACTTCTTTAAAAGCAATCACACTTGCTCGCCATGTTCTAAAGTGTTTTGCGCTAAATTCTTCACCCATTATATTTTGAATATACTGATTGATTTCAGTAGAGGTAACGTTAGAGCGCTCCCCCTCTTCTATATATTGAAACAAGTGTTGCCCGGGTAAGTCCTGAAGCTCCTTAATAACACTACTCAATGCTTTATCCGTTATATTTACTTCCCTTTCTTTACCTGACTTTGCACGGTATTTTAATCTAATATTTTTACCTGTTAATTTTGCATGCCTTGATCTTAGGGTTGTCGCTCCGAAACTTTTATTTTGTTTTACATTACGTTCATTCCCCACCCGTAAAGCACCTAAATCCATTAATCTAACAATGGCTGCTAAAGTACGTTCATAATCGAGCTCATCACCTTGCAATGCTTCCTTTAATTGAGCCCTAAGTAACGGCAGCTTATGTCCAAACACACTACAAGCTTGATACTTTTTAGCATCTTGTTGTTGTGTAAATAATGGATGATATCGGTACTGTTTTCGTCCTTTACTGTCGTAACCTGTTGCTAAAATATGCCCATTTTCTTCAGGGCAAAACCATACACTTTTATAAGCAGGCGGGAACGCGAGTGAATTTAAGCGCTCAATAACGGCCTTCTCTTTAATTATTTTTCCTATTGGGTCAAAATACTGCCAATGTTTGTTTTTTTGCTTTCGGGTAATTCCGGGCAAACTATCATCAACGTAAATCAATTCCATCATTCCTCCTCAAGCATTTAAAAGAGATATTGTTAACTCGCTTAAGCTTATATTTCAAAGCATAGAATGTACCACTTTAAAATAACCTTAAACTGAACGACTTTATTGATATATAATCAAAAATTGAGCAAAAACAAAAATACGATATATATAATGGTTATTATAACTACGCTTATATTCTCCCTTAATTGGGCATGCTGTTTAAAAGGAGCATTCAATGGCTTTTGATTATGGATCGATTGATCTTGGACTAAAAAACCCCTTCAAACTTGAAGGTAAAGTAACAGCTGTAAGAGGACTCATTGAGTCTATAGTGGGTATTAGTTTACTTGTTATTGCTGCGGGCTCAGTAAAAGAAGATACAACCGCTGGATGGATTTTAATGGTGTTTGGCATGCTTATTTTAGCATTCGGCATTCGCTCACTTTCAAGTGGTATTTATGCAACTCTTAAGTATTTTGTAGGCAGAAACCACCCTACTTCACTTGCTTATAACTACAGCAAATCACAAGCATCAACCGCCCAAGAAGAACAAAAAGAAGTAGCCTACACCGCGCAATCACTCGAAGAAATGCTGGTTGGTCGTAAAAACAGTACGTTTAAAGAGCCTAATGGTTTTTTATCACGTTTACTTCACAGCTTAATCCCTAAGTTATTATTCCTACCTTATCCTATTCGTAATGTTGCTCAGCGCTTATTTGGCTCATGGGTAAGTACCCTTGTTGCACTTATTGCTTATGGCCTTGTGGCATTTGTATCTTTATCGGGTTTTACCGGTGAAGCAGGCGAATTAGCATTTCCTGTTTATAGTGCCATATTAATGTTCTACGTGCTTTTTTCGTGGCGCTCTACGGGTAAACCTATTTCTAGAAACGCTGAAAAAAATATTGAAGCACTTGGTACCGGTGCACTCGCTAAAATTATTTCTTTATCTTTTATTCTACCAATCGCTATTGGTCTTTCTATGTCATGGCTGATGAAAGAACAACACATTAGCAAACAAGAAATAGATGGCTGGATTGAGCAACTACCTAGTCTTCATGCTGGCATGTACTTAATTGCGATTATTGTATTAGCCACTCTGAGCTGCGCAATTGCTTTTATTATGATTAAAGCGCGTTTAAATGCAGTTACCCCTTCGGCTGAAGTATCAGAACTACGTGAAAACTGGCAAGAGTCTGTTCATCCAGACGAAATTTTTATAAACCTAGACAACCTAGTAATGGCTAACCGTCGTTATAAAGAAGTACCTAACAGAGTTTATCGCGAATTAGATCCTAAGCTTCAAGAACAAATTGAAGGTAAAGGCGGTTTTAAAGGTGAAATGATCCAAGAGATTCAACCTAAACTGCACTCAATAGACTTAGGTAAAAACTTTACGCTAGCAAGATTACTTGCTTTAGTAAGTGGTAACTTGCTTTATATTATAGCCTTAGCGTTTACTGTGTTTTTAGCGTATTCGTTTATTAATATTTATCATTACGTTGACGCTGCAAATATTAGTAGCTTTAAACAAGCATTTAATAACCAACATGTTATTCAATTTAGTGAGCTATTAATGACAAGCTTTCACTTATTGCTAATAGGTATACTTATTAAAGCATTTGCGCAATTGCTTACAAATACAGCTCATCTATTTTTTGCTGAAATGCAATTTGAATCACTACTAGTGTACTTTAAATGCGAAGGCACATTTACTGAGTCTAAAATATCAACAGGTACTGGTATTCACGATAGTACTCGCTCAGAAAATACTTTAGTACGCAGTAGCATAACGCCTTGGATTATTGTTTCTCGTGTTATTTCTACTACGTTTGCAGCAACAGGTATGAAAAATCTTGAACATCCTCGCCATATTATGGAAATGCATAAAGACGAAGGACAATTACAAGCAATCAAAAAAGACGTTATCGCGTTCTTGAAAGACCGTGAATCTATCGCCTCAATCACCAGTGAGCGTGATTTAGGTAATGCGTCACAAATACATCAATTAAATCAGCAAACGCGTGCTATACCTACTCAGCAAGCGATAGCTAAAGATGACGAAGAAGCTGCAGGGTATTTAAGACAAGAAGAAAACTTATCTCCCGAGCCAAAGGGTTAATTAACTTAAACTCTGGATTATTAGTATTAATGCCACCTTGTAAATTAGGTGGCATTTTTTTATCCTTTATTAACCTCTATTCAATACCTTTTAACTTTACTACCTCTTTTGTACTCAACAACATGATTAATATTGGATTAGTCCACAAAGCCCTTGCTTTATGTGCCAAAACACAAATAATGAAGTATTAATCACAGGGTAAGAATGAGGACAATGAGCTATATACTAACCACCCAATGTGCTGACGACGTAGGCTTAATAGCTAAAATCACAGGGCTTTGTCATAAAAATAATTTAAATATTACGCGTAACAACGAGTTTGTAGATAAAGACGCACAGCGATTTTTTATGCGTACAGAGCTTACAGGCGAGCCACAAAGCGACTTTTTAGATCAACTACGCGCACTGTTGCCACAAGGCGCTAAACTTGCCCTACATTGCGGTGCAAAAACTAAAGTAGTTTTACTTGCAACTAAAGAAGCCCATTGTTTAGGTGGTATGTTGCTAAAGCAATTTGAACAAACTCTTAATATTGAAGTATTAGCCGTTATTGCTAACTACGCTGATTTAGAGCCTTTAGCAAAAGGGTTTGATGTGCCCTTTCATGTTGTATCTCACGAAGGGTTAACCCGTAGCGAGCACGATCAAAAAGTAGGTGATTTAATTGCCAGCTACAACCCTGACATTATTGGCCTTGCCAAATACATGCGTATTTTAAGTCCTGAATTTGTGGGTCGATTTGAAGGTAAAATAATTAATATTCATCATTCATTTTTACCCGCATTTATTGGTGCTAAACCTTATCATCAAGCATTTGAGCGCGGCGTAAAAATCATTGGTGCTACCGCTCACTTTGTGAACAACGAGCTTGATGAAGGCCCTATTATTTTGCAGGATGTAACAAGCGTTACACATGCTAATACCGCCGAAATGATGGCTAAAATGGGTAAAGATGTAGAAAAAACAGTGTTTTGTAAAGCACTCCAACTTGCATCAGAGCATAAGCTATTTATTAATGGTAATAAAACTGTAGTGTTTTCTTAGCATTGTACCAATTCGCTTAATTAAGTAGTTTATTTTGAGGTAATAAAACAGTGTTGATAACAAGGTATGCATTTTGTTATTAACCTGAATTCTGATTGATTATTCTACACATAAAAATATGCCAGCATTGTTGCTGGCATTTTTTTGCTCATAAATAAGCAAGTGACTTTTTAAATGTAAATTATGCCTGCTCTATTGGCTCGAGTTTTAATTTAGCGGCAATTAAAACGGCTTGGGTACGATTGTACACGCCGAGTTTTCTAAATATGGCTGTAATGTGTGCTTTTACTGTTGCTTCTGATATGTGCAGTTCATAAGCAATTTGCTTATTAAGTAAACCTTCGTGCAGATATTGCAGCACTCGGTATTGTTGAGGTGTTAATGAGGCAACTTGCGCTGCTATTTCTCGGTCTTCACCTTCAATTTCAGCTACTTTGTTTTTTAACTCTTTTGGTAGCCATGTATCGCCTTCAAGTATTTGGTTAATTGCACTGGCAATATCATCAGACGATGACGATTTAGGAATAAAACCCATAGCGCCGTAACCCATTACTTTAGAAACTATATTAGCGTCTTCACTACCCGAAACAACGGCAATAGGTAAGCTTGGGTATTCTTCTCTAATACGAATAAGACCATATAAATCACCATTACCTGGCATGTGAAGGTCTAGCAGTAATATATCAAGATCCTCTTGCTCGCTTAACACTTGCAGTGTGCTGTCAAAATCGGATGATTCAAAAACCTCTAAACCTTCAAATTTTGCGCTCAATGCGCCCTTTAGTGCTTCACGAAATAACGGATGGTCGTCCGCTATTAAAAACTGACTCATGGTTCACTCCTAATAAATTCGGCTGCCAGTTAGGTATAAAACCATTACTGACAGCCGATATACTACGTTTAGAATCAACTTGTAATCAAGTTTTTAACGCACATTTAACGATTTAATCTGTTCTCGATTAGTTCATCGACTACAGAGGGATCTGCAAGCGTTGACGTATCACCGAGTTGTTGGTGCTCATTTGCAGCGATTTTACGTAAAATACGACGCATAATCTTGCCTGAGCGCGTTTTAGGTAAACCTGGAGACCATTGAATCATATCTGGTGATGCTATTGGGCTAAGCTCTTTACGAACCCAGTTACGTACCTCTTTGGTTAATTCATCGCTTACTGTTACACCTTCGTTAGGCGTAATATAAACATAAATACCTTGGCCTTTAATATCATGCGGGTAACCTACAACAGCGGCTTCTGCTACTGCTGGATGTGATACAAGAGCACTTTCAATCTCCGCAGTACCTAAGCGATGACCTGATACGTTAAGTACATCGTCCACACGTCCTGTGATCCAGTAATAACCGTCTTCATCACGACGACACCCATCACCAGTAAAGTAAACACCTGGGTAGGCGCTAAAATAAGTTTGTTCAAAACGTTCATGGTCGCCATAAACAGTTCGCGCTTGCGATGGCCAACTATCTAAAATAACTAAATTACCATCTACGGCACCTTCGAGTGTATTACCTTCAGCATCAAATAATGCTGGCGCAATACCAAAAAATGGATGGGTTGCAGAGCCAGGCTTTGTATCAGTTGCACCCGGTAAAGGCGTAATCATTATGCCACCGGTTTCTGTTTGCCACCACGTATCAACAATCGGACAATTAGATTTACCAATACTCTCGTAATACCACGTCCATGCTTCTGGATTTATTGGCTCACCAACCGAGCCTAAAATACGTAAACTATCGCGATTTGACGAAGCTGTTGGCTCATCACCTTTCGCCATTAGCGCACGAATTGCTGTAGGCGCAGTATATAAAATAGTTACACCGTGTTTATCAACAATTTCGCCCATACGCCCTGCAGTTGGATAAGTTGGTACACCTTCAAATAATACTTGTGTACAACCGTTTACTAATGGCCCGTATGCAATGTAACTGTGGCCTGTGATCCAACCTACATCGGCACTACACCAATACACATCGTCTTCTTTTAAATCAAATACGTATTCATGTGTCATTGATGAGTAAACTAAGTAGCCACCAGTCGTATGCACAACCCCCTTCGGCTGACCTGTTGAACCTGACGTATATAGAATAAATAATGGATCTTCAGCGTTCATTGGCTCTGGTTCACACTTTGCTGGTAAATCAGCAACTAGGTCATGCCACCATATATCGTGCTCATTCCAATCAACTTCACCGCCGGTTAATTGGTGCACAATAACATGCTCAATTGAGGTTACAGTTTCTTGCGCTACCGCTTCATCTACATTTGCTTTTAATGGAACACAATTACCCGCTCTGCGCCCTTCATCTGAAGTAATAACAACCTTGGCACCCGAATCCCGAATACGATCTGCAATCGCAGAAGGTGAAAAGCCACCAAATACAACCGAATGAATAGCACCAATACGTGCACAAGCTTGCATAGCATAAACAGCTTGAGGCGTCATAGGCATATAAATCGCTACACGGTCACCTTTTTGAACACCTAGCTTTTTTAAACCATTGGCAAACTTAGCCACTTCATCATGCAATTGTTGATAAGTAATATTCTCACTTTGAGATGGGCTGTCACCTTCCCAAATAAGCGCCGTTTTATCTGCTTTGGTTTTTAAGTGACGATCGATACAATTGTACGAAGCATTAAGGTAGCCATCCTCATACCATTTAATATTTATATGGCCTTTGTCGAATGATGTGTTTTTAACTTTTGTATAAGGGGTAGACCAATCAAGACGTTTGCCATGCTCACGCCAAAAACTTTCTGGGTCATCAATAGATTGCTTGTAAAGCGTATTATATTTATTTTTATCTACAAGAGTCGCATCTTTAATATGCGCAGGAACTGGATAGATACTTTGTGACATCTTAGTCTCCATTTAAATTACTTGCCTTAAGCTTTTATCAAGGATTACTCAGCAGTGCTACATTAAGTATTAGACCTTAGTTGTACACCCCTTCAATTTCCTCATTTGTAGTTTATAATCCTTCTGCTTTCAATTTTTTTACATAAATAATACAACGCGTTAAATGTAAGTAAATACAAACTAATCTGCTCTCAAACCTTAGTCTTATAGACCAATAGGTAATTGAGTAAATATTGCACATATTCAACAGTGTTGTCGTACTCTAATAAAGATATTTTGTTGTACTTACTAAAATGCTTTATTTAACGAATGAAAATAGAAAGTGAATTGAAAGCCAAATTAACAACCCTTTTTATTCGTAAGTAATACTCGTAGCAAGTAATACAAATATCTATGAAAAAAAAGTAATAAATAACAAGTAGCCTATAAAGGACACCACAATGAAATTTACCCCATTAAAAACATTGGCAGCAAGCGCTGTACTATGTGCACTATCAAGTACTGCATACGCGGCAACTGCTGCAAAAATTGGTGATACCGAATTTACTTACGGTGGATACATTAAACTCGACTCTATGTGGAGTGATTATTCAGCGGGTGCGCCTGCAGGTTCAAACGTAGGTCGTGACTTTTACGTACCAAGTACGCTAACAGTTGGCGACGATAACAGCTCAGATGCTGTGTTTGATATGCATGCTCGCGAGTCACGCTTTAACTTTGGCACAGCCACTGTTATGGATAACGGTAAGACCGTTAACACTAAAATTGAGATTGATTTTTTAGCCTCAGCTGCTGGCGGCAATGAACGTGTATCAAACTCTTATGCTCCACGTATTCGCCATGCGTTTGTGACATACGACGGTTGGTTATTTGGTCAAACATGGTCTAACTTTCAAAACGTGGGTGCCCTTGCTGAAACGCTTGATTTTGTAGGCCCAGCTGAAGGCACTATATTTGTTCGCCAATCGCAAATTAAATATACCACTGGCGCATGGTCTTTCTCATTAGAAAACCCAGAAAGTACAATTTCTACTACTAGCGGTATGGTAGTAACTGATGATGCATCATTGCCTGACTTTACAGCTCGTTACACACACAAAGCTGATTGGGGTAACATTGTTGTTGCAGCGCTTGCTCGCCAACTTACTTATAAAGTAGGCAGTGTTGATGCAGATGAAACATCTTTTGGTATTAGTGCGTCGGGTAAAATAAACCTTGGTGAAGACAACCTTAAATTTATGCTTACTCAAGGTAAAGGCTTAGGCCGTTACGTAGGCTTAAACGTTGCTCATGGCGCAGTACTTAATGGCGATGAACTAGATGCCATTGATTCGACTTCTGGTTTTGTTGCTTACCAGCACAAGTGGACAAGCCAATGGCGTTCAACGTTCTTATACTCTTTCTTCTCTGCTGATAACAACACTGATTTATTAGCTATTTCTGGTGATCCGACTGAATCAAGCCAAAGCTATAGCGCTAACATTTTATATTCCCCTGTTAAACGCCTAACATTTGGAGCTGAGCTAAAACATGCTGAGCGTGAAACTGAAAGTGGCGTAGATGGCGATTTAGATCGTTTACAATTCTCTGTTAAATACTCTTTTTAATAACTAAAAAGCTAACTACTTTAAATAAGCGGCCTAGGCCGCTTTTTTTATAAGGGATATTAAGTTCTATATAATTCATCAATTCGTACCCATAATCTCTTTATGTGACGCTAAAATCCAACAAAATAGAATAATAATAGGTAAAACACACAACTCAATTGCAAATCGATATCATTTAGATTAAGTTACGCACTTCTTTTTGAACTAACTGGAAAAACTTATGTCGTCCCCTCAAGTTTTGCGTTTATCTAAATTAAGCTTTGCTACTTCTTTAATTCTATCTGGTTATGCACTTGCTGATGAAGCAACTGTAAAAGATGAACCTCTCGAAAAAATTGCGGTATATGGTCAACATCACAAAAACTACATAACAGAAGAAGCGCAATCAGCTACCAAACTAGGTTTAACAATTAAAGAAACACCACAGTCAATCTCGGTAGTATCACGCGCATTAATGGACGACTTTTCACTAGACGATATAAACTCAGTACTTGAAAGCACCCCCGGCGTAACAGTAGAGCAAATAGAAACAGATCGTACTTACTTTAAAGCTCGTGGCTTTGAAATTACTAACTTTCAAGTTGATGGCTTAGGTATTCCACAAAGCTCTGGATCTATTCAAGGCAGTCTTGATACTTCAATTTATGACCGTGTAGAAATAGTTCGTGGCGCTAATGGCTTAATGACCGGTGCCGGTAATCCTTCTGCAACTGTAAATATGGTTTTAAAGAAACCAACTTACACAACACAAGCAAATGCATCAGCCTCGTATGGCTCATGGAATAAAAAACGTTTAGATTTAGATGTATCTACGCCAATAAATGAAGAACACGCCGTACGTGCTGTATTTACAAAGCAAAAAGCTGATTCATACCTAGACCGTTACGAAACAGATAAAACAATTATTTATTTAGCGTATGAAGGAAAATTAACAGACAACACATTATTAAGCGTTAACTACGTTAACCAACAAAAAGATGCTGATAGCCCACTTTGGGGGGCACTACCTCTTTATTACACCGACGGCTCACCAACCGACTATGACGAATCAACCAGTACTGCTGCTGATTGGTCTTACTGGGATAACAGTGCAGAGCAAGTATATGTAACGCTTGAACAAAACTTATCAGCAACATGGGTGGCTAGAGCACGCTATGCGCACATCGAAAACGAGCAAGACTCAGAGCTGTTCTACGTATACGGTACACCAAATAAAGACACTGAACTTGGTTTAACAGGTTATGCAAGTCGTTATGATTACGAAGATAAGCATGATTTATTTGATCTATATGCCAGTGGTAAATTTGATTTATTTAATCAAGAGCACGATCTATCATTTGGTGTTAGCCAAGCAAAAATGGATTACACAGAGCAATCTCTTTACGATTACACTACAGGTAATGGTTTTCCAGATATGCCATCACTTAGAACGTGGGATGGTGTAATACCAGAAGCAACGCTTGCTGATGGCGTAAATGGTAGTGATATTACTAACGAGCAAAAATCAGCTTACATATCAACTCGCATTAAATTAAGCGAGCCTTTAAGTGTACTTGCTGGCGTGCGTTATACCGATTGGGAAACAAAAGGCACAGCCTATGGCGTTGCTCAAACTCGAAGTGACTCTGAGCTAATACCGTACATTGGTACAGTGTACGACTTTAACGAATCTCTATCGGCTTATGCAAGCTATACAGAAACATTTGTACCGCAAAAAGAACTAGACATAAATGCCAATCAACTACCTGCTGTTACTGGAAAAAGTAGCGAAATAGGTGTCAAAGCACAGCTTCTAGACGACCAGTTATTTGTAACGTTTGCTTATTTTGATGCAAAACAAGATGGCCTTGCTGTTGCTATAGCTAACTCATTACCAAGTGATACGCGTTATTATGCAGCTGATGGCATTAGTAGTAATGGTTTTGAAGTAGAGTTAAGTGGTAAATTTACAGATGATTTAAGTGCAAGTATTAGCTTTAGTAATTTAAATATTGATGGTGATGATTTAGTAAAAGATTACACACCAGAAAACCAACTTAAAGTGGCCGCAACCTATCAAGTACCTTTAGTTGATGGCTTATCATTTGGTGCAAACTATCGCTGGCAGGATTCAACTAGCCGAGTTCAAGTTAAAGATGCTAATGGTATTGCAAGTGTTACTACCAACCAAGATGCATACGGGTTACTTGATTTAATGGCCACTTACAAAATTACAGATAACGTAGGAGTCACTTTCAACGTTAATAACACCACAGGTGAAAAATATTTGCACAGCCTATACTGGGAACAAGGTTACTACGGTGCACCGCGTAACTACGCTCTATCTGTAAATTGGCAGTTATAAATATATTTGATTAATTAAAGGCTGTAGATTTTTGCGGTTAAATTAAAAAACGACACATTTTTAATGTGTCGTTTTTATTTTATCTAACCTAAACTCTGGTTAAGAGATTTACTAACGTATTGAATCATAGTGGTATTTAAATTTATTTTCTCTAGCCAGAGATTTTCAGTGGAAACAAGGCGAATTTACGCGTCAATAGCTGGCCTATTGTAAGTAAATTCAACGCAGTTAGCGCTGAAAATAGCTGCTCGAGATAGATTTATTATCCAGAGCTCAGGTTATCTACTTTAAGTTTTTAATAACAAAAAAACGCTAATCATTACTGATTAACGCTTTTTAAAGCTCGGGTCAAATCAAGCTTAAAAACTCATTTGAGGCTGTTAAAGATCAGCGTCATCGCCCAACTTATCTTCACCATCATCTGGTTCAATAGTTGCTTTTAATAAAAGCATTTCGCGTAACTTGCCTTCAATCTCATCTGCAATTTCTGGGTTTTCTTTCAAAAACTTAATTGAGTTAGATTTACCTTGGCCAACCTTGTTGCCACAGTAGCTATACCAAGCACCAGCTTTTTCAACAATTTTATGCTTAACGCCTAGGTCAATTAGCTCGCCTTGCTTAGAAATACCTTCACCATACATGATGATAAATTCAGCTTGTTTAAACGGCGGCGCTACTTTGTTTTTAACAATTTTAACGCGAGTTTCGTTACCAACAACTTCATCGCCTTCTTTAACAGAACCAATACGACGAATATCAATACGTACCGATGCGTAAAACTTAAGTGCATTACCACCCGTTGTTGTTTCTGGGTTACCAAACATAACACCAATTTTCATACGGATTTGGTTAATGAAAATACATAACGTGTTAGAGCGTTTAATGTTACCAGTAAGCTTACGTAATGCTTGCGACATTAAACGTGCTTGTAAGCCCATGTGCGAGTCGCCCATATCGCCTTCAATTTCAGCTTTTGGTGTTAGTGCAGCAACCGAGTCAATTACAACAACGTCTACCGCGCTTGAGCGCACTAACATGTCACAAATTTCTAATGCTTGCTCACCGGTATCTGGTTGCGATACAAAAAGCTCATCAATGTTAACACCAAGCTTTTGTGCATAAACTGGATCTAGAGCATGCTCAGCATCAATAAAGGCACATGTTTTGCCTTCTTTTTGCGCTTCTGCGATAACTTGTAAAGTAAGCGTTGTTTTACCAGATGACTCAGGTCCGTATACTTCAACAATACGTCCCATAGGTAAACCACCTATGCCTAAAGCAATATCAATACCTAATGAGCCTGTAGATACAGATTCAATGTTTAACGCTTTGTTATCACCCAATTTCATAATTGAGCCTTTACCAAATTGACGTTCAATTTGTGATAGTGCAGCGTCCAACGCTTTTTGTTTGTTATCGTTCATTTTATTCTCCAAATCCAGCTAATGTAATCAAGTATACTGTATGAAATCACAGTATCAAGCTAATTTTTTTTATTTTATCTCATCTATTACACTTTTCAATGCAAATACAATAGCTTGCAGTCTAACTTGAGCCCTATCGCCAGAGAATACTTGTTTAAAGGTCAGTACTTTGTCATTAATTTGTATGCCAAACCACACAAGTCCCACAGGTTTGCCATCAGTTGCCCCGCCAGGTCCTGCAATACCCGATACAGCTATAGATATATTTGCATTTGTTGCTTTAATAGCACCTAATGCCATTTCACGCACTGTTTGTTCGCTCACAGCACCGTACTTTGCTAATGTACTGGCACTTACATTTAGCAAATCTTGCTTTGCTTGGTTGCTGTAAGTCACAAATGCGCGGTCAATATAAGCCGAGCTTCCGGGCGTATCTGTAAGGGCATAACTCACTCCGCCACCAGTACATGACTCAGCACTAGTGATCCATAAGCATTTATCCGTTAAAATAGCGCCTAATTGCGCAGCAAGTGTTTTAATCTCTTGATGTAATTCCATATTCAGCCTTTGGGTAAATACATGTCGTTTGATCTTTATGCACCACACACTATAAAACAACAAACCCCTATGATGCAGCAGTATCTAAAAATAAAATCAGAGCATCGCGATATTTTATTGTTTTATCGTATGGGCGATTTTTACGAACTCTTTTTTGATGACGCTAAACGCGCCGCTCAATTACTCGATATTTCGCAAACACATCGCGGTAAAGCCGGTGGCGATCCTATCCCTATGGCGGGCGTACCTTATCATGCAGTAGAAAACTACCTAGCACGCTTAGTTCAAATGGGTGAATCAGTGGCTATTTGTGAACAAGTTGGTGACCCTGCAACCAGTAAAGGTCCTGTCGATCGTAAAGTTGTTCGTATAGTTACACCTGGTACAATTTCTGACGAAGCGCTTTTACAAGAACGACAAGACAACCTCCTTACCAGCGTTTGGCAAAGTAAAAAAGGTCTGTACGGTATCGCGTACCTTGATATTAACTCTGGTCGCTTTAACGTTGTAGAGGTTAACACCGACGAAGCCTTTAGCTCAACTATTCAGCGCTTAGCTCCTGCAGAACTTCTGTATAGCGAAAGCTTTGAAAACTTTCATTTAATTGAGCATATAAAAGGTGCCCGCCGCCGCCCAGAGTGGGAGTTCGACTTAGATACGGCTCAGCACTTATTATGCGATCAGTTTGGTACTAAAGATTTAGTTGGTTTTGGTGTTGATAAAGCCCACAGCGCGCTTGTTGCTGCCGGTTGTTTAATGCAATACGTAAAAGATACACAACGTATTGCACTGCCACATATTCGTGCAATTACGCTTGAGCACAACGAACACGCTGTTATTTTAGATGCCGCAACCCGTAAAAATTTAGAACTTACCGTTAATTTATCAGGTGGGTTTGAAAATACACTTGCCCAGGTACTTGATAAAACAGCAACACCTATGGGCTCTCGTTTACTTAAGCGCCGTATTCATACACCTGTACGTAATAAAGACGAGCTAAATTCACGCTTAAATGCAATTAGCGCTATTTTAGATGTACAACTGTGCGGTGAATTACACGAATCATTAAAAGAGATTGGTGATGTAGAGCGAGTTATTGCACGCTTAGCTTTATGTACTGCTCGCCCGCGCGATTTAACTCGCCTTCGCAGCGCATTACAAGCACTTGCGCCACTACATACTTTGTTAGGTGATGCTAACGACCCTCGTATAGCGGGTATTATCAAGCACTCGCCTGAGCTCCCTGATTTACAAGAGTTATTAGAACGTGCAGTGATAGAAAATCCACCTGTACTTATCCGTGATGGTGGCGTTATTGCCCCTGGTTACAACAGCGAGCTTGATGAGTGGCGTAACTTAAGTAAAGGTGCAACCGACGTACTTGATCAACTAGAGTTGCGTGAACGCGAACGCACAGGGATAAGTACGCTTAAAATTGGTTATAACCGCGTACATGGCTTTTTTATTGAAGTAAGCCGCGCCAATGCTCACTTAGTGCCAGCCGACTACATTCGTCGCCAAACGCTTAAAAATAACGAACGTTACATTATTCCAGAGCTTAAAGAGCACGAGGATAAAGTACTCGGTAGCCAATCAAAAGCTCTCGCGCTTGAAAAACAACTATACGAAGAGCTATTTAGATTTATTGCTCCACATATTGAACAGCTGCAAATGATGGCAGCAGCACTGGCCGATTTAGACGTACTAAATAACTTGGCCGAACGTGCACTTTCACTCAATTATGCAAAACCAGAATTGTGCGATAACGACAATATAAGCATTAAACAAGGTCGTCACCCTGTTGTTGAACAAGTAATGAAAGAACCGTTTATTGCTAACCCTGTTGAATTAAACAGCCAACGTAAAATGTTGATTATTACGGGTCCAAACATGGGCGGTAAATCAACCTATATGCGCCAAACAGCACTTATTGTACTAATGGCTCACATTGGCAGTTATGTACCTGCAGACAGCGCTAAAATTGGCAATATCGATCGCATATTTACACGTATTGGTGCAAGCGATGATTTAGCATCAGGTCGCTCAACCTTCATGGTAGAAATGACCGAAACAGCAACTATTTTAAATAATGCCACGGCGCAGTCTTTAGTGTTAATGGATGAAATTGGTCGCGGTACAAGTACCTACGATGGGCTCTCGCTTGCGTATGCAACAGCCGATCATTTAGCGTCAAAAATATCAGCTAAAACATTATTTGCTACGCACTACTTTGAGTTAACAGAACTTGCTGAACAAACAACAGGCCTTGTAAACGTGCACCTCGATGCAATAGAACATAACGATACAATCGCCTTTATGCATACAGTACTTGATGGCGCAGCAAGTAAGAGCTTTGGCTTACAGGTAGCTGCTCTTGCGGGTGTGCCAAAAGCTGTTATTGCACAAGCAAAGCAAAAACTTAAGTTACTTGAAAATCATCAAAGCGTTACTGCACCAAATACTGAGCAACAAGCATTTACTTTTAATAATGAAGCTGCACAAAGTACACCTTCAGAAGTAGAAGAACAATTAAGCGCAATTGACCCTGATAATTTATCGCCACGCCAAGCGCACGATTTATTATATAAACTAAAAGCATTGTTGTAATTTATATCATGTAATTTACAAGCATAAAAAAAGCCGAAGAATAAATTCTTCGGCTTTTTAACACACATAGTCTCTTAAACTATTTAACCAGTTACGAAAACTGATTAAACAAGCTATCTGTACTTAAACCTTCTTGTTGCAAAATGTCTTTTAAACGACGTAATGCTTCTACCTGAATTTGTCTTACACGCTCACGTGTTAAGCCTATTTCACGACCTACATCTTCAAGTGTAGATGGCTCGTAGCCAAGTAATCCAAATCGACGAGCTAACACTTCGCGTTGTTTAGGGTTCAATTCACCTAACCAATCTACGATGTGTTTATTAATATCATTATTTTGTACTTCGCCTTCAGGGCCTGCACTTTTTTCATCTGGGATGATATCAAGCAGTACACTGTCGTTTTCACCACCAATCGGCATATCAACCGATGCTATTCTTTCGTTTAAACGTAGCATTTTAGTTACGTCTTCAACGGGTCTGTCTAGGCAAGCTGCAATTTCGTCAGCTGTTGGTTCATGGTCAAGTTTTTGAGTTAATTCACGCGCTGTACGTAAGTAAACATTAAGCTCTTTAACAACATGTATTGGTAGGCGGATGGTGCGAGTTTGATTCATAATGGCACGTTCAATTGTTTGACGTATCCACCATGTAGCGTAAGTAGAAAATCTAAAGCCACGTTCAGGGTCAAATTTTTCAACGGCGCGAATTAAGCCTAAGTTACCTTCTTCAATTAAATCGAGTAGAGCAAGGCCACGGTTATTGTAACGGCGTGCTATTTTAACAACTAAACGTAAGTTGCTTTCAATCATACGTTTGCGTGAGGCTTCACAACCTCGAAGTGATTTGCGAGAAAAAAACACTTCTTCTTCTGCGCTAAGCAAAGGAGAAAAACCAATTTCGCCTAAATAAAGTTGGGTGGCATCAAGATTTTTAGTTACTTCTTCTTTTGCAAAGATTTCATCGTCTTCTACTTTATCTAGTAAAGTTGTGCTTTCATCAGCAGCGATGTCATCAAATTTTTCGTCAGTCGTAGTGTGTTTGTCAAGTTTTGCTGCGCTAGCCATAAGCCTTCTCCCGAGCAATTATCAATACCTGAAAATTAGGGTAGGTATTTAGCAGGATTGACAGCTTGCCCTCGGTAGCGAATTTCAAAACGAAGCGCGGTGACCGGAGATTCTGAATTACCAATTTCTGCTATTTTTTGTCCTGCCTTAACCTTCTGCTTTTCTTTAACAAGTAATTTCGAGTTATGTGCATAAGCACTTAGGTAATCATCATTATGTTTCAATATGATTAAACTACCATAACCTCGTAGAGCGTTACCCGCGTATACCACTGTTCCTTGTGCCGCAGCTAAGACTGAAGCCCCTTTGCGATTAGTAATCTGTAAACCTTTATAACCGTTTTCCTTATTAGAAAAGCGTTTGGTAATTTTGCCCTTTGCAGGCCAAAACCACTTAACTTTACTGCTCGACAAACGTTTAGTATTACTAACTTTGTTACTGGCTTGTTTCTGAACATACTCTCGTTGTTTTGGAGGATCAAGCTCTTTCTTTAATATTATGTTATTTTTTTGTGTGTTTTTTATAGACTTTTTACTCAAATTCGTATATTTTTCATCCCTTTTTGTTTTTTCGGGCTTGGGGGTTAAGGAGATGTTTTGCCCAGGGAAAATTGTGTAAGGTGATGGAATTGAATTGTTTTTTGCAAGTAATCTAAAATCTTTACCGGCGCTAAAGGCTATCGAATAGAGCGTATCACCTTTTTGCACCTTATAAATATCGCCATTTATGTTAATGGTATGACCTAAATCATTAACATTATTATTTAGGCTGCTAACAGGCGCTGGAATATGGCGAGAAGAGCAACCAGAGAGAAAAACACCAACAAATATAATCACATACAGTAAAAACTGTTTATTCATTGTATTTTTCTCCCAAATTAGACAATTGATATTTTTAACGCTTAACGCAATAAAAAGTACGCTAGCGCAATTAATACCACTAATCCCCAACCAAGTATTTCAATATATTGACGTAATTTTGCTTCCATTTTAGCCCCGCCCCACTTCATTAAGGCTGAAACTAAAAAGAATCGCGCACCACGTCCAATCGCCGATGCGAGTAAAAATGGTAAAAATGCCATTTGTAAAACACCTGCGCCAATGGTAAATACTTTATATGGTATAGGCGAAAAACCAGCTAAAAACACAACCCAAACACCGTAATCTTTAAACCAATTTAATGCGATATCAAACTTTTCTTGCCAGTGCATTTGTGCAATCAATGGCTCAACAACGGGTTCAAATAGCCAAAAACCAAGCAAATAACCAACTACTCCACCAACAACCGATGCTATTGTGGCAAAGCTTGCAAAACGCCATGCTTTTTTGGGTTGCGCAAGCGACATAGGTGCAAGCATTACATCGGGCGGTATTGGAAAAAAAACTGACTCTGCAAAGCTCATTGCAGCTAAATAACGTTCCGCATGGCGGTGCTTTGCCCACACTAGGGCCATATCGTATAACTTGGTAAACAACTTCAAAATGAATTCCTATTCAATATCGCCAGGTACTAACGGCACAAATCTAACGGGAGCAATAACATGCTCTTTATAATTATCGCCTTCGCGGATAACCATTACTAATTTTTGATCGCTCTCACCAATGGGCGCTAATAACACGCCTCCATCGGCTAACTGAGCAAGTAAGTCTTGCGGAACTTTAGAGGCCGCAGCAGTCACTATAATACCATCAAAAGGTGCTTGTGATTGCCAGCCTTGCCAACCATCACCATGCTTCATGGTTACATTATATAAATCGAGTTGCTGCAATCGACGCTTTGCCTGCCACTGAAGCGTTTTAATACGCTCTACCGAATAAACCTTTGTAAACGTTTTGGCTAATATTGCAGTTTGATATCCAGAGCCAGTACCAATTTCCAGCACTTTATTGCGCACACCAGCTAAGCGAAGTAGCTCTGTCATGCGCGCTACTATATAAGGCTGGGAAATAGTTTGCCCTTGCCCAATAGGTAGCGCCGTATTTTCATAAGCTTTGTGTTTTAGCACATCGTCTACGAATATATGTCGCGGAATATCAGCAATAGCACTCAGTACTTGTGTATCTTCAACGCCTTCGCGCTTTAGTAAGTCAGATAGCGCTTTTGCACTGCGGGTATAATTAGCGAGCACGATTAATCTCCAAATCGGCTAACCAGTCTCCTACTGCTTTTAGGCTGTCTTTGGCTGTCATATCAACACTTAATGGCGTAACAGAGGCATAACCGTTATTGATTGCGTAAAAGTCGGTACCCTCACCTGCATCACTTTCGGTGCCAAGCGATCCATACCAATAAATATCACGGCCCCAGGGATCCGTTTGTTTCGTCATGGTTTCTGCTTTATGACGAGCACCTAAACGAGTTACTTGCACCCCTTTTAATTCACTTAGTGGAATATCTGGCACATTTATATTTATTATTTGATCTTTTGGAAGCGGATGCGAAGCCAAACCTTTAATAATATTTACGGTAACAGCAGCGGCTGTTTCAAAATGCTCACCTTTATGTGAGCAAAGCGATACTGCAATTGCAGGTAAGCCCAAATGGCGACCTTCAGTTGCAGCTGCAACGGTGCCAGAATAAAGTGTATCGTCGCCTAAATTAGCACCATGGTTAATGCCAGCAACAACAAGGTCTGGTTTTTCATTAGCTAACTGATTGACACCTAAATGCACACAATCAGTAGGTGTGCCATTTACCGACATAAAACCATTCTCGAGTGTAGTCGCTCGTAGCGGGTTCATTAGTGTTAAAGAATTACTTGCGCCACTACAGTTGCGATCAGGTGCAACAAGGGTTACCTCTGCAATTTGTATAAGCGCCTGATATAAAACCGCAATGCCTTTAGCATTTACGCCATCATCGTTACTTAGCAGTATCTTCATTTATGTCATTATCCTTTTCTTTGCGCTCTCGAGGGCTAGCATCTTTATAGTCCACCAGCTCACGTAATAATGCAGTTGCAAAACACCCTTTTGGCAAACCAAAACTCAGTTTTAAACTGGTTTCATCTATGGTCTCAACCGTTAAGTTTTGCGGAATTAAACGCAGCATCCTGCGCTCATTTTTAAGGCCTAGCTCACCTAAGCCATCGCACCATGTTTGGAAAGGTTCAAGCCATATTTTTTCTTGTTCGGTTAAACCTTTTTCGCTTTTGCCCACCATAGGTGCCGACATCATAATATCGCCAGTGGCTAATCGCTCTATGTTTTCGTCGTTAATTGCATCTTCAAAAAATGCATTACTGCCGCTGAGCATAAATACTTCACGGTGCATTGTTTTAGCTAAACCATGCTCTTTAACGCGTAAATTTACTATTTGATTAAATACATGAGAACGCGCTGCTGAAATAATAATACCGCGCAGTTTTTTATCGCGAATGCGCTCCCCAGCAAACATTTTTTCAGCCATTACTAAGTTATGACCGCCATGCCCAAAGCGCTGTTCACCAAAGTAATTAGGCACACCTGCGCGTACAGCATTAATACGGCATAGAATATCAAGGGGCTTGGTTACATTACGAAGCGTAATAGTAAATCTATTACCTTTGTGGCAACCCGTACGTAATTTACGGTCGTGGCGCTGTTGCGACACAATAAAAATACTCTCGCTATTTAAATCGCTAAAATCGATAGGCTTTTTAATCGGTACTTTTACACTAAACCACTGTGAGCACACTCCGTGGCGATCTTTCATGCCGGCGTAACTTACGTCTCGCGGTGAAACACCCGCACGCTGTGCAATTAGCTTTGCAACGTATTGCGTATTTTCGCCTTTTTTAACCACCTGCAAACACACGTGTTCGCCACTGCCGGTAAATTCTATACCTAGGTCTTCATCAACCATAAAGTCTTCAGCAGTGGTTTTAAAATCAGCTTTAGAAAGCGGTGCACCGTATAAATAATTTAAATCGCTCATGCGTTTTTTGTACTCGCAAGCTCTTTACTCATAATAACCACCGCATGGCTCGAAATACCTTCCCTGCGCCCTTCAAAGCCTAGCTTTTCGGTAGTAGTGGCTTTAACGTTAATTTGGCTAAGGTCACAATTTAAATCGCTGGCTAAATTAGCACGCATAGCTTGAATGTGTGGCAGCATTTTTGGCGCCTGTGCAACAATAGTCACATCGCCATTGCCAATTACATAACCTTGCTCTTTAGCTAAGCTCACCACATGGCGAAGTAAAATACGGCTGTCGATATTTTCATACTCGCTAGCCGTATCTGGAAAGTGCTTACCAATATCACCCATTGCAAGCGAGCCTAAAATAGCATCACATAATGCATGAATAGCGACATCGCCATCTGAGTGCGCTAAAAAGCCTTGTGGATAATCAATTTTTTCACCACAAATAGTTAACGGGCCTTCGCCGCCAAATTTATGTACGTCAAAACCATGGCCAATTCGTATCATAATGCACTCTCGTTTTGTTGTTTATGTAATAAAAACCCAGCCAAGTCTAAATCCTCTGGCGTGGTTATTTTAATATTATCGCTGCGACCTGCTACAAGCTTTACTGGCTTACCCGCCCACTCAATTGCACTGGCTTCATCGGTAATAGTAGCCCCGTTTGCTAATGCGTTTTGCAATGCATTTTTAAGCTCGTCATATTTAAAAAACTGCGGGGTAAGTGCTTGCCATAAATCGTCTCGTGGCACAGTTTGTAGGGCATGAGTGTGGCCGCGTTTTATGGTGTCTTTTACTTTGCTAGCTAAAATACCGCCTTCATCAGCGCGTATACATTCATCAATTAAACGTTCTATATCACTGATATTAACTAGCGGACGCGCAGCATCATGTACAAGCACCCATGCTGGAGGATTGGGCGCTAAAAAAAGTAAGCTATTGAGTACTGAATCTGCACGCTCTTTACCGCCACTGGCGCGAACAATGCGCTTATCAAGTGTTGGGAGTTCGTCAAAATAGGGGTCGCTGTCGCTAAGGGCAACAACAATAGTGCGTAATTGAGATAATTGAGAAAGTTTAGCTAAGGTGTGTTCTAAAATGGTTTTACCGGCTAATTGTATATATTGCTTAGGCGCATTGTGCTGCATTCTACTGCCAACGCCCGCAGCAGGTACAATTGCTGCAATAGTCTGTTTATTTGTCATATTGTTTACCCGGTAAAACACGAATAAATGTTTCGTCCGGTTTAATCATTCCTAATTCGTTGCGTGCACGCTCTTCAATGCCTTCTTGGCCAAGCTTTAAATCTTCAATATCTGCTTTAAGTACTTTATTACGTTTAATGAGCTTTTCGTTGGTTTCTTGATGCGACGCTACAGCACCTTTTAGCCGTGTGTAGTCTTGTAAACCATTATGACCAAACCATAATCTGTATTGTACAAACAGTGCTAAGCACAGTAAGCCAACTTGAAAAATACGCATTTAACACTCCTTATTTTAAATTCCAAATACCTTAACTTTAATACGCTAAGGGGCGCTTTAAATTGCGCCAATTAATACTACCCGCTAAAAGCATTTCGCGTAGTGATAAAACCCGTGGCATACAACGCTTCGAAAATTGCCACTGATGCCCGCAACATGCAGCGGTTAAACTCACTTTACTTGGCTTTATTAACTGAGCATTTTGCCGCTCTAGCCCATTTCCTAAAAAATCAAACCAACCAAGCTCGTTACAATGCAGCTTATTTTCGCCTAACTGATCGATACTGTCTATTCTAAGACGCACCTGATCGTAGCCATGTAATATAACGGGCACTATAAGCCCCACTTTGGCATACGTTTGATAAAAAAGTTCATTAGCTTGAACATTCACATCGGGTGGGGTCGGTTTTTGCTTTTCAAGCCACGTACCATTTTGCGCGTCCAGCGTAAAAGGCGTGTCACCATTGGCAACTAACGTTGCAGCTCGCTCAATATAATAAGGTAGGCTTTTTAACTGACGGCGCAGTTTATCGGCATTAGGCTCTGCAACTAATCGCTGAACCTCACGCTGATAAAACGCATTACACAATTGTGCATACAACACTTTTTGTGCATCAGTTTGCCAAATTTCTACTTGCTGCTGAGCACCAAGTGACTGATTTTTAGCGACCAATAGCTGTACTCAAAAATATTCAGGTAAATGTTTTATAACACAACAACGAACATTTTTTAAGCACCGCGTATTAATTTAAGCGCTAGGTTTTTCACCTAACTTGGCATTACCCGACTCTAAAAATTGCACAACCGTATTTCGTTTTTTACCAATTAACAAACTACCATCAGCTAAAAACATAAAGTTTTGCCAATTGCGTTTAAATACATCAAAGGTTGTTTCAATAATATTATCGCGTGCCATACAAAAATAAACAGTGGTGTTAGCTTCCCAATCTAAAAACGTTAAGATTGCTTCTGGTGGTTGCGCATCACCATTTTCCCACGCATCTTGCCAATCTACTTCTTGGCTAAAGCTTTTTTCTTGGCCACACCAATCGGTGTCTTCAAAAAAATCTGGGTGATCAAACTCACGGCTTACCATGGTTGTCCAAAGTACGGCTGCGCGCTCATCTCCCATAGGCTTTATTTTTACTGCGTCTTCATCTGATACAGGTAAGTCTTTATGACGAAAAACCCATGCTTTTTTGTAATCATCTAGCGAAATATAGTTCATAGTATTGGCAAATTAGTTAACATTAAAAGTGCAAAGCCAAATTATACAAGAGATCAAAACATGACTACAGCAATAAAACCACTTTCACTCAAACCAGGCATATACCAACACTACAAAGGGCCGCAATACAAAGTTGTTCATGTTGCCACCCATAGCGAAACCGAGGAGCAGCTTGTGATTTATCAAGCACTCTATGGTGAATTTGGTATGTGGGCGCGCCCACTTAGTATGTTTTTAGAAACTGTTGAAAAAGAAGGTGAGGTCATACAGCGTTTTGCC
This sequence comes from Pseudoalteromonas sp. GutCa3, assembly GCF_002836155.1. NCBI lineage: Bacteria > Pseudomonadati > Pseudomonadota > Gammaproteobacteria > Alteromonadales > Pseudoalteromonadaceae > Pseudoalteromonas > Pseudoalteromonas sp. GutCa3. The sequence continues at coordinate 57,905 of NZ_PJBK01000101.1, read as the reverse complement.
TACCTTGGACCTGCCGTTTAACTATGGCATTATAACAAAATAACTTACTCCTCAGACCAGACAAGGGTACACCGTGCAATTTAATTCAACTGACAATTACATAGCGAGTAGCGCGCTTAAACAAGCTGTAAATGCTGCCATTATGCTTGAAAAACCACTTTTAATTAAAGGCGAACCTGGCACAGGTAAAACTATGCTGGCTGAGGAGTTAGCTAAAAGCCTAGATACCACGCTTATTCAGTGGCACATAAAATCGACTACTAAAGCGCAGCAAGGTTTATACGAGTACGACGCGGTTTCGCGCCTGCGCGACAGTCAATTAGGTGACGAGCGTGTACACAATATTGGCAACTACATCGTTAAAGGTAAGCTTTGGCAAGCGTTTACATATGCAGAGCTTAACGGCAAACGCCCAGTGCTTTTAATTGATGAAATAGACAAAGCCGACATAGAGTTCCCAAACGACTTACTACTTGAGCTCGATAAAATGGAGTTTCATGTTTACGAAACTAATGAACGCATTGTCGCAAAAGAGCGCCCTATTGTGATCATCACATCAAATAATGAAAAAGAATTGCCGGACGCCTTTTTACGCCGCTGCTTTTTTCATTATATTGATTTTCCTAGCAGCGACGAAATGCAGCAAATTATTGACGTGCACTACCCTAACGTTAAACAGGATTTAGTACGCCAAGCACTTGAGGTGTTTTTTAACTTGCGCGAAGCCAACGGCCTTAAAAAGAAGCCATCCACGAGCGAATTACTCGACTGGCTAAAGCTTTTAATGGCTGAAGACATAGACGCTAAAACACTGCACGACAAAGCTAAAAAAGGCGGTTTAATGCCAATGTTTGGCGCATTACTTAAAAATGAGCAAGACATAAGCCTAATTGAAAAACTCGCCTTTATGAGCCGCCGTTAAGATGTTGATTGCGTTTTTCTTCAAACTGCGTGAATACCGCTTACCGGTAAGCCTGCGCGAGCTACTCGATTTAATAAACGCCTTAAAAAAAGGCGTTATATTTGCCGACGTAGACGCCTTTTACCATTTAGCACGCACCATAATGGTAAAAGACGAAACGCACTTTGATCGCTTCGACAAAGCCTTTAGCGACTACTTTAGCGGTATTGCCGACCTTGATTTGCTCGAGAGTTTAAAGCAACAGCACAACTTACCTGAAGATTGGCTACGTAAAGAGTTTGAAAAAAACCTAAGCGATGAAGAAAAAGCTCAACTTAAAGCCATGGGCGGGCTCGATGAGCTTATGAAAACCCTAAAAGAGCGTTTAGAAGAGCAACAAAAACGCCACGCTGGCGGCAATAAATGGGTAGGTACTGGCGGCACATCACCTTTTGGTGCATACGGCTATAACCCAGAAGGCGTGCGTATAGGGCAAGACGGCAACCGTAACCGCCAAGCAGTAAAAGTGTGGGATAAACGAGAATACAAAAACCTCGACACCGACAGAGAAATTGGCTCGCGCACAATTAAACTCGCCCTTAAAAAACTACGTAAATTTGCCCGCACTGGCGCAAGCGACACGCTTGATTTAAACGAGACTATTCGCGCTACTGCAAAACAAGGCGGCATGCTGGACGTAAAAATGGCACCCGAGCGCCACAATGCAGTAAAAGTACTCATGCTGTTTGATATTGGCGGCTCAATGGATGACTACATTCATACCTGCGAAGAGCTATTTAGCGCCGCCCACAGCGAATTTAAACATTTAGAGTTTTACTACTTTCATAACTGTTTATACGAGCACGTATGGCAAGACAACGCGCGCCGCCATTCAAACGTGATTGACACCATGACGCTGATTAATAAATTTACCAGCGACTATAAAGTAATATTTGTGGGCGATGCCACTATGGGCCCTTACGAAATAGCTTATGCGGGCGGCTCGGTAGAACACTACAACGAAGAGCCCGGCAGTGCTTGGCTTGCACGCATTACCAATCACTTCGATAAGGTAGCTTGGCTCAACCCACAACCGGTTGAACACTGGCCGTACTATCAATCAATTGGCTTTATAAAAGAGTTAATGAACAACCGCATGTATGCGCTGAGCTTAGATGGAATAAGTAGAGCGATAAAAGAGCTGAGTTAAAGGAATAACATGAAAAAAAGTATTTATTTAAATGAATGGCTTGTTTGTACTCTTCTCATATTAATTGGATTCATCGTAGGTATTTCTACGAATTCAATTATGGATATACTACTAAGTAAATTTAAACAGGACAGCCTTGCTGACTGGATAACTTCCACCAGCACTTTCTTGATCATGATTGGTACAGTTGCTCTAGCTTATTTAGCCTGGAATGCCAGAAATTCTTGGCTTACACAAAAGTCTATTGAAATGAAATTAGAACTTCTAGGTAATATAGTTAATTACTTCGTTAATATAAGTGAGTATGTTAGTCAGAGTAATGAATTTGAAAAGCAGCACAAAAACTTAAAAGAACTAATCTCTAATCTCAAGCTAAATGGTGGGTCAAATAGCGATGCATTAAAGAGAAAAATTGAGGTACAACAAAGCTTTTTAGATAAAATACATAGTGATATGGAGCAAGTAGTAATAAACATTGAAAGCTCTAAAAAAGGAATTTTCGTTAGTTTAGCTAAGCTGCCTTCAGATAAGTACCAATCAAATTTAATTGTCTCAAAGATGATATACCTGAAAGCAAGTCATGCCTACTTAGATTTTTCAAGTTTTTATTATGAAATTAATAATTACTATGAGCAACTACAAGAGTTACTTTTCCCCGATGAAAAAAGGTTAGCTCTTCCTGCATGGGAAGAGGCTCTTTCATCTGAAGAATAGTCTTACGATTCTTCAGATACACACCAGAACAAGTTATTAAGTTGCGTCTCTCTTTTGATTTTAAAACAAATAAGCCAAGATTGTCTAAATGCCTCATTCACTTTGATAAGGTTTATAAAATTCTATAACTCAGCTATATGATTCAATGTTTCAGGATGACGCTGCACAAGCTTTAGCAATGTTATCGCTTGCCCATTCGGTGCACTGCGTCCTTGTTCCCAGTTTTCGAGCGTTCTTGCTGAGGTATGTAGAATGTTTGCAAATACACCGCGCGACATATTAAATGTTTCTCGAATATTTACTATTTCATCAGGTGAGATAGCAAGATCGTTAATATCATTTACCGTATGAGTACGTAACGTAAGCTTTCCTTGTGAATGCGCTTTAGCGTCTACAAGTGCTGTAGTTAATTCTGAAAATAAATCACGTTTGCTCATTGCGCCACACCTCTAAGAATTCTTTTAATTGCTTTTTCTGATCTGCTGTTAAATCGGTTACTTCGTTTTTACTGTAAATAGTGAGTAAATAAAAACGTCTTTTATCGTCCAAGTAATAATATATAACTCTTGAACCTCCACGCTTACCTTTTCCTTTGCTCGCAACTCGTATTTTACGTAAGCCGCCTGTTCCTTGAATAACATCGCCCTGTTTTGGATTAACCATTAGATCTGCTTGAAATAAACGATACTCGTCATCACTCAAGTACAGCTCTCGGTACTTTTCGAATATGTTTGATTCAACAAATAGGCTTTTCATACATTAAAGTATACGCAGATAGCGTATAAATTCAATTGAAGATTTTAAACGAGTAGCGGCAGGTATTTCTTGCTTTAGCTAAAGCCCTTTACCCATAAACAAACTATACGGGTCTAGCTCATAATCACCAAACGGTTCGCATTCTTTAAAACCAAACTGAGTATAAAGCTTTTGTGCGGGCAAAAATGCTTCTGCGGTGCCGGTCTCTAAACTTAGTGTTTTATAACCACGCAGTGTTGCTTGCTCAATAATATGCGTGAGTAACTTAGCGGCTATGCCTTGGCGTAAATAGCTGCTTGATGTGCGCATTGATTTAATTTCGCCTTCGGTCGCATTTAGTGCTTTTAAAGCGCCAACACCCGCTAAATTATTATCAATCCATAAGCTATAAAAAGTTATATCGGGCTGAGTGAGTTTACTCACATCAAGTGCATGTACGCTCTCAACGGGTGAGTGTTTTAACATATCGTTATGATGCGCTTGTAGTAACTTTATAACGTGTGGGTTTGAAAGCTCACCTATTCTAATATCCATTTATACCTCGTTTAATCCTAGAATTTAATGCTTTAGGGCTTTAATTAAAACCCTAAAGTAAGTGGCTGTATTTAGAATGCTAGTTTCCACACTACAAAAGCGACAGCAAACCCAACTAAGTACACCAAACCTAACCACGTTAAACTACGTAGTAAAACGCTATGCTTTATAGCAGGCTCTGAGCGCACAAGGCTAAAGTTAAGCCATGCAAACACTGGCGTTGTGACAAATGAAAGCGTCATCGCAAACGTAAGCATGGGGCCAAGGGCTGATTTAAAAAATAAAATAACGGCCATACCGGCAAGTGCTTGTAGTATTAACCAAACATTTAGACTGTGTTTTGATTGTTTAAAGCCAAGTAGTTTATGAGATTCGTTAAGCGTACGGGCGTAGCCATCAAGCACGGTGAGTGTAGTGCCAAACATACATAAAAAAGCGATTGCTGATACAAGCGGCCTTGCCCACTCGCCTATTGTTAATGCGTACATATCAATAAGCTGCTTGGCAAACGCGACACCGCCGAGTTCTATACTACTGGTTTGCCCGTACTGCACTAATACACCTAAGCTAAAAAATACCAAGGCTAAGCCAGCTGTAAGCCAGTAACCTACGTTAAAATCGAACAAGCCTTGGCTTTTAGAAACTGTTTGTTGTGCTTGTTTTTCTTTTAGCCATAAAGAACTTAATGCAGATATTTCGATAGGGGCTGGCATCCAGCCCATTAAAGCCACCATAAAGCTAAGCATGGCAAGTTCATACGGTGAAGGTCCCACATAATCAGCAGGTGCCATTGGGCCGTTACTAAATGCAATGGCAAGGGCAATCAAAGTAGCGAGCGTAAGCAGCCCCATAATGCCTTTGGCAACGTTATCTAGCGCTTTAAAGTGCCCTAGTAGCAATATAACTAAACATACACCCAGCAGCATCCAACAAAGCAAGGTTACTTCAATAACCATGGGTAAGGCGTAATGCAGTAAGCTTGCGGTAAGCAGTAATACGCCGGCGGTATTAACAACAGCGGCAACAATGTTTAAGCCAATAAAACTGTAAAAGTAAAACGGGCCTTTGCTTTTATAGCCCTCCACTAGGCTATTTTTAGTGGCGAGTGTGTATTCCATACCAAAGCGAAAAAACGGGTACTTTAAAACATTAACAACGAGGATAAGCCAAAATAATTGCCAGCCAAATATTGCCCCAGCTTGCGTAGACGCAACTAAGTGAGAACCGCCAATAGCGGCTGTTGCCATGAGTATTCCAGGTCCAAGCGCACCTAGTCGAGACTTCCATACTGCTTTTGTTGTGTGCATTAATTTCTCAAAATATGTGTGTTGTGTGTTCTTTTTATCAGGGTCTGTTGACCTTTCAGGATTGAAATTTATTCAACCTAGGGGCGATTTAATCGCAGCGCGAGGTTTGTAACCTAGTGGGCTAAGTAAAAATCGAGCAATAAAGAGTTAATCGTCCCTAGGCAGAACCCTTTGGGCAGCGTATGTTGGGCTTTTATGCTGCGTTATCGCCTATTTATGGGGAAGAACCACACTACATAGGCTCTGCCTTGCCTAAAAGCCCAACATACAGCTGTAAATTCAACCTCGAAAGATAAACAGACCCTAACCTTTATAATTAATAAACTGCAAGAACGCATAACTTACCTAAATTACAGGCAATAAAAAAGAGCCATACGGCTCTTTTTTACAATACTTTGTGACTGAGTTTTATTTAAGATCCATCTCTTGGATGATCTCGTGTGCGATTTCAGGTGTAGTGCTAACAGGCTTTTCGTGTAAGTTTGCTTTTATCTGCCCTTTTCGATGTTTTAGTGCTGCATCGAGTTTTTTAGCTGCACTTGCAATGGCGGGGTACATAACTTCGTTTTCCCCTTTTACCGATATACGCGTGCCTTCATAATTAGTGCTAATTTCAGCTTGGATTTTATGATGTTCTTTAGACAAAATAATTTCGAGTGCAATAAGCGATGGGAAATGGCTCTCGATTTTTGAAAATTTTTCGTTGATGTGCTCTCTAATAGAGTCAGTAACTTCAACATGGTGACCAGAAAGATTAATTTTCATAGGGTATCCTTTTATTTGTTACCTCATAAATAGTATTGGGGGCTATTTAGATTAACACAAGGAAAAAAGAGAGATATTTGAGGTTTATTTGCAGTTTTTGGTGATTTAAATCATGCGTTGCGCAAAGTTTATGCAAAGCCCATAGTGCATGGGCTTTCAGACGTCTAGCTGTACTGATTAATCTGTGTACGAACAACAGTAGTCAGCAAAATCAGATACTTTTACTTTAAAGCTTACATTTGCATCAACATTAAACGATTCACCCGCGTTAAATGTTTTCCACTCACTTGCACCTGGTAATAAAATATCCCATTGGCCAGCTAAAAGCTCCATGCACTCTTTTTGGTTTGTATCAAAAACAAACTCACCTGGTTGCATAAAGCCTAACGTTTTCGCTTCGCCATCACCTAAAATAACGGTACGGCTCGACACTTTTCCGTCAAAATATACATTGGCTTTTTTTACTACACTCACGTTATCGAACTTTGGCATTTTTAGCTCCTGCTATTAATTTAAGATTTTTATTTATAAATTTTATCGCACTACCTTGCCTGATAGCTTACTTTCTTGCAAGGAAAGCTGCATTGTTCAAGGTGAAGTTGCTTCATGTAAGGGCATAAAAAAACCCGCAACATGTGCGGGTTTTTCAATTACTTACTTTATTTAATCAAAGCGATTAAAAAAGCTCGTTTGCTTTGCTTACAATGTTTGCCACTGTAAAACCAAAGTGCTCAAACAGCTCGCCTGCAGGTGCTGACTCACCAAAGGTAGTCATACCTACTACTGCGCCGTTTAGGCCTACGTACTTGTACCAGTAGTCAGCAATACCTGCTTCTACTGCTACGCGGCGTGAAACAGATGCCGGTAATACGCTTTCTTTGTATGCTGCGCTTTGATCTTCAAAGGCATCAGTACATGGCATAGATACAACACGTACCTTTTTACCTTGGCTGCGTAGCTCAGTTGCTGAATCTTGTGCTAGTTGCACTTCAGAGCCCGTCGCAATAAAGATAATCTCTGGATTGCCGTCACAGCTAAGGATGTAACCACCCTTTTTAACGTCTGCTAATTGCTGTGCGTCACGTGCTTGTTGCTCAAGACCTTGGCGAGTAAAGATAAGCGATGTAGGGCCGTCTTTACGCTCAATAGCTTGTTGCCATGCAATTGCCGACTCAACTTGGTCACATGGACGCCAGTTGTATAAGTTAGGCGTTAAACGCATGCTTGCAATTTGCTCTACTGGTTGGTGAGTTGGGCCATCTTCACCTAAGCCGATTGAATCGTGCGTGTATACAAAAATGCTTGGTTGCTTCATTAATGCAGCCATACGTACAGCATTTTTTGCATATTCAACAAACATTAAGAACGTAGCACCGTAAGGAATAAAGCCTTTATGAAGGGCAATACCATTCATAATTGCCGACATACCAAACTCACGTACACCGTAGTAAATGTAGTTACCGCTTGCATCATCGCGTGTTAAACCTTTAGAGCCATCCCAAATTGTTAAGTTTGAGCCTGCTAAATCGGCTGAACCACCCATAAATTCTGGTAATAACGGACCAAATGCGTTTAATGCATTTTGCGATGCTTTACGAGACGCTGGGTTTGCAGGGTTTGCTTGTAATTGCTCAATGTACGCTTGTGATTTTGCAGCCCAATCGCCAGGCAGTTCGTTATTAATACGACGTTTGTATTCAGTTGCAAGCTCTGGGTATGCTTTTGCGTATGCTGCAAATTTTTCGTCCCAGCTTGATTCAAGCTGCTTGCCTTTTTCTTTGCCATCCCACTGTGCGTAAATATCATCAGGAATTTCGAACGCATCGCCAGTCCAACCTAGAAATTCGCGAGATGCTTTAATTTCGTCATCACCTAGTGGAGCACCGTGACAATCGTGGCTACCAGATTTATTAGGTGAGCCGTAACCAATAATTGTTTTACAACAAATTAGTGAAGGTTTATCGGTAACGCTTTTTGCCTCTGCAATTGCAGCACTTACAGCATCGCTGTCGTGGCCATCAACACCACTAATTACATGCCAACCGTATGCTTTAAAGCGAGCTGGTGTATCATCTGTAAACCAACCTTCTACTTCGCCATCGATTGAAATGCCGTTGTCATCCCAAAATGCAACAAGTTTACCCAGACCTAATGTGCCTGCAAGTGAACCTGCTTCATGAGAAATACCTTCCATAAGGCAGCCATCGCCCATAAATGCATAGGTAAAGTGATCAACAATATCGTGACCTTCACGGTTAAACTGTGCAGCAAGTGCTTTTTCAGCAATTGCCATACCTACGGCATTTGTGATCCCTTGACCTAATGGACCCGTAGTAGTTTCGATTCCTGGTGCATAGCCATATTCAGGGTGACCTGGTGTTTTAGAATGCATTTGACGGAAGTTTTTAATTTCGTCCAGTGGTAAGTCGTAACCACTTAGGTGCAATAGAGAATAGATAAGCATTGAACCGTGGCCGTTTGAAAGAATAAATCTGTCACGGTCAGCCCACTCTGGATTCGTTGGGTTATGTTTTAGATAATCGCGCCATAATACTTCTGCGATATCAGCCATGCCCATAGGGGCTCCAGGGTGACCAGATTTGGCCTTTTGTACTGCGTCCATTGACAAGACGCGAATAGCATTTGCAAGTTCTTTGCGAGATGGCATGAATTCTCCTACCTTTATGTGTATTTGCGCGGGTATTTATGTGTTTGTTTATGCACCCAAGTAACTTGGGTTCGTTTATACCGACCATTCTTACTTATTGTGGGGGCTGTGTGCAATTAAAAACCCTATAAAAGTGAGGCATTATGAATATTTTTTAAGACCAAAAAGTTATTAGTAATTTTATTTAGACGTCTAGGCGTAAAAACACTATGCAAGGTGTTTTGTTTTCGATAAAATACGCCCCTTAATTTTTTAGCGCTAATACCGACGTTTGTGAAGCGCAATATTTGTGAGCAGAATTACAATGGCAAAACATTTATTTACTTCTGAATCAGTTTCTGAAGGTCATCCGGATAAAATCGCCGATCAAATCTCTGATGCGGTACTTGATGCTATCCTAGAGCAAGACTCTCATGCCCGTGTTGCATGCGAAACTTACGTAAAAACCGGTATGGTTATGGTTGGTGGTGAAATCACTACTAGCGCATGGGTTGATATCGAAGAAATTACACGTAAAACAATTCGTGACATTGGCTACACAAATTCAGACATGGGCTTTGATGCCGATTCATGTGCAATTTTAAACACTATCGGTAAACAGTCTCCAGACATTAACCAAGGTGTTGACCGTACTAGCCCAGAAGAGCAAGGCGCTGGCGACCAAGGCTTAATGTTTGGTTACGCATGTAACGAAACAGAAGTACTAATGCCTGCTCCAATTACTTACTCACACCGTTTAGTACAGCGCCAAGCGCAAGTACGCAAAAGCGGCGAGCTTAACTGGTTACGTCCAGATGCAAAATCTCAAGTTACTTTTGCATACGAAAACGGTAAGCCAGTAGGTATTGATGCTGTTGTACTTTCTACTCAGCACAGCGAAGACATTTCGCAAAAAGATTTAGTAGAAGCTGTGATGGAAACAATCATCACGCCGGTACTTCCTGCAGAACTTATTACAAGTGCAACTAAGTTTTTCATTAACCCAACAGGTCGCTTTGTAATTGGCGGACCAATGGGTGACTGTGGTTTAACTGGTCGTAAAATTATTGTAGATACATACGGTGGTATGGCTCGTCACGGTGGTGGTGCTTTCTCTGGTAAAGATCCATCAAAAGTTGACCGTTCAGCAGCATACGCTGCACGTTACGTTGCTAAAAACATTGTTGCTGCTGGTCTTGCTGACAAGTGTGAGCTACAAGTTTCTTACGCAATTGGTGTTGCAGAGCCTACTTCTATTAGCGTTGAAACGTTTGGTACAAGCAAGCTAGAAGAAAGCCGTTTAATCGAGCTTATTCGTGAACACTTTGACTTACGTCCTTACGGCTTAATTCAAATGCTTGATTTAGAGCGCCCTATCTACCTTCCTACAGCGGCTTACGGCCACTTTGGTCGTGACGAATTCCCTTGGGAACGTACAGATAAAGCAGACGCACTTCGCGCAGCTGCTGGCCTTTAAGCCAAAATTGTTGTAGTAAATTAAAAACGGCCCTTTTAAGGGCCGTTTTTGCATCTAAAACTTATTCGCTATATTGTTTGTAGCGCGTCTACAAAATAACTATTAAATCGACCTCGAATTCTTTTGTACTTTAGGTATATACTCATTTCATTATAAAAGCTTTAGGGACAGTTAAATGGCCGATAACTTTCGCGTTATATTTGCAGGACTTGCCGATAACGTTGACATAAAAACAGCATGTACAAATTTAGCTGCAAAATTAAAAACGTCAGATGAAAAAGTAGCTCTTTTTTTTAAAGGTAAGCCACTGTTTGCACCAAGCGATAAAGACAAAGCGTTAAAACAGGCTAAGTTACTAGCAAGCTTAGGTATTAAAAGTAAGCTGCAAGCTGTTTCAAATGCAATTCAAAATAGCTCCCCCGCAGCTGCAAATAACAACCAACGTGACGAACGTATTTTTGATGCACTCGATTACATCACTAGCAGCTTAATTCGCCTTGAAGAAAAGCTAGACGAGTTAGAGCAACGCCTTCCTGAAGCTCAATTAAAAGCACCAGACGAAAGTATTGACGAATGGCAAGGTGACGATCTAATGCTAGATGATGATTTAGCGCCTCCTAAAAAACGCAGTAACTTACTTTTATATTCATTGATTGCAACTGCCACCATTTTGCTAGTCGTACTGGCTGTTTTTTTAATTTTTCCCGATTTATTCTCTTTTTAAGAATGGTTAATTAATTTAATGAGCAATAAACGCGCAAAAATAAGAGCGAAAATTCGTAACACCCGTAAAAACTTGTCAAATAATCAGCAAATAATTGCTGCGCAATCGCTAAAAATGAATTTTATTCAACATTTAAAAAGCGAAAAAACAACGAATTCAAAGCATATTGCCATTTACTTGAGTAACGATGGGGAACTAGACACTTCATTGTTAATTAAAGAATTATGGAGTTTAAACCATACCGTTTACCTACCTATAATACACCCATTCAATGGCGCTAATTTACTATTTCAGCGCTATGAGAAAAACTCACCCATGAGAGCAAATCGCTATGGTATCTTGGAGCCTAAGCTGAACTGCTCTCAAATATGCCCATTACCAGTGCTTGATTACCTCCTTATGCCATTAGTTGCATTTGATAAACAAGGTAATCGCCTAGGAATGGGAGGTGGGTTTTACGACCGGACATTGGCACGTTTACACGAACAAAATTGGCAAAAACCACAACTAATTGGCCTTGCACATGAATGCCAAAAAGTTGAGGCTCTACCAATCGAGTCGTGGGATGTACCACTTAAAACCATTATCACCCCAGATAAAACATACTGTTGGTAACAATTAAATTTGATTACTAACCGCATATTTCTGACATACATGAGCACAAAGCAATGACACAAGATGAATTAAAAAAAGCAGCTGCTTGGGCAGCACTCGAGTTTGTAAAAGAAAACACTATTGTAGGTGTGGGTACAGGCTCTACTGTTAATCACTTTATTGATGCCCTTGGTTCAGTAAAGGACACTATTGTAGGCGCTGTATCAAGCTCAGAAGCCTCAACCGAGCGCCTACAAGCGTTAGGTATTGAAGTATTTGAGCTTAATAACGTTGCTGCTTTAGATGTATACGTTGACGGCGCTGACGAAATAAACGATCAAAACGAAATGATTAAAGGTGGCGGTGCAGCCCTCACTCGCGAAAAAATAGTAGCCGCTGTAGCTAAACAATTTGTGTGCATTGTAGATGACACCAAATTAGTAAAAACATTAGGCGACTTCCCGCTTCCGGTAGAAGTTATTCCAATGGCTCGCAGCTACGTTGCACGAGAATTATTAAAGCTTGGTGGTGACCCTGTTTATCGCCAAGGCGTAGTTACCGATAACGGTAACGTTATATTAGATGTATTTAACTTAAAAATTACCAATGCTAAACAACTTGAAGCACAAATAAATTCAATTGTTGGCGTAGTTACCAACGGCCTATTTGCAATGCGTGGTGCTGATAAAGTGATTATCGGTACTAAAAATGGGCCACAAATTAAATAGGATGAGGTTATGAGTAAGGTATCGTTAGCAAAAGACAAAATTAAAATTCTCTTGCTTGAAGGTGTTCACCAAAGCGCTGTTGAAACGCTAAAACGTAACGGTTACAGCAATATCGACTACGTTAAAACATCCTTACCTGAGGACGAATTAAAAGAGCGCATTAAAGATGTTCACTTTGTAGGACTTCGTTCTCGTACTCATATTAACCAAGCCGTATTAGACTCAGCTGACAAGCTAGTTGCTGTTGGGTGTTTTTGTATTGGTACAAACCAAGTTGATTTAGATGCAGCACGCGAACGCGGTATTGCTGTATTTAACGCACCATTTTCTAATACTCGTTCAGTTGCTGAACTTGTACTTGGTGAAATCCTACTTTTATTACGCGGTATTCCAGAGCGTAATGCAGCGGCTCATCGTGGTGGCTGGTTAAAAACAGCAAATGGTTCGTTTGAAGCACGTGGTAAAACATTAGGTATTATTGGCTATGGTCACATTGGTACTCAGCTAGGTATTATGGCTGAAAATATCGGTATGAACGTTGAATATTACGATATCGAAGATAAGTTATCACTGGGTAATGCAAAGCAAGTTCACAACCTAACTCAGCTATTACAACGCTCTGATATTATTAGTTTACACGTACCAGAAACACCGCAAACTAAAAATCTTATTGGTAGTGCAGAACTTGCTGTTATGAAGCAGGGATCTATTTTGATCAATGCTTCACGCGGAACTGTTGTTGATATTGATGCACTTGCAGAAGCACTAACAGAGAAAAAACTAAGTGGTGCAGCAATCGATGTGTTCCCTACTGAGCCAAAATCTAACGATGAAGAATTTGTATCGCCACTGCGCCAATTCGACAATGTTATTTTAACGCCGCACATTGGTGGTTCTACACAAGAAGCACAAGAAAACATTGGTATTGAAGTAGCGGGTAAATTGGCTAAATATTCAGATAATGGCTCAACTATTACTGCCGTTAACTTCCCTGAAGTATCGCTGCCTGAGCTTGCTAATCGTAGCCGTTTATTACACGTGCACCACAACCGCCCTGGTGTACTAACGCAAATTAACCAAGCGTTTGCACAGCACGGTATTAACATTGCTGCGCAATACCTACAAACAGACGCATCTATTGGTTATGTAGTTATTGATGTAGATACAGATCAATCTGAAGTAGCACTTAAAGAACTAAGCGCTGTTGAGGGTACAATTAGAGCACGTATTTTGCATTAATAAGTACTTTTGATATTAAGAAGGGTCCTTATGGACCCTTTTTTGTATTTAGATTACATATACTTTCTTAAGTATTTTTTGAATACCGGATCTGTTGCAGCCAACTCTTTTTGCTCAGCCAATATCTCTTTTAAAATAGCGCCTGATGTAAGCGGGTTTGCAAGTACCACTCTAAATACAACTGTAGGTTGATTGTCGTATTTAGAAGGCGTTAAACGAGTACGTGATACAAATGAGCGACCAGACTCTCGCTGACGTTTTTGCATACTGGCAGTAAAACGATTCAGAGAGGCAAAAATATCTAACCGAGTTGCAGCATCTGCATCGGCTATTGCTTGTTTAATTTGCTTAGGTACATAACGATACGTTAATAAGCACAATTCAGGTTCTGAAATAAGCTCAAAGTCTTCATCAGCTTTAATTAAATCAGCAAAGTAATGTGCTTTTTTGATGCTTCGATCAATCAGCATTTCATAACCTTTACGACCAATAACACGTAAGCAAGCATGTACTAACATTGCCATACCAGGTCGGCTGCCTTCAAGCGTGTGGCTACCTAAGTCTTTTGAACCTTTACGTAATATGTACTCAGCGTGATGCTCTATTGCATCAGTTGCAGCGGGATCTTTAAATAAAACTAAGCCCGCTCCCATTGGTACATACATTTGTTTATGTGCATCGATGGTAATTGAATCTGCTCGCTCAATCCCTTTTAGTAAAGGGCGATGCGTGTTCGATAAAAGGGTTGCTCCTCCCCATGCAGCATCTACATGAAAATGGCAGTTAATGTCTTGTGCTAAGTCGGCCATTTCATCAAGTGGATCAATATTACCGGTTTCGGTTGTACCCGCTACCCCAATAATCGCCATTACTTTAATGCCTTGCGATTCAAGCTCACGTGCTTTTTCGCGCATAGCTCCTACATCAACTTTATTATTTTCGCAGGTTTTAATACCAATTAAGTTATCGCGGCCAATACCGAGTAAATCAACCGATTTACCTAACGAGTAATGTCCGCGTTCTGATATTAATACTGCTAAACCTTTATAGCCGTAATGCAGCATACCGGCAATTAGGCCTTGTGCGCCGATACCTCTAAAATCGCCATCGGGTTTTAATAAGCGGTTTCGCGCAATCCAAAGCGCAGTAATATTAGCAACCGTTCCACCAGAGCAAAATGCACCTAATGAGGTTTTAGCACTGTGCATCCATTTAGAATAAAATGAATCTTCTTGCCCATAAGCTAAATGATGCATCATTCCAAGCACTTGACGTTCAAGAGGCGTAAACGCTTTAGACGTTTCTATTTTTACTAGATTTTGATTTAGCCCTACCATCAATTTTGACAGAGGTAATAAAAAATGCGGCAAGGCAGAGGTCATGTGACCAATAAAGCTAGGCGCAGCTGTATGCACAGAATGCGCAACAAGTTGCTCCATTATGTCTTGGGCATAAGCAGATACAAACGTTGGATCCTCTGGGATCACTGCCGACTGAAAATCTTTCTCGATTTCATGTAATGGTTTTTCAATTGCCGCTATATTTTCGTTTAGAAAACCTGCTAAATTACTCGAAATTTCAAGCTCGATTTTGCTTAAAGTTGAGTCTGGCGCTTCAGGTACAGTAAATATACGCTTAAGGCTTTCTTTAGAGGCGACGGCACAACGCTTTTGATCCATCTCAATACCTAGTGTGTGTAGCTAAAACACGCGCTTACCCATCAAAAACGCCTACTTATTAGGACATTTAGAGCAATCGTGTTTCTTTAAAAATTGCGCTAACTTTACTGCAATATAACTAAAATGTCTCGTTTAAACCTATAAAAGCAATCAAAGCGATGACAAAAAAATGATAATTTAATTAAAACTCTACCAAACCTAATTATTTATTGGGCATTTACTTATTTTGGGTATAATAAATTTGATAACAAAAAAGGGACACATATGCCAGAAGGAAGAGTCAAAGTTAGTTGGATAGTGGCAGGCTTTAGCTTATTTTTAATAAGCTTGCTTACCTATGTTTACTACACTTACCAAACCACGCGTGCTGAAATAATGCAGTCGGTTGATAATCGCTTACTTAATGCCGCCACCAGCGTTAAACATATTCTAGGTGAAAATTACTTAAGTGCGGTTAATCAAGGCGACAACATAAGTTTTTCTTACTATCAAAATAAGAGTAAACAGCTCTCTGAGTTTGCTCAAGCACTTGATATTGCTTATGTGTATTCAATGATTTTAAAAGACGGAAAGGTTCTTTTTAGCTCATCAAGCTACACGCAAGACGATCAGAATAATGGCAAAGTAACTCAATTTTTAGATCTCTACCCTGAAGCTACCGATGCAAATATAAGTGCTTTTTACTCAACCGAGCCTGTATTTGAAATATCGAGCGATCAGTGGGGCCACTTTAAAACTATTTTTATTCCTTACGTTGACCCTATTAACGGCAATACCTATTTAACGGGTGCCGATATAACTATTTACAATTTAAACGAGAAACTTAAAGAAAGCGTATCAAAAGCAGCTGCCATGGCGAGCTTCTTCTTTTTTATCGCGATACTAGTTGCCGCCATATATATTTATTTACTAAAGCGCTCTTTAGCAACTGACTCAAGTACTGGTTTTTCAAATCATATTGCTCTTGAGTACTTTATTAAAAAAAGTAATGCTCATCACATGCAGTTAGCCGTTATTTGGGTTAATGAAATAGAAGATATAAACAGTTTCTACGGCACTGAAGTGGGTGACAAAGTAATGAAAAACTTACTTATTCACTTTAAACTCAGAAGCTCTGCGCATTGCCATATATACAGACTAGCAACCAACAAAATAGTATTACTCGCGCCTAAAGAAATGAGCAATGACGAATTTACCGATCTCGTAAAAACGTATAACTTTAATACCCCAGTGTTAACTGACCCTTTTATTTACATAACCCTATGTGCAGGTATTGCCAGTGGCAATAAATCGCTACTACTTGAAAACGCTCATATAGCGGCGCTGCAAGCCAAACAAGGCAGGCATAGCGTAGTTAACTACTCAAAAGCGCTACACGATGTAAAAACGCAATATCAATACAATGTTGAAATGGCTAAAGAAGTGCGTGAAGCGTTTGATAACAACCGTATAGTGCCTTACTTTCAACCCATTATTGATACAAATATCAACAAGGTCGTTCAATACGAATGTTTAGCTCGAATGGTAACGGCGCAAGGGGAAGTGTTGAAACCTGATGCATTTTTAAATGTTGTTACTCGCTCAAGAATGGACGGAATACTTACCCGTACTATATTTTCACAATGTGTTAGTCGCTTTAGAAAAACCGATATTTGCTGGAGTTTAAATATAACAGCACAAGATATGCTCGACCCTAATTTAAGTGAGTTTATTGCGGACGAACTTAAGCGCTACCCGCATCCTGGTAATATCACACTAGAGCTTTTAGAAACCCAAGCTATTGCCAACTTTTCTGAGGTGAAAGCATTTATTGGAATGGTTAAAACGAAAGGCGTTAAGGTTATTATTGATGACTTTGGTAGTGGTTATTCAAATATATCAAACGTACTTAAGCTGGAAGTAGATGGTATTAAGCTAGATGGCGCACTAATAAAGCAAATAGTGAATGACAAAGATATCTATTTATTTATTGAACATATAGCCAGTTTTGCTAATCAACTTGGTTTGCAATTAATGGCAGAGTCGGTAGAAAATGCAACCATAGTAACCGCACTTAAAAAGGCGAATGTGACACTAATGCAAGGCAACTACTTTGCCCACCCAGTGTCACATGTTAGTACGGTTATAGAAGAAGAATTAGCACTTTAACTTACTTTAGCGAGGTAAGTTAATAACGAGTCGGTGGCTTTGCTGGCCACTGGCCCAGTATTTACGCTCAAAAGGCGTAATTGCATCGTCTGACTCATAAAGCGTTACATCGCAAGGGTTGCCTGTTAATTCGAGCGCCCGAGCAAACTCCTTAACGTAAATATCCCAATTGCTGCGCACTTCTAATTTTCCACCTAACTTAACGATAAATGGAAAAATAGCCGCGCCATGCCAGCGTCTACGAATATGCTTAGATTTAGGCCACGGGTTTGGATACAACAAATAATGGTGCGTAGGTTGCCAATTAGCAGCAACCGCTAAACGCCAAAAGTCATTTAAGTCTGCTTGCACTAAGATGTACTGACCACTGTCGGTTTGCTTATATTCAACATCGTGCTTATCTAATCGGTGCGACGATTTATCAATACCAATTATAAGTGCATCTGGGTGGCGCTTAGCTAAGTTAGCTGAGCTTTCACCTACGCCACAACACGAGTCTAAAATAAGCGGGCCACTAAAGGCTTGTACTTTAGCATTAACCTCCTCAAATGCGGCTTGGGTATGCGCTGCAATTGGCTTTTTAAATTCAGCATCTAAGTGCTTATTTACTATTTCATCAAGCTTTTCGTGAATACCCGCTTGATTAGATACAATACTACGTGAATTTGCATCACTCATTAGTGTCTTAGCCCCACACCTTTTTTGATCAATGTAAGCGCTAATGTAAATAACGCTGTTATAAATACTAAAATAACCCCAAGAGCCACGCTCAAATCAACATCCGACACACCTAAAAAGCCATAACGAAATGCGTTAACCATATAAATTATAGGGTTGATTTGTGATACATTCTGCCAAAATTCAGGCAGCAACGTAATTGAATAAAATACACCGCCTAAGTAAGTTAATGGCGTTAGTATGAAGGTGGGGATAATGCTTATATCGTCAAAGCTGTTTGCGTAAATCGCATTAATTAAGCCACCTAAAGCAAACACAGCTGAGGTTAAAATAACCGTCGCCATAATTACAAAAATATTATGAATTTGAATATCAACAAATAATAACGATACACAGGTAACTATAAAGCCCACCATAATACCGCGCGTCATACCGCCCCCCATATAACCTAGAACAATGATGTAGTTAGGTACAGGTGCAACTAAAAGCTCTTCAATGCTTTTTTGAAACTTTGTTGAGTAAAAACTAGAGGCTACGTTGGAATAGGAATTAGTAATGACCGACATCATTATAAGGCCAGGTACAATAAACTCCATATAACTAAAGCCGCCCATGTCGCCAATGCGTGAACCAATTAAGTTACCAAAAATAACAAAATATAAGCTCATCGTAATTGCTGGCGGTACTAAAGTTTGCACCCAAATACGTAAAAAACGAATGCACTCTTTGATCCACAAACTCTTTAAGGCTACGCCATATTTAAACATTTATTCGCCCCGCCCTTGCTCTAGTAATCCAACAAATAACTCTTCTAATCTGTTTGCTTTATTTCGCATACTCAATACAGTATTACCTTGAGTTGTTAATGCACTAAAAACCGCATTTAATCCTTGAGATTTAGCGACTTCTACTTCAACAGTGTGATCGTCCGTCATGGTAAATTTATAACCTTCAAGCGTTACAGGGTTTGCTGGCATTTTTAAATCTAAAATAAAGGTTTCTTTATCAAGCTTTGCAAGCAGTGCTTTAATGGTCGTGTTTTCAACAATTCGGCCATTATCGATTATGGCGATGTTTTTACACAGTAACTCTGCTTCTTCAAGGTAATGGGTAGTTAAAATAATAGTAACGCCTTGCTCATTTATTTGGCGTAAAAAATCCCACATTGAACGACGAAGTTCTATATCTACCCCCGCTGTTGGCTCATCAAGTATAAGCAACTTAGGTTCGTGCATAAGGGCACGCGCAATCATTAATCGGCGTTTCATACCGCCTGAAAGCGTACGTGCTTGTTTGTCTTTTTTCTCAAGTAAGCCAAGCTGCGCTAAGTACTTATCAGCACGTTTATGGGCTTCGCCACGTGGCACACCATAATAACCGGCTTGGTTAACAAGTATTTGGCTAAGTGTTTCAAACTGACTAAAGTTAAACTCTTGCGGCACTAAGCCTAAATGCGCTTTTGCAGCTTCTAAATCAGTATCAATATTACAACCGAATACTTCTACCTTGCCTTTTGTTTTATTAACAAGTGACGAAATAACACCAATAGTGGTTGATTTTCCTGCTCCGTTTGGACCAAGTAAAGCGAAAAAGTCGCCCTCTTTAACTTGTAAATCAACGCCTTTAATAGCCTCAACACCATTTTTATAAACCTTGGTAAGGCCTTCTATATTTAAAGCAATATTTTGCTTATTCATTACTTACCCTCACCATAACCCCAACGTTTTGTTAGGTTATGTTCAATATTTAAATGATCTAAAATTCTCGCCACCATAAAATCAACTAAGTCTTCAATACTTTGTGGCTTATGATAAAAGCCAGGCGCTGCTGGCATTATGGTCACACCTAAACGAGATAACTTAAGCATGTTTTCTAAATGAATTTCGTTAAACGGTGTTTCGCGCGGCACTAAAATTAACTGTCCGCGTTCTTTAATTACCACATCAGCGGCGCGCTCTAATAAGTTATCTGACGCCCCTACTGCAATTGCAGAAACCGACCCAGCACTACACGGGCATACCACCATTTTTTTAGGCGCCGCAGAGCCCGAAGCCACAGGGCTAAACCAGTTATCTTTACCGTATACTTTTAACTGCCCAGATTTAGCATTAAACAGCGTACTTAACTGCTCAGTGGCTTTGTCTTCATTACCAGAGAGCTTAATATTTGATTCTGTATCAAGCACCACTCGCGCTGCACTTGAGATAAGTACGTAAACTTGAAATTGCTGCTCAAGCAATACTTCAAGTAACCTTAAACCATAAGGCGCACCTGATGCACCGCTAAAAGCGAGCGTAATTCTATCTTTAAATTGCACACTATTCTCCGCTGTATTTATCAGCTAAACCATCAACAAGGTGTTGATGAAGGCCATTAAAACCGCCATTGCTCATAATTAAAATATGCTGATTAGGCTCAATATTTTCAAGCACCGTATCAATAATTGTTTGCGTGCTGCTAAAGCACTGCATGCCTGCTTTATCTGCTTGCTCTTTTAGCGACCAATTTAGATTCTCTGGTTCAAAAAGTAGTACGTCGTCAGCATCACGCAGTGAATCTAATAATGTATATTGGTGCACGCCCATTTTCATAGTGTTTGAGCGCGGCTCTAAAATAGCGATAATTTTTTCATCGCCTACTTTTGCGCGCAGTCCTGCAAGCGTAGTTTTAATTGCTGTTGGGTGATGCGCAAAATCGTCATACACCTTAATATTATTTATATCAGCCTTTAGCTCCATACGCCTTTTAGGGCTAATAAATTCTCCTAAGGCATCAATACTATGATCAACAGCTAT
The DNA here is from genome assembly GCF_002836155.1 of Pseudoalteromonas sp. GutCa3. Classification (NCBI taxonomy): domain Bacteria; kingdom Pseudomonadati; phylum Pseudomonadota; class Gammaproteobacteria; order Alteromonadales; family Pseudoalteromonadaceae; genus Pseudoalteromonas; species Pseudoalteromonas sp. GutCa3. The sequence goes on along the minus strand of NZ_PJBK01000101.1, from coordinate 37,009 downwards.
ACCCACATGGCGCGCTGCTGCGATAGTCATAATTGCATTTTTAACGTTATGCTCGCCTATTGCTTGCCAGCAAACAGTGCCCTGCTTTTCGTTATTTAAAAGTACATTAAACTCACTACCATCGGCTTTTATTAATTCATAGCCCCAGTCATCACCGAGTGTTTCGCTTTCGCTCCAAAGCCCTTGTGCTATTACGTCATTAAGCGCTACGTCTTGCTTAGGCCAAATTACCTTGCCGCTTTGAGGTAATGTACGCATTAAGTGATGAAATTGTTTTTTTATTGCGTTTAAATCTTCGAAAATATCAGCGTGATCGAATTCAAGATTATTTAATATAAGTGTACGCGGAAGGTAATGGACAAACTTACTGCGCTTATCAAAAAAAGCTGTGTCGTATTCATCGGCTTCAATAACAAAAAATGGCGTTTCACCTAATTTGGCCGATACACCAAAATTTTGGACTATGCCGCCAATTAAAAACCCTGGTTTTAAACCTGCGTACTCTAATACCCACGCAAGCATACTTGCTGTGGTTGTTTTACCATGCGTACCGGCTACAGCAAGTACCCACGAGTTTTGTAATAGGTTATGTTTAAGCCATTCAGGGCCAGATGTATAAGGCAGGCCTTTATCAAGCACATATTCAACACACGGGTTACCACGGCTCATTGCATTACCGATAACTACCATATCTGGTTTTGGCTCTAATTGAGATACGTCGTAGCCTTGAGTCAGTTCAATGCCAAGCTCTTCAAGTTGCGTACTCATTGGTGGGTAAACGTTTTGATCGGAACCCGTTACTTTATGACCTAATGATTTAGCAATGGCTGCAATGCCACCCATAAACGTGCCACAAATGCCCAAAATATGTATATGCATATACTTTCCTTAAATCGTATGCTCACTTTACAGCTATGCAAAGTTTAATGGCGCTATAATGCCAAAATTCGTGCTTAGTTACCATTGCGAGTAAGCATTTCACTCGTGCCAAAATGTCCACTTGATAACAAAAAAGCCTTCTTAGTCAGAAGGCTTTTTTGTTAGGCGATTATTTTCTACATCATTAAAAATACAATCAAACCGACACCGAGTAATAAACGATATATTACAAATGGCAACATACCCATTCGCTCTATTACTTTTAAAAACATAAATATACATGCATAAGCCGATAAGAACGATAGCATCACACCAAGCAATAATGTATTCCAATCAACTACATGGTCACCCAGTGCAAGCTCTGCAATATAATAAAGCCCCATCATAGAAATAATCGGAATCGCTAGTAAAAACGAAAAACGCGCTGCGCTTTGCTTATTCATACCCAACATTAAACCAGCGGTCATCGTGATACCTGATCGAGAAGTACCCGGGATCATTGCAACAGCTTGTGCGAAACCAATGATAAGTGCCGTTTTCCAATTGAGCTGATAAATAGTTTTAATTTGTTTCCCTTTTGCATCCGCGTACCAAAGCAATAAACCAAATACAATCGTGGTAGTAGCAATTACCCAAGCGCTTCGCAAATATAACTCAATAAAGTCTTTTAAAAGTAAACCTAAAATAGCGGCAGGCACTGTACCTAGTATAATCCACCAGCCTAATTTACTGTCATCGGTAGTGCCTTGCTTACCAAAAGATTTAAACCATGCGCTTAGTATATCTACTACTTCTTTACGAAAATAAATAACAACGGCTATTAAAGTACCAACATGTACTGCTACGTCAAACGCAAGCCCTTGATCTTCCCAGCCTAAAATTTGCGATGGGAGAATTAAATGCGCAGAACTCGATATTGGTAAAAACTCAGTAAATCCCTGTATGAGGGCTAAAATAATTATTTCGATAATACTCATAGGTTAGAAAACTCCACCTTCCATAGCTTTTGTTGAGGGTTATTATATTCATTCCATAACTGCGCAATCGTTTGCTTAGCTACAGGATGATAAAAATCTGGGGCAACCTCACTCAGAGGTTGTAATACAAATGCATTTTTAGTTATTTCATCACGTGGTAATTGCGCTGGGGAATCGCAAGTTACATCATCATAAAACAGTAAATCTAAATCGAGCGTTCGTGGACTAAATTTTTTATCGTTCGCTGTACGCCCATTATCACGCTCTATTTTTTTTAATAAAGCGCATACATCAGCAAGCGACATATCAGTTGTAGCGCCAACTACTGAATTATAAAAATTATTGCCAGCAAACCCAACTGCTTCACTTTCAAAAACAGACGAGTGCACAATGTGCTCAAAGTGCTGCTTAAGTGCAATTAATGCACATTGTATATAATGCGCTTTATTTATATTTGACCCTAGGCTGATATAAATTTGAGCCATTTAGTCAGTTGCCTTAACACGTGTAATTTCAACACCCACAGTTTGTGCTTGTGCTACTGCTGCAGGTTTACTTACTCTTATAGTAACTTGTGGCGTATTAAACTCGCTTAAAATAATCTCAGCCAACTGCTCAACCAAAGTCTCTAGCAACTCAACAGGTTTTGCAGTGCAGTGCTTAATAACGCGTTCGCTTACTTTTGAATAATCCAGTGCTAAATTAATATCGTCATTTTCGGCTGCAGGCTTAATATCACTAAGCATTTCAATATCAAAATAAAGGCTCTGTTTACTTTCTTTTTCAAAGTCGTACACTCCAATAATAGTGTCGACGTGCAATTGAGATATAAAAACCTTATCCATTGATACTCCAAATAACAACAAACGACTAAGCAACTATACAAAGCATCAATAAAATTAATACTGTATATGGTTTAGCCAGTGTTTAAATATGTGAAAATAACTTCTACAATAGCAAAATAACCAAACTAGCTATTAAATAGCCTGTTAATAATTTTCACGATAAATTTTGCTGCCAATAATAGCTTAAAAGTACTATCAATTGGTATAGCAATTAAAAAATAAGGAAGCGTGTGTTAGCCACTTTAATGTTTGTTTTAGCTTATTTACTTGGGTCGATTTCGTCGGCTATTTTAGTGTCGCGGTTGTTCAAACTCCCTGACCCTCGTAATAGCGGTTCTAACAACCCAGGGGCTACAAATGTTTATAGATTAGGCGGAGCATTTCCGGCTTGCTTGGTTTTAGTGTTTGATATTTTAAAAGGCACTATTCCAGTATGGGGAGCTTATTTTTTAGAAGTTGAACCTTTAGAGCTTGGTTTAGTCGCTGTAGCAGCTTGCTTAGGCCATATGTACCCACTATTTTTTAGCTTCAAAGGCGGTAAAGCCGTAGCAACGGCATTTGGCTCATTATTACCTATTGGCTTATCATTGGCGGGTTTACTTGTTTGTACATGGCTGGTTATAGTGGCAATAACACGCTATTCATCACTTGCGGCGCTTGTAGCTGTATCTTTAGCGCCCTTATATACATGGCTAATAAAACCACTTTATACTCTTCCAGTTACTTTTATCACGCTGTTAATTATATTTCGTCACCGTACTAATATTATTCGATTATTTAGTGGGGAAGAACCAAAAGTAGGCGCTAAAAAAGCACCCACTGATGAAAACAAAAATATCTAAAATATGAGTCATTAAATCGGCTCAAGGCTATCTATAGGCCAACGAGGTTTTGTTTTCATATCAAGCGTGGCAAATTGCCCTGCTTTTAAACGTTGCATTCCTGCATAAGCAATCATTGCACCGTTGTCGGTACAAAATTCAGTACGCGGATAAAAAACTTCGCCTTTCATACCTTTCATTACGCGTTCAAGCTGCAGTCGAAGCTGTGTATTTGCACTTACGCCACCGGCGATTACTAAACGCTTAATACCTGTTTGTTTAAGCGCTCGCTTGCACTTAATAACCAGCGTATCAATAACCGCTGTTTGAAATGCATGCGCTATATCAGCTTTAGTTTGATCGTCGTCGTCATTTTCACGAATAGTGATTGATGCTGCAGTTTTTAAACCACTAAAACTAAAATCAAGACCTGGTTTGTCGGTCATCGGGCGAGGAAAAATAAAGCGCTTCGCAACGCCTTGTTCGGCCATTTTAGCTAAGCGCGGACCTCCAGGGTAGTCAAGACCAAGTAACTTAGCCGTTTTATCAAAGGCTTCGCCTGCGGCATCATCAACTGACTCACCTAGTACTTCGTATTGTCCAATACCCGCTACTTTAACCATCATGGTATGACCGCCCGATACAAGCAATGCAATAAACGGAAACTCAGGAATATTTTCTTCAAGCATCGGAGCAAGTAAATGCCCTTCCATATGATGAACAGCAACAGCTGGAATGTCCCAACCGTATGCTAATGAACGACCAATAGAAGTACCTACCAATAATGCTCCAACTAAACCTGGGCCTGCAGTATAAGCAATGCCATCTAAGTCTTCTGGGCCGCAACCCGCTTGTGCAAAAGCTGCGTCTATAAGTGGTAGCGTTTTACGAACATGATCGCGCGATGCAAGTTCCGGTACTACACCGCCATAATCAGCGTGTACTTTTACCTGGCTGTATAATTGATGAGCTAACAAGCCTTTTTCGTCATCGTATATTGCAATACCTGTTTCATCACATGACGATTCAATGCCTAAAATTCGCACTGTACTTCTCCTGCCTTTAAAATTTCACTTCGCTGTTTTTATAACGTAAGGCCAATATTTGTTTGGCCATCTTCTAGGGCAAACTTTTTAAGTGCCTTCACGCTATCAGAGGTAATACGCCCCATATTTTCTACAAAATCAATTAGCTCACCTAATACTTCAATTTCGTATTGCATTAATGGATGCTCTCTAACGGCCGTGTTATCTGCAACCTCACCTTCAACCGTCATTTGATATTCAATAAAGCGGGCCACTGTTGCTTGAGATATTTTACTGACACTAATGAACTCTTGCTCATCTTGCGCCATTAAACCATGCATTAAGCTAAGTAAAGACGTTGCAGCATCAATAGCAGGGTAAGTACCAAACATATCAAAATCAGCAAGTTCAGGAACATTCGGTTCTATTTTTTCAACTTGTTTTTCGAGATCTATTTTACTTTTAGGCAGTAATATTTTTTCCCAACAAACATTAAGCGAATTACGAAGTAAGGTTTCATCACCAAACCCCGTTGCTTCGCTAAATAAACCGTAATTTGGCAGCATTCGCTCTATTAAAGCACTTGCTAAAACAGCTTTTTGTAAATAGTTAAGCTCTCTAATACGCTGAAAATTATTTGCTTTAGTCATTCTTTAACGTCTCACACGACCAACAAAAATCAAATGTTGATCCATTATGCTCATTACAGTTAGGGCATACCCAATCTGGAGCGGATTGTTTTACTTGTTGATAGTTTACCAATATTTGGCGCGCATGGCGCTCTTTTATCGCATAAACCTGCACACTAACTTGTGCTTGATCAAATGGAATTTCTCCCAATGCGCCTTGGAGCATCTCACCTTTTATTTTGCATTCAATGCCACTGGTTTGTATTAAACCTTTAATAATATTAGCTTCAAGGGTATTTTCGGCTTTATAAATTGTAACCCATTGAAAAGAGCTATCAGTTGAATTTTTATTATTAATATTTTGCAATATTCACCTCATTTATTTTGTGTTAACAATATCCTACGCTAAATTATTAGCATGCTGCACTTTTAAGGAATAAACATGACACTTACAACCCCGGGCTTACTTTTTCCGGCCATATCGCTGCTATTATTAGCCTATACAAACCGATTTTTAGTTTTAGCGCAATTAATTAGGGAGTTAAATGCGCGCGAAGGTGAATCTATCCGACCTGTTGTAGTCGCTCAAATCACTAACTTACGTAAACGAATAAACTTAATCAGAACAATGCAGGTATACGGCGTAGCCTCTTTTTTACTGTGTACATTTTCGATGTTTGCTTTATTTATTGAATTTAATACCACAGGGATTATTTTATTTGGCATTAGCTTAGCTTGCTTAAGTTTATCGTTATTAACGTCTTTATTCGAAATACATATTTCCTGTGATGCGATTGAAATAGAACTGCAAAGCATTGAAAATAAACCATTAAGCAGCCGAATAAATAGAAATTTTGTAAAATAAACTCTTATAGATAAAACACCCTATTATTTGTCACAATCATGTTATATGTACGCCCTATTTTGGGGCGTACTTTTTTATTAATTAGAACAATTAAATTCCAACCTCCTAACTAACCCACTGAGTTAAAATAACTTTGCCTAGATAGTTAATTGCAAAAATATAGACAAAACACAATAAACAACTAGTTATCAATTAAAAAAGTAATACTATTTGGTCGCTTTCCTCTTTAATTAATACTAAAAGGGGGGTATCCTGCTGGAAACACGTATGAACTTGCAACCGTATTTCAATATAGAATTTTACTAAACTTTAGAATAAAAATTAATATATTTGATATCCGTGGTATCTGCGACTTACTTATAAAAAGGGACTATAAAGTGAGATTTGAACAATTAGAGCAATTTGTAGCACTTGGTGTATTACGTCACTTTAGACAAGCAGCTGAACAAACCCAAATTAGTACTTCAGCGCTAACGCGCAGCATTCAAACACTTGAAAATGAAATGGGATATGAGTTAGTAAAACGCTCAACTCGTTCGGTTAAATTAACGCCTGAAGGCGAACTTTTCCTTGAATATGCTAAAACGACTCTATCGGAACTTGAGCTAACGAAAAAACGGATTTTTCAATCAGTAAACGGTAATGCTAATGAAAAACTTGTTATTGGCTATACCAATAAGGCAAGCAGCATAGTACCTATTTCTTGTGGACAGTTTTTAGCCCAATATCCTCATATAAAAATTGAAATGCAGTTACAAGATCAACAAGAGCTAACACGCAGACTCCAACAAGGTGAAATAGACATAAGTGTATACTCTCAAGCTATTAATAGTATTGGCAGTGACATTCACTTACCTGATCAGCTTGTATTATTTGTTTCAAAAAATCACCCTCTTGCACATAAAAACGATATAAGTAAGCAAAATCTTGATAGCTACCCTATGTTTGGCTGCTTCTCTCAATCTAAACAAGTGCAAACTATGCTTAATGAAGCAATTGATTCTTTAAATAAATCATCAAGTATTAAAGTGGGCAGCATTGAGCAAGTAATGGCCGGTGTAGTTAAATCAGATCACTTTGCTATTGCAAGCATTGAGCATGCAAACACAATCGCAGAGAACTCTGAACTCGTGCAACTAAAAACAAATAAAGATTTAAATCACGAACAACTCATTGTACAGACAAGCCAACAAACGTCTATTACCGAACATGTAGAGCACTTGTTGTCGCTTATAAAAAAAGCGGGAGCTGCATTTAACTAACTCTTCTTTTTGAAAAAGTGCGGCACAATAAACAGTAGCTTTAAATCGCTTTTCGGCTACACTGTCGCACCTTTTTTAAACAGCTGATGTGAATGAACACACTTTTTGGTCCTGATGTCTATTTAGATGATATAGAACGCCAAGGATACACCGTAATTCATAACGCGCTTATTGCCGATTTAGTTAACGATTTAGTTGCAGATTGTCACCGTATAAACCCCCACTTTAGCCTTGCCGGTATTGGTCGATTAAATAACTTACAAATAGATAAAACTATTCGTACTGACAAAACCTATTGGTTTGACGGCAGCTCTCAAGCACAGCTTACTTACCAAGCAATAATGCAAAGTATAAAAACCACGTTAAATCGTAGCTTTTTTATGGGGCTATTTGATTACGAATGCCATTATGCAAAATATACACAGGGTGATTTTTACAAAAAACATTTAGATGCATTTAAAGGTCGATCTAATCGTGTATTTACAACGGTGCTTTATTTAAATACGCCAGAGCAAGGTGGCGAACTTGTTATATATAAACCTAAAAGTAAAGAAGTAGAAATAACCATTAAACCAACTGCTGGCACATTGGTTATGTTTGAAAGCGAACGTTTTGCCCATGAAGTGCTTCCCGCAGTTGACGAACGCTATTCTATTGCTGGATGGTTTAGAAAAAATGCCTCTATTAGCGGCATTATTGATCCGCCCCGATAGATCTAAATAGAGAATTTTAACGGCTTTTATTAAGGCTTTAAAATGCTATTGGGTATGAAAGTAATAACCCTATAAAGATAGCCAAGCCCACATAATGATTATTTAAAAACGCTTTAAAGCAGGCATCTCTTTCACGTTTATGAATAAGCGTTTGTTGATATGCCAATAAACCAGCTGCTACACTCAAACCAATGCCAAACGCGACACTTAAATGATTACTTATACCAATAAACGCAACCAGCGCTATAAATACAGCATTAAGTAAAAAGATTATGTGGCGGTCGTATTTACCAAATAAAATAGCGGTTGATTTTACCCCTATTTTTAAATCGTCATCTCTATCAACCATCGCATACATAGTGTCATAAGCGACTGTCCAGCAGATGTTGGCTATAAATAATAACCATGCCTGCTGCGGTAATGCATTTATTGAAGCCATATAGGCCATTGGAATAGCCCAACCAAATGCAGATCCTAAAACAACTTGTGGTAATTGTGTATAGCGTTTCATAAAAGGGTAGCAAAAGGCTAAAGCCAAAGCCCCAAAAGAAAGCAAAATAGTATTAACGCTAAGCATTAATACTAAAATAAACGCAATAACTATGAGCAGTAAAAATAGGCTAAGTGCTTCACCACTACTAACCCGCCCTGAAGCTAGCGGCCGCTGAGCTGTGCGTTTTACAGAGCCGTCTATTTTCCTATCTGCAAAATCATTAATTACACACCCTGCACTTCGCATAACAACAACGCCCAGCGTAAATATAATAAAGTTGAGTAAGCTCGGCATCCCACTATTAGCAAGCCATAAAGCCCAGTATGTTGGCCAAAGTAATAACAAGGTACCAATGGGCTTATCTATACGCATTAGCTGTATATAGTAAGAAATATGTTTTGGCTTTAAAACGGCTAATTTCATGAGTATAAATATGCTCCTGGTAAAAACACTTCACACACTAAAAATTTATATTCTTTGAGTGAAAATACACTTCGACGCCCTAGTAAGTTTTTTCCGGGTAGGTCTAATTTTGCAACTAATTGCTGAACGGGGTGCTTGGCATCAAAATAAGCAATTTCTATATCCGTTCGTTTTAGTGCTGGGTCTTGAAAAATCACATCACCAAGAGGTCGTTCACCCATATTGTGCAAAGGATTGCTCGAATCATTTTTAGGAAGCCAGCTCTGTGCGTATACCACAGGTTTGTTATCGCACAATAAGAGTACTTCTCTATTAATAGCTGTTTTAGCGCTACAGTTTAGTAATAACTTTTGCTCTAGACTTAAAGTAAATAACTGTTCGCTTAATACTCTTACACTAAAAATTTGTGATTTACTTTTTAATTTAGCAGTTAAAGAATTAGGTTCAAAAAGCCATTCTTGCTCTAGAGGAGATAGGTCACTTACATATGAAGTGGACTGCCAATTAGCAGATATAGACAGAGGATAAGTAATCACAATAGCTCAACAAAATAAAAACAACGAGATGATACCATTGCCAAAGCTTTTGAAAAAGTGATGTTTTATAACCATAAATAATTGCTTGGCGCTGTTTATTACCCACTATTAAGTATAAACTATTTGTAACAAGTTTTAAGAAACGCTTTAAATATGAAAAAAATAGTATACGCAGGTCTTTTTACGTTCTTTGTAAGCGTCATAAGCTTTACAGCTCGTGCTGAATCTACAGTTGGTTATTTTGGTTTTGAGCCCGATATAATCACCAACTACATTGGCGCATCAAGTAAAAAAATGGGCTATGTGCGTGTAACTATTGATTTAATGCTTAATGACACTTCAGATATTGCAGTAGTAGAGCACCACACGCCATTACTACGTGATGCCCTAGTAGAGATTTTATCTAAAGAGCCTGAAGAAAAAATAAAATCCCTTACTGGCCGTGAAGAAATACGCGCAAAGTGCGCCGAAAAACTAAAAAGCCTTTTAAAAGAAGAAACAGGACAAGAGATCATCCGTGAAGTCTTGTTCACTAAGTATTTATATCATTAGTATTTAACGTTTTGCGTTAAATACTTTGGCGGTGTAGGCAAAAGCCATACCGCTAACTAATCCACCTAAGTGCGCCCAATTAGCCATACCTACAAACAATACATCTGCAAAACCAAGCACTAACCAAATCAACATAAAACCAACAATAGCCGTACTAACCAGCGCAGGTTTGTTCGGATTTAAAAAGCTATAAATCCAACAAAAACCAAGTAACCCATATACTACGCCACTCAAACCGCCAAAGTTGGGACCAACCATTAGGTATTGCGCCCAATTACTAATAAGCGCAGTCACTAAAAACAAACCTATTAAGCTGAGTTTTCCGCATTGCTTTTCGATATTGTCGCCAAGCGACATCCACCAAATTAAATTAAACACAATATGCATCGCGCTAAAATGCACAAGCGCGGGAGTTAGCCAGCTTAGTGGTTGTGATGGATTAAATTGCAGAACTGTATAAATTTCATCAAATCCACCCAATAAAAAAGCGACATAAATAACAATACTCAATATGCTAACAGTTTGGTTAAGCCAGCTAAGCGCTTTAAACCGCGCCATAAGATTAAGTGATTGCCCTTGATATTTAAGCGGCGATTGTGTGCTGCCTACATCCCAAGATGCTTGCTGGTATTTTTCATGATTAGGGTTTTGTGTAAACTCAACCCATAAAGGCTGAACTTGATGAAAGTCCTCCTCAGTCACGCTAATAATGACATTACTGCCATCTGCTGAGTGTATCTTTGCATCTAGGCCTTGGCTTTTTAAATAATCTATAAAGCCTTGTGCGGCGCGTGGGTTATTTAAACTGCCAAGCTCTATCATCGTTCTACTTTCTCGCTATAAGACGCTTCCCAAGCAGTAAAACCGCCATCCATGCTGTATACGTCTTCAAAACCTTGCTCAACTAAATAACTAGCTGCGCCCTGAGAGCTCATACCGTGGTAACACACAATAATAATTGGCTGATCGAATTCTTTTTCCATCATAAATTGTGCAATATTACCGTTAGAAAGTGCTTCTGAGCCTGGAATACGACCAGCTTGATACGAATTTGGATCGCGAATATCTGCAATTACAACGTCTTCTTTATCTAGAAGTTCTAACGTTTGCGCTATAGAAATGTGTTTAAATGCCATTGAAGTCTCTTTAATTAATAGTATAAAAAAGGCGGCTAAAGCCGCCCTTCTTGTAATTTAGTTAGGAACTAATCCCAGTTTAAAATTACTTTACCTGACTGACCTGAAATCATCATATCAAAGCCAGCTTGGAAGTCATCCACAGAATACTGATGTGTAATGATTGGGTTCAAATCTAGACCAGATTGAATCAAGCTTGCCATTTTGTACCACGTTTCGAACATTTCGCGACCGTAAATACCTTTAATCACTAAACCTTTAAAAATAACTTGGTTCCAATCAACTGCCATATCTGATGGTGGAATACCTAGCATGGCAATTTTACCGCCGTGGTTCATGTTATTAAGCATTGAATTAAAAGCGCTTGGCACACCTGACATCTCAAGACCAATATCAAAGCCCTCTGTCATACCTAAGTCTTTTATTACATCTTCAAGCTTTTCGCTTGCCACGTTTACAGCACGTGATGCACCCATTTTGCGGGCTAAGTCTAGGCGGTATTCATTTACGTCGGTAATAACGACGTGGCGAGCACCAACGTGTTTTGCAACCGCTGCTGCCATAATACCAATTGGGCCGGCACCAGTAATAAGTACATCTTCGCCAACTAAGTCGAACGATAATGCGGTATGAACTGCATTGCCAAACGGGTCAAAAATTGAAGCCAGTTCGTCAGAAATATTATCTGGAATTTTAAATGCATTAAATGCAGGAATAACTAAATACTCTGCAAATGCACCTTCACGGTTTACGCCAACACCCGTTGTATTACGGCATAAATGTACACGCCCAGCACGACAGTTACGACAATGCCCACATGTAATATGACCTTCACCCGATACGCGATCGCCTACTTTAAAGCCACGAACTTCCTGGCCCATATCAACGACTTCACCAACATATTCGTGACCAACAACCATAGGAGTAGGAATCGTTTTACTTGCCCATTCATCCCATTTGTAAATATGTACGTCGGTACCACAAATAGCTGTTTTACGAATTTTAATTAGTAAGTCGTTATGACCCACTTCTGGCTTTGGTGCATCTGTCATCCAAATGCCCGGTTCTGCTTTTAATTTAGATAATGCTTTCATAATTCACACTCAACTAAAAAACCGAAGCAAGGCTTCGGTTTAAAATAAAATTAAATAACGCCCATTTCTTTACCAATACGGGTAAATGCATCAATAGCAATATCGAGTTGCTCAATGCTATGCGCCGCTGAAATTTGTGTACGAATGCGGGCTTGCCCTTTTGGTACTACTGGGAATGAAAAACCGGTTACGTAAATACCTTCAACAAGTAACTTATCAGCCATTAACGAGGCTACTTTTGCATCTCCCAGCATTACTGGAATAATTGCATGATCTTTACCTGCACACGTAAAACCAGCAGCTTCCATTTGCTCACGGAAATATTTAGCATTTGACCAAAGTTTAGCGCGAAGCTCACCGCCATTTTCTAGCATTTCAAGTACTTTAATTGATGCAGTAACAATTGAAGGCGCTAATGAGTTTGAGAACAAGTATGGGCGCGAACGTTGGCGTAACCACTCAACAATTTCTTTTTTACCTGAAGTATAACCACCTGAAGCGCCGCCTAGCGCTTTGCCTAATGTGCCGGTAATAATATCTACACGGTCTAATACATTACAGTACTCAGGTGTACCTTTACCGTTTTCGCCAACAAAGCCAACAGCATGAGAGTCATCAACCATTACAAGTGCATCGTATTTATCAGCTAGGTCGCACACAGCTTCTAAATTACAAATAACGCCGTCCATAGAAAACACGCCATCAGTAGCTATTAGTTTCGTTTTAACGCCGGCTTCATCTGCTGCAATAAGTTGCTTTTCAAGATCAGCCATATCGTTATTTGCATAACGAAAACGCTTGGCTTTACACAAACGTACACCATCAATAATTGATGCATGGTTTAATGAATCAGAAATAATAGCGTCTTCTGCGCCTAAAATAGTTTCAAACAAACCGGTGTTTGCATCAAAACACGAAGAATATAGAATGGTGTCTTCAGTTTCCAAAAACTCACTGATTTTTTTCTCTAGTGTTTTATGAATATCTTGCGTACCACAAATAAAACGAACAGACGCAACACCAAAACCATGATTATTTAAACCGTTTTGCGCAGCTTCAATTAGCTCTGGGCTATTAGCTAAACCTAAGTAGTTATTAGCACAAAAGTTGATTACTTTACCTGACGCAACTTCGATTTGAGCTTGCTGCTGAGATTTAATAATACGTTCGCTTTTATACAAACCTTCGGTTTTTACGTCTTCAATTTGCTGTTGTAGCTGGCTAAAAAAAGCAGATGCTCTCATCTGTGTTCTCCATTTATTTGAACGGGTAAACAACCACATTTAAGCGACTGTTTATTATGGGGGGTATTGTAAAAGTTTAATGGGGAAAATGCACGGTTTGCAGTTCGTCGCAAACGCCCTAAACTGGAAGGAATTCCTGCCAGTTTACAGGCTAATCTGTTTAGTTTATTTATGTCTTTAAAAGTGCAGGTAAACTGTTTATAGAATCGATAATTAAATCAGCCTCTTGCTTGGCACTTTCATCAAAGCTTTGACCTGAACGCACTAAAACGCGGGTAGTGATCCCTGCTTTTTTCGCAGCCTGCATATCACTGAGTTTATCGCCCACCATAATACTGCAAGCCGGGTCGATGTTATGCTCTTGTATGCCTTGCAATAACATACCTGGCGCAGGCTTTCTGCAACTGCACTCTTTCAAATATTCAAGGTGCGCTTTTTTAGGGTGATGAGGGCAAAAGTACACATCGGTAACTTCAATACTGTGATCGCTAAACTGGGCTTTCATCCATTGCGTTAGTGCTAAAAAATCAGCTTCGGTGTAATAACCTCGACCAATTCCAGATTGATTAGTGACGATTATGATTTTATAGCCCGTATCATAAAATGCTTTACAAGTGCTAAAAACACCTTCAATAAATTCAAATTTATCGCTTTGATACACATAACCATGATCAACGTTTACCACGCCATCTCGATCTAAAAAAAGCGCTTTATTTTTTTGTTGTACATTCATTACAAAGACTCTTTTTGTACAACATGATCAAACATCGCTTTTACGTCATCAACTGTAATTTGGCTCATTAAATCATCGCCTTTTACGCGCGTACCCCACGGCACTTGCTCAGCTGTTTTACCAGTTTGCTTAAGCAAATTTTGATGATAAACCTCTACCACGTAATCTTGATATAAGTAAGGGCCTGTTCGTGCTGGGTTTGAATGTGCGTATAAACCAATAACCGGCGTACCAACTGTTACTGCCATATGCGCAGGACCCGTATCGGGTGCAAGCACTAAGCTGCCACGCTTTAACACACACAACAATTCTTTGAGTTTCGTTTTACCCACCAAGTTTAAAGTAGGCGTGTTGCTATGCTCAATAATGCTATTTGCTAGGTTAATTTCAAGCTCTGTTGGACCACCCGTCAATACCACCTTAAAGCCTTGCTCGCTTGCATAATCAGCTAATGTGGCATAACGATCAGCGAGCCAATTGCGCTGTGCTTTACTTGCTGCTGGCGATATTACTAATAGTTTATTAGTTAGGTATTCTGGTGTTAGTAACTCATCGGCAACCGCTTGGTCTTGCTCGGTATATGGCATGTTCCAACTCGGTTTATAATCAGCTACACCAATGGCTTTTGCAAAACCTTTAAAGCCTTCAAGCACATGCGCCTGAGCTTCTGGGGCTATTCGTTTATTAATAAACAAGCTGTGCAATTCTTTTGAACGCGCCCAATCAAACCCTATTTTTACTTTTGCAGGAATACAACGCGCTACAAACCCAGCCCTTAATGCAACTTGCATATTAAGTAGTACATCAAACTGTTGATCTTTAAAGCGTTGCTTTAAGCTTTTAAGTGCTGCTTTACCTTGTTTTTTATCAAATACCACCAGCTCAACACCCGGTAAGTCGGCAAGTAACATCGCTTCTATTTTACCAATAACCCACGTGATTTTTGCATTTGGGTGTGCTTTTTGAATGGCTTGTACAGCACTCACACCATGACATACGTCACCAATGGCTGAGAGTCTTAATATACAAATAGATGAATAGTTAGGAGCTTGAGTCACACATTCCCTTAGGTATTAAATACAAAAGCCGATCTTAAATTATAATCACGCTATTGCAAGCACTTATCCTCAGCTTTAAAACGCGCTAATATAGGCACATTATTTAGCAATTACGCAGAGCTATGTTTAAACAACACGTGCAAGGCAATCACACTGTATTAAGCCACCCTAAATACACGAGCCAAATTACCCTCGATTGGTTTGATGCAAATTATTGGCAACAACAAAATAAAATTGTGGGCGCTAAAAAAGGTCGAGCAACTGCGTGGTTTTTTAAGCAAGACGAATTAACAGCCGTACTTAGGCATTATTGGCGCGGTGGCTTAGTAGGTAAATTGCTAAGCGATCAATATTTATACCCAGGACTTGAACAAACCCGTGTGTATAAAGAGTTTAGCTTAATGAGTAAACTTATAGAGCTTGGTTTAAACGTACCAACCCCTATTGCAGCTAAAGTAACCCGCAGCGGATTAATTTATCGTGGTGATATTATTACCGAGGCTGTTAAAGGCGCTAAAAGTGTACTCGATGTATTAATTGAACGCCCATTGACCGAAGATGAGTTGGAGCGCATAGCTAAAACAATCGCGCTATTTCATTCAAAAGGTGTGTATCACGCCGATTTAAACATTAATAACATTTTGTTTGATGATACTGGTGATGTGTACATTATCGACTTTGATAGAGGTGAAATAAAAATGCCTAATGTGCAGTGGCAACAAAGTAATATGGAACGACTTGAGCGCTCATTTTTAAAAGAACAAGGTCGAAACGAGTCATTTAATTGGCAAGCGACTGACTGGCAAACTCTGCATAGCAACTACCTCAAAGCACTCGCTAACTAAGTTAACCTAATATAAGTTAACTTAGTTAGCCAATGCTAAATACTGCAGAGCAACCTGCTCTGCCTGTACTTGTTTTAGAATATCTGCGTTTTCTACATTTGGCTTATCTGCTAGCACCTGCTTAACGGCATTGGCTAATGCCTCACTTTGCTGAACGGGTACTAAATATTTACTTAGCTCGCCTGTTAATATCTCGCTTGGTCCAAATGTACAATTAGTACTAACTACCGGAGTACCCACCGCTAAAGCCTCAATTAATACCGTTGGAAGTCCTTCAAAATCAGAACTCAACACTAAAGCTTTGGCATGCTTAATCCAGTTGTACGGGTTTTGTTGAAATCCTGGCACTACTAACTGTTTTTCTATGCCGTATTCCTGTGCAAGCTTTAGCGCTTTAGCCGGTTTATTACATAAAAGTACTAACTTGTATTTTTTATCAAGCTTTGCAAATGCTGCAAATAATATATCGTGGCGTTTTTGTTTGGCGAGTCTTCCTACATGAATTAAGTAGGGCTCATTTGGGATATTGTTATTTTGCTCATTTGCTTGCTGTCTTATTTTTTCAAAATCGAACGGGTTGTAAATAGTCGCAATTGCACTTGGGTTAATTAAATCCCCTTGTATTATTTCTTTTTCAACACCCTTTGATACGCAAATAAGTGATTTACCATTTAAATTTTGCTTACTTTTTTTAAGATATAAGTATGAAAATGGACCTAACTTTTTTTGACGTGCAAGTTCTGCATTAACTGAGTTGTGAATAACAAAATGAACATTTTTGATATTACTACGCGCGAGCAAGTTATTACTTCTATCAAGATTAGAAAGCACTAAATCAATATTGCCCAGCTCGCTTTGTTTTTTTTCAAACCAAGTTTGTAGTGTTAAAATGCTATTTTTACGCTGCCAAAATCGATCTACTTTTGATGCCCTATGTGCGAATAAACTCTCCACGTTAAGTACTTCAGGGATATTATATTCAATGGAGTTAGCAAGAGACAAAATAGTGATTCTGTGCTGTAACTTGGCCATTTCCTCAGCAAGGGTAAGCATTACTTTTTCAGCACCACCACCCACTAGGGAATCAATTACAATCACTATATTCATTAGCGATCCCCTATAAGCATATTTTTTATGCCATTAGTGATCACATCGAAGCTATGTGTATTATCAAGTTGACTATATTTAGCAACGAATTCATTATAGAAAGGCTCGCTAATAACCTGAGCTATTTTCGTAGTGATTTCATCAATATCAAGATTTGCTTTTATGACAACACCTGCATTAACACAATGATCCAAACGTGTATTTTGATCTTTTGAGATAGCACATGCCACAACGGGGGTTTGAACTGCAATTGCTTGCAGTAAAGTATCTCCACCGCTAAGTAATGCGATTTTAGCTTGGCTCATTAATGCCAAAAAATCAGTACTTTGCAGACTTGCTAAACAAGTAACCTCATCACTCTCAGGAATGGCTTTCTTATAATTGGGACCAAACACAACAACTGCTTTTAAACCAGTGTGCTTAGTAATTTTAAGCGCGGCTTTAAAGTAAACATCAGCGCAATTAAGGTTATTTAATACATGTCCGCCTGAGCCAGCATTTACAATAAAATAGCCTTCCGATACTAAGTTATAGCGATTTAAAACATCACGTTTTTGCGCGCAAGAGGCAAATGTAACAAAAGGACCTACATTTCGAGGATGTGCCAAGGGAAACATGTCTAACTTCGTACTTTCAGCCCATGTAAGTGGCTCAATACAATAATCAGGCTGTACAACCCAATGTGTATCAATTAAATTAATTCTGTTAAGTTTTAAGCCTTTAGCACGTTTTTTTGCATGCTGAGAAATGAATATAACTTTAGCGCCTACCTTTTTAGCCGCCTTCATATGCCCTGCACGTCCTGCACAATCAAAAACAACGACATCAGGTTTAAATTGCTCTATAAAGTCGCAAACAAAATCAAGCTCTTTAGTCGCTGAGTGTTCGAGTAGTGTGGCTTCAAAAGGACAATCTCTTGCGTAGCTTGTATGCTTATTTAATATAAAGTGAATATCGAGAGAATCTGCAAGTTCTGCCTTTAAACTTTGAGCCAACAACAACGAGCGCATATATTCACCAATGCCTTCTGGTGATGATACTGGAATAAATAAAAGTCGTTTGTTGCTCATTGCATTCTCAATGTCCTATTTGAGCTCCAGTATATCAATCAGATACTTATTACGATAGACAGGTTGCATTTTAATATATTAAATTAACTCTATAAATTTGATTATTTACTGCAATAGCAGACTTAGATTGATAAACTTAGCCGCAATCTTAATCACAAGGATCTGAACTTTGCGAAACAGAATTTTTCTACTTTCTACTCTTTTTTGCGCTATGAGCGCATCAGTTAATGCTGAGCCATGGGTAAAACCCGATGATTATGGTCTAAGAGCTGATATTCAACAATTAGCTGATGCCGGTGTTATTTTAGCTCCTGTAACTACCTATCCGCTTATGTGGAAAAGTTTTATAAGCGATGTGGAAAGCATGCCGCTGGAGCAATTATCTCCAAGCTTACAAGATGCTTTACTTCGCGTTAAACATCGATATAAATCGGAAAATAGTAGCTCACATAGTCTTCAATTATCAGCTTTTGCAGCCACAGATCCAATCATAGCAACAAGCTTTGGTGCAACAAATACTCAAGAAACAGAGCTTTCAGCAGCTTACGCTTATTTAGGCGATAACTTTGCAGCTAAAGTAGCTATAAACTATAGAAAAGACGGTAAAAAATGTTTAGTTGATGGAAAAACGACTGACGATATAGTTACCGATGAGCAAGCTTTAACCGATTGTAACGATACCTCACTTGATAATAGTTACTTAGCTTACCGTTTAGGTAACTGGATTTTTAGAGCCGGTGCTGTTGAACAATTTTGGGGACCTGGTGTTGATAACAGCTTAATTATGTCAGGTAATGCGAAACCTTTACCTGCACTAAGTGTTACTCGAGAAAAAAGTACTGCTTTTGAGACGCCATGGCTGAGCTGGATTGGTCAATGGAGCTTTACAGCACAAATGGCAAAGCTTGAGTCTACGCGTGTTATACCTGATGCTTTACTGTGGAGTACTCGTGTTAATTTTCGCCCTATTCAACAGTTAGAAATTGCACTTAGCTGGTCTGCACAATGGGCAGGTGACGGACAACCGGGCTCTGCGGGTGATTTTATTGATGTCATAACAGGGCAAACTGCATGTATCGATGGCAATGAGAGTTGTGATAGCCAGTTAGAGTCGAAAATAGGTAATCAATTGGCTGGTATTGATATTCGTTGGTCAGATACCTTATTTGATCAACCATATGCGGTTTATGCCAGTACTATAGGTGAAGATGCTAGCTCTCAATTTAAGCCTTCCGACAGAGCATATCTTTTTGGTATTCAAACAACACAGCGCATTTATGCTCAAAACATATTAGTAAATGTTGAATATATAGATACTGGTGTTTCATGCCAAGCTGAATCAATAGTTGAAAATTGTTACTATGAGCATGATACTTATAAGTCTGGCTATCGCTACCATGGACGCACTATTGGTTCGACGTATGATAATGATGCGCAATCAGTTGTCCTAACACTACTTGGTCAGCTTTCTAATGGTGATGATTGGCAGTTGAAATTACGCAGTGTTGATTACAATAGTGACAATAGCGATTGGTACCCTAGCAATCCAGATTTAGGTAACAGCATAACTAAAACAGCCTACAACAGTAAGCAATTAGAACTTCGTTACAGAATGCTTTCTATGGGAGGACGCGTCACTTTAGGTGCTTTTGCGTCTAACAACGACGGTGCTGAAAACGATACTTCTGCGTTTGCTAAGTACGAATATAACTTTTAATACGTTACTTTTAATAAAGTAACGTATTAAAAGTAAGAAAGGGATGAAAACAGTGTTTTCATCCCTTTTTTGTATTTTTTAGCAAACTAAATCAGTAATTACTGTTTAATTTTACTAATTACTTTTGATGTTGAGCATCCATCTAAAAATTCAAGCACTTCAACTTTTCCGCCATGGCGAAGTACATGCTCAGCACCCGCTATTTGCTCTACGGTGTAGTCGCCACCCTTAACTAAAATATCAGGGCTTATCTGCTCGATTAATTTAGCGGGAGTATCGTTTTCATCTAGACTACCAAACGGAATAACCCAATCAACTGATGAAAGTGCGCTAAGTACCATTGCACGCTCATCTAGCGGGTTAATAGGACGATCTGCCCCCTTTAAGCGCGTAATAGATTCATCATTATTTAATCCAACAACGAGTCTATCGCCTCGGGCTTTAGCTTGTGCTAAATAACGCACATGCCCAGCATGTAAAATATCAAAGCAGCCATTAGTAAATACAATGGTTTCGCCATTTTGTCTTGCAAACTCAATATGTTGAAGGACATCATCAAATGGTGTTTGGTAATGCTCACCAGTAGTATGTAAATACTGACCAAGCTTACGACTTAACTCTTCTGGCGAAACTGTAGCTGCACCAAATTTACTAACCGCTATACCTGCCGCTAAGTTAGCAATTTCGACAGCATCTTTAGGTTCCATGCCCGCACCAAGCATAACGGCTAATGTAGCTATAACCGTATCACCAGCCCCAGTCACATCACTTACTTCAAGTTCTTGTGCTGCAAAATCAAATTTTTCATCTGCATTAATTAACGACATACCTTGCTCAGAACGCGTAAGCAACATGGCTTTAATGCCATTTTTGCTAATTAAATCACGTGCACTTGCAGCTAAAGCTTCTTCTGAATCGGTTTGACCACCCGCTAACTTAAACTCATGTAAATTAGGCGTAATGTAATCAGCACCTTCATATAAATGTAAATCTGGCGATTTAGGGTCGATTAAAACCGTTTTTCCGGCGCCCTTAGCAAGGCTTACCATCTCTTTAATTAAGCTTAAAGATCCTTTGCTGTAATCAGAGAACACTATAAAATCGTATTCATCAAGTACAAGCTCTAAACGGTTTAATAAAAGTTGGCTGTGTTGCTCGGTAAATGTTTCTTCTAAATCAAGACGAACGAGTTGTTGGTGGCGGCTAATAACACGCATTTTTGAAATAGTCGGTAAATCACATACACTGACTAATTGTGAACTTATTTTTTCACCTTTTAGAATAGTCTCTAAAATCTGCCCGCTTTCATCTTCACCAATTAAGCCCAGTAAGCCAACTTTTGCATCTAACCGCGCTATATTTTTTGCAACGTTAGCTGCGCCGCCCGCTTTGTCTTCAAATTTACTTACTTTAACAACAGGTACTGGCGCTTCAGGCGAAATTCGACCTGTATCACCATACCAATAACGGTCTAGCATTACGTCGCCAACAACTAATATTCGTGCCGCTGATAAGTTTTTTAATAACGATAAATCCATTACTGCTGCTCCGCAACAACCATATCCATGGCTTCACATAACCAGTGACCTATAAACATGTGAGCTTCTTGAATACGTGCTGTTTCGTCATTTTTTATAATGATAGGTAACTTAGCAATATCTTTTACTTTACCGCCATCACGTCCAGTTAATGCCACTGTAAAAGCGCCTAGTTTATTTGCAGCTTCTAATGCTAAATTAATATTATTACTAGTACCTGATGTGGTTAAACCAATAACTAAATCTTCTGGCTTACATAGCGCTTGAACTTGGCGTTCAAACACCGTATCAAAGTGATAATCGTTGCTGTGTGCTGTTAAAATTGATGTATCGGTAGTCAATGCCATTGAGGCAAGCGGACCACGTTCTAATTTGTAACGCACTACAAATTCTGCTGCTAAATGCTGCGCATCGGCTGCACTACCGCCGTTACCAAACCAAACAATCTTGCCACCAGCTTGTAATGCACTGTGGCATGCTTCTAACAGTTGCATAGATTCTTGATGATAAGCTTCCATCGTTTCAAATAATGCTTGATGACGGTTTAATGTTTCAACGTAGCTAGTTGCCACTGAATCGATAATTGACATGAAAAATTCCTCTAGGAACTGAAATAGCAGGGAAAAATTAAATCCATTATTCCATAATTTTATTTAATTGTGTGCATTTTATCGGGTTATAACTGAACCCAGACCATATTTTATTGCGAGTATGTTTAGAAAACGGTTATTTCACGGTAAACTAACGCCACTTCCCTTTAAGAAAGATCAGTATGGCACGCATTTTTTACTCTCTAGCATTAATTTTTATTAGCCCACTGATTGTATTTTATCTCTATATTTTACGAGGTAAAAAAAACCAAGGCTATCGTGCACACTTTAAAGAGCGCTTTGGGTTTGTCAGTAAGTCTTTATTTACGGTTAAAACCAAACCTTTAGTTTTTCATTGTGCTTCTGTTGGTGAGGTACTTGCCGCAACGCCGCTTATTAAAGCTCTTCAAAAAGCGCATCCAAATTTAAATATACTTATAACCTGTAATACTCCAACAGGCAGAGAGCAAATACTTAACCAGTTTAAAAATACTGTGGCGTGTAGCTACTTACCAATCGATTTTCCGTTTGCGACAGCCCGATTTTTAAAGCGTATAAAGCCACAAGCATTATGTATTTTAGAAACAGAGCTATGGCCAAATTTAATGGCGATAAGTCACAAAAAAAATATACCGGTACTTGTTATCAATGCAAGACTCTCTGAAAAGTCGCAGCAAGGCTATCAAAAGGTCGCTAAATTAACCCATATTATTATGCGCTCTATTACAGTACTTGCGAGTCATAACAAGGCAGATGCGGAGCGTTTTATAGAGCTTGGTCTCGAAACTTCAAAAAGCCATGTAACAGGCTCTATAAAATTTGATATAACACCAAGTGACGAGCAATTAGCCAAAGTACTCAACCTTAAACAGCTTTATAACAGTAATGAAGACAATAACGATGAACGCTTTGTATGGGTAGCAGGTTCAACACATCCTATTGAGCATGAGTTGGTACTTTCAGCCCACCAACAGTTACTAAAAAAGCAACCTAATGCATTACTTATAATTGCCCCGCGCCATCCAGAGCAATTTGATAAAGTAGCTGAGCTTTTAACACAAAGCCCACTTAGTTTTAGCCGTCGTAGCCAAAATAACTACAACAATGAACAAGTACTCCTTGCTGATACGCTTGGTGAATTACAGTGTTTATATGGCTCTGCAAATGTGAGCTTTATTGGTGGCAGCTTAATACGCAGAGGTGGGCATAACCCATTAGAATCAGCTGCGTTTTCGGTAGGTTTAATAACAGGTCCACACACATACAATTTTGATCATGTTTATCCCGAGCTAATAAAACTTAAAGGCACTGTAGTGGTTGATAGCAACGACGAACTAGCAAAGCAGCTCATAACGTTTAGCCAAAACACAAAAGCGTGCCAAACCTTAGGTATTAAAGCTGCGCAATGCGTAGCTAGAAACCAAGGTGCAATACAAAAAACACTTACCATTATTAACCAATATTTAGAGCCAAAACCGTGACCAACATAGCTATAAGCCAAACCCGCGAATGGGTGTCATCTGTTATCGTTAAATATAACTTTTGCCCGTTTGCTCGCAAAGAAGTAGAAAATAACTGTATTCATTACATCGTAAGTCCAGCAGCTAGTATGGATGATGCCGTGATGGATATGCTTGAGCAATGTGTTGAGCTTGACCGCGAACCAGAGCGTGAAACAACCCTTATCATGTTTGAGAACGGCTTTAGTGATTTTGAAAACTTTTTAGACTTGGTCGATTTAGCTAATGCACTTTTAGTCGCGCAGGGGTTTGAGGGAAAGTATCAAATTGCTAACTTTCATCCTGATTACGTATTTGCCGACAGCGATGAAACTGATGCCGCAAACTACACAAATAGAGCACCCTTTCCTACTCTGCATTTAATTCGCGAAGCAAGCATGAGCGAAGCACTTGATAGTTATAACGAGCCTGAATCTATTCCTGAGCATAATATAAACCTAGCAAGACGTAAGGGTATTGATTTTTGGCAGCAGTTACTTGAAGGCTGTAAAAAACCGAGCGCTTAAACGCTCGGTTTTATTTTGGTTCGTGCAAAACGTTGTGCAAAACTTTTTACAAAACAAGGCAATAACTAGCGCTTATTTTTTAACCCAGTTACCATTTACTTCAACGTAATGACCACTTTGGGTTTTTTCAATTGTTTTAGCGGCAGCAAGTGCTTCTACTTGCGAAAGTGACAAGTTATTCTTTTTAGCCAGCTTTAAGTACTGCGCTTTACGCTTTGCATTTATGTCATCAACAATTGCTTTTGCTTCTGCGTTTTGTACAACAAGCCCTAAATAACCAGAGCTATCTTCACCTACAAAACCTTGGTTTTTAGCATCATCAAGGCTAATAGCCCACGCAGAGAACGACATACATACTGCACTAACTAACGTAATAATATTTAATTTTTTCATACTATTCATCTCCTAACTCCTTAAAATAACTCACTGTCGTCACTAAACAAACTGTCGAGTTCTTTATCTACTTTTACGCGAATTTCGTGATCAACCTTCACATTTAAATTAATAGTAATGGGCTCTTTAGCAGACACCTCAACACGGTGCGTACAGGCACTTAATGCACTAATAGCACCCAGCGCGAGCAGTACTTTTATCAATAACGACTGTCTCATTATTAGTTTCCTTTTTGTGAGTATTGTTGCTCAACTTTTTGTGTAATTTCGTCACTCAAACGCAGTGCACGCAAAAGTGTAAATACGTTTTCTTCGTGGTTATAATTAAAGTTAACCTGCTGCTGCTCTGCTTTATTATAGCCTTGCAAATTAACCCCTAGTTTTAACCAACCATCATTTTTTAGTGCCACACTGCTATTAAGTTTTTGAATATCTAAATTAGTTAATAGCCCTAACACAGGTTGTAACTCTTGCTGTTGCTGCATTACTGAATCAAAAGCGGCATTATTGGTAATTTTTAAATTACCTGTTCCTTGGCTAAATAAGCTACCGTCAATTATTTCAATTTTTCCACTATCAAAGTGAACCGGTAAAGACCCCGCCAAGCGTCCCGTTAATACAATGCCCGACTTATCGTCGAGTGTAACGAGTTTACTTGCATCAATGTTTTCAAACTTAACATTGGCAACTTGGTTTGGCTTCCCTATTGTGTAGGTATCTAACGAAAACTCACCACCAAACACACTTCCTTTTACATCATTTATAAGCGCGGTATTGTTATTAACTTGCCACTGCCCTTCAATCGCTTTAACTACGGCACCCGCCCTAAACTCATTTAAATTAAAGGTAGTTGGTTTTACATTAAGCTTACCTGAATTATATTCCCCGCTAAATGTACTGCTTAAATCACTCGCAAGGTAATCGTTATACAGTGCACTTGCATGACTAATCCCTATATTGAACAGTGCATTTTGTAAGTTTATATCGCCACTAATATAGCCATTAAATTCACCCTCTGTTAGTTGTGCAAGTGGCTCAAATTGACTAATAAACGCATTTAACGGCAGCGCACTTTGTTCAGGAATAATGACTTCAAACGGATGAGCTTGCGACGACATATGATGATTTACAACTAACTCAACATCGTTTATAAATGCGTGATGCGTGGCTTTTAGTGCACGGCTTTGTAGCCCCGTAGACTCTACTTTTATATTATTAAGTTTTATGTCGGGGCTATTAACAGCCTTTATATTCGTTTTTGCTGTTAGATCAGCAAATAACTCACCTACGCCTAAATTAGCATTTGCTGTTAATGTGTTACTTATATCTGTGACTTTAAATTCTTTATATTCTGCGCTTTTTAATTGCTGAGTTAACGCTACCTCTGCGTTTAACTGTTTATCCATTTTTGCTGTTAAACCACCTTGGTATTGCACTGCACTTATATCAAACGCATCTACACTATTAAGCGTTAATTTAGCATTTATAAGCCCAATTGGTTTTGAGTCTATAAACTCACTTATATTAAAGTGACCACTAAGGCTAAGCCCATTCGCTGTTGCAGGTGCAAACTCAGGCAAGCCATCAAGCATAACGACGTAATCGCCTTTAATCACAGTGCCAGCCAACTGAGCATTAACGCTAATATTATTTATATCAGGTGTATTTATTTGAGCTGACAAAGTTGTCTGTAAGTCTTCAAGTGGAGATTTAATATTTAGTGTTGTATCTGTTATTAAAATATCAAATTGCTTATCGCCCACGCTTACCAAATTAATTACAGGTACCCTCAACTCACTACTCTCTAAGCGAATTGATTGAGGGAGTTTAAGTTGCCAATTTAAAGGAACTTGTTTGCTAATAAAGCCTGCATATTCACTCGGTGGTATTAACTCAGTACAGCTTGGTGTTAAATTAATTTTGTTATTAAGCAAATCGGTATTAAACATTAACGCTTGGCTATTTAAATTAAAACGCGTCGCCAATTTACCAGTGGTTAATACGTTAACTTTGCACTGCTCATACGTGTGAGCAAACTGGGAGCTAATATCGCCATTTAACTCAAGTTCTAGACCATCAAAGCTAAATGCTTGCTGAGTATTAAAGTTAAAATCTGCTATTAATGTATTTTTAGTGTTTATAACGTGCTTTAAAAAAGTGTCATTAATTTCAAACTGACCTCTTACTTTATTAGCAGTCAAAATTGCACTTGCGTTTATATCACCTGAGACATTAAATTTATTTAGTTCGGGTTCTAATATGCTTATTTTAAGTGGCTTATTGAGCTCATTACTTTTTACTACAAGCTGTTTAATATTGATTAATGGGCGATTTAAGGGAAGTGCTAAATTGAGATTTTTAGCACCTTGATTAGCATTATCACTTTTAGGGAGTGAATTAACCGTTAGCACTGCATTTTTAATATCTACACGCTTTGTATTTGCAGTAATACCAGTGAGTTGTAATTGTTGATTTTGATAATTTAAACACACTCTATCAGCATGAATATTTAAGCTAGACGTGATTGAAAAATCAAGGCAACTTAACGTAATGCCTGCTTTTTTAAGCTCAGGCGCTATAACCCACTGTAATAAAGGTAAACGAAATACATAACCAAGCAGCAAGGTACTTAGTAATACAGCTCCAACAATTAAACCAATTCGCTTAAACATACTATCCTTAAATGCTTTGTGCTTTTAGCTAAAACTATACTAATCAAAAAAGGCTGCACAATGCAGCCTTTTTTATTTTACAGTAAGATTATGAATCTAACTTGTATAAACGCAAATGTAATTAACCTACGTTTTTACGTGCGTTACGGAACATACGCATCCACGGGCTATCCTCGACCCACTCATCAGGATGCCAAGAGTTGGCAACGCTTCTGAATACACGTTCTGGATGCGGCATCATTACAGTGGCGCGACCATCAGTTGACGTAATACCTGTAATACCTTCTGGAGATCCATTAGGGTTAGCTGGGTACTGCGTTGTAGGGTTACCGTAGTTATCTACAAACTTAACCGCTACAGTGCCGCTATTAAGCGCCGCTTTAGTGGCTGCATCGTTTGCAAACTCAGCATGACCTTCACCATGAGAAACCGCTATAGGCATACGCGAGCCAGCCATTCCGTTAAAGAACACTGATGGATTTTCTTGTATTTCTACTAAACTAAAGCGTGCTTCAAAACGCTCTGATTTATTAGTTACAAAGCGCGGCCAATGTTCTGTGCCAGGGATCAACTCTTTTAACGTTGATAACATTTGGCAACCGTTACATACACCTAAACTAAAGGTATCTTCACGGTGGAAGAAGTTCTGGAACTGATCGCGTGCCATGTCGTTAAACAAAATAGACTTAGCCCAACCTTCACCCGCACCAAGTACGTCACCGTATGAGAAACCACCACAGGCCACTAAACCTTTAAATTGTTCTAGTGTTAAACGACCTTCTAAAATGTCGCTCATGTGTACATCAACGGCTGCAAAACCTGCGCGATTAAACGCTGCCGCCATTTCTAAATGAGAGTTAACACCCTGCTCACGTAAAATAGCCATTTGCGGTTTAGCACCGGTTGCAATGTATGGTGCAGCTATATCTTCGTTTAAATCAAAGTTAAGTTTTACGTTTAAGCCTGGATCTTTTGCATCAAATTTTGCATCAAACTCTTGCTTAGCACATTCAGGGTTATCACGGCGTGCTTGCATTTGATACGTTGTTTCAGCCCAAATAGTACGAAGATCAGTACGCGTATGATTAAGTACCGTATTTTCGCCACGGTTAAATATAATCGTATCATCACTGTTAAGCGTGCCAATGTTGTGGCTAATTGCTGCTATACCATGTTGTTCAAACACCGCATTTACTGCATCTAAATCAGCATTTGCTACTTGGATTACGGCACCTAGCTCTTCGTTATAAAGCGCTTCAATGTCAGAGCCTGTTAAACCAGCTAAATCAATCGTTACACCGGTATGACCCGTAAACGCCATTTCAGCAACTGTGGTAAATAAACCACCGTCTGAGCGGTCATGATAAGCAAGTAACTTACTATCAGCCACAAGCGCTTGCATTGCGTTATAAAAGCCTTTTAATAACTCTGGGCTATCAACATCAGGTGTTACATCACCCAATTGCTTATAAACTTGCGCAAGGCTTGATGCGCCCATGCGGTTTTTACCCGCACCTAAATCAACTAATATAAGCGATGTGTCGCCTTTATCTGTGCGCAGTTGTGGCGTTACTGTTTTACGTACGTCGTCAACACGACCAAACGCAGTTATAACCAGTGAAAGCGGCGATGTTACTGACTTCTCTTGTGAGTCACCTTCATCTTTCCATGTCGTTTTCATTGACATAGAATCTTTCCCCACTGGAATCGTTAAACCAAGCGCAGGACAAAGCTCTTCCCCTACAGCTTTAACCGCTTCGTATAAACCAGCATCTTCACCTGGGTGACCCGCTGCTGCCATCCAGTTTGCCGATAACTTAATGTTTTCAAGGCTACCGATGTTTGCACAGGCAATATTAGTTAACGACTCAGCTACCGCTAAACGAGCAGATGCACCGTAATTAAGTAATGCTGCAGGAGTACGCTCACCAAGTGACATAGCTTCACCGTGGTAAGTATCATACGTTGCCGCAGTTACTGCACAGTTAGCAACAGGTACTTGCCAAGGACCGACCATTTGATCGCGCGCTACTAAACCCGTAACTGAGCGATCGCCGATTGTTATTAGGAATGTTTTTTCTGCAATGGCTGGTAAACGCATTAAGCGCTGCGCTGCATCTGCTGCATTTATTAATGTAGTATCAAGCGCTTTACCAACAACTTGCTTTGACGTTACATCGCGGTGCATTTTAGGTGCTTTACCTAATAATACGTCCAGCGGTAAATCAACAGGGTTATTTTCAAAATGGCTGTCTGACACTGTTAAGTGAGGTTCAGCTGTTGCTTCACCAATAACAGCGTACTGGGCACGTTCACGCTTACAAATTGCTTCAAAGCGATCAAAGTCCTCTACGCCAACAGCGAGTACATAACGTTCTTGTGATTCATTACACCAAATTTCGTGTGGTGCCATGCCTGGCTCATCGTTAGGAATGCTACGTAATTGGAACTTACCACCACGTCCGCCATCATTAACAAGCTCAGGAAACGCATTTGATAAACCGCCAGCACCTACATCGTGGATGAATGCAATTGGGTTTTCATCACCTAGCTGCCAACATTTATCGATAACTTCTTGGCAACGACGTTCCATTTCTGGGTTTTCGCGTTGTACTGAAGCAAAATCTAAATCTTCGTTTGATTGACCTGAAGCCATGCTTGATGCAGCACCACCGCCTAAACCAATGTTCATTGCAGGTCCACCTAACGCAATTAATTTAGCGCCAACAGGAATATCGCCCTTTTGAACATGATCAGAGCGAATATTACCTAAACCACCGGCAAGCATAATTGGTTTATGGTAACCACGTACTTCTTCGCCATTATGGCTTGTTACTTTTTCTTCGTAAGTACGGAAGTAGCCTAATAAGTTAGGACGACCAAACTCATTATTAAATGCAGCGCCACCTAGTGGACCCTCTGTCATTATATCAAGCGCGTTAACAATACGACTCGGCTTACCAAAATCGCTTTCCCATGGTTGCTCGTAACCTGGAATACGTAAGTTTGATACAGTAAAGCCAACTAAACCTGCTTTTGGCTTAGAGCCACGACCAGTTGCGCCTTCATCGCGAATCTCACCACCAGAACCTGTAGCCGCACCAGAGAATGGCGCAATAGCTGTTGGGTGGTTATGAGTTTCAACTTTCATTAGTATTTCAATGTCTTCTTGATGATACGCATATTCACCTTGCGCATTTGGGAAGAAGCGACCCGCTTTTGAGCCTTTCATTACTGCCGCGTTATCTTTATACGCCGACAATACATTTTCAGGATTTAACTCAAACGTATTTTTAATCATTTTAAACAGCGATTTTGGCTGCTCTTTTCCATCAATTGTCCAGTCAGCATTAAATATTTTATGGCGACAATGCTCTGAGTTTGCTTGTGCAAACATAAACAATTCGATGTCGTTAGGGTTACGTCCTAACTTTATAAAGTTTTCTACCAAGTAATCTATTTCGTCATCAGCAAGGGCAAAACCTTGCTCAACATTAGCTATTGCTAATGCTTCGCGTCCGCCGCCTAAAATATCAACAGACGACATTTGGCGCGGTGCATCACTGCGAAACAGTTGTGCAGCATCTTCAAGCTCACTATGCGTGGCTTCGGTCATACGGTCGTGCAATAACGCAATTACTTGTGCAAGTTGTTCTGCGTTTAAGTCACCTTCAACATAATAAGCAATACCGCGTTCAACACGGTGAACCTGTTTTAAACCACAGTTATGGGCAATATCGGTTGCTTTAGATGCCCAAGGTGAAATGGTACCTGGGCGAGGTGTAACAAGTACAAGTTTGCCAGCTGGGGTATGCTCAGCAATAGTTGGACCGTAAGTTAATAGTTTTTCAAGCTTGGTTTGCTCGGAGCTACTCAACGGCGATGTTAAATCGGCAAAGTGAGCATACTCGGCGTATACGTTAGTGACTGGAAGTTGCGATTGTTGGCAACGCGCTAAAATTTTATTAACTCTGAACTCTGACAGTGCTGGTGCACCACGTAGGATCAACATAGGTAATTTCATCCGGGGTTAGGGATTGAACGATATTTTAGGCACGCATTATAGTCCAATTAGCATTCAGATTTAACTCAAAATTACGCTTTTCATAAAATTAACTTTTTAGCTTTATTTATAGCCTCTTTTGGTTAATAAAATAAAACGTAAAGTGACGCGATAGCTTAGTTTTGCTATAACAGTGGCTGGCGAGCTTAAGGGGCACTCAATGTTGAAAGAAAAACTAATAATAATCATTACTTTAGTTATGCTGTTATGTGCATGCGATATGCAAGAGCAGCCAACTCAACTCGCCCAAATAAAAGAACACAATAAAATACGTGTGGGTACCCTTGCCAGTGCTAGTAATTATTATCAAGCCGTTCAAGGTGAGCAAGGCTTTGAATATGAGTTATCTCAAGCCTTCGCTGAATATTTAGGTGTAGAGCTTGAAATAGTCCCTTTCTTTAACTTATCTGACATGTTTGAACGCCTTGAAAGCGGTGATTTAGACTTAATAGCGTCAGGACTTACCTATAATAAAACCCGTGCAGAGCAATACCGTTACGGACCAACTTACAGAACAATCAGCCAAAAGTTAGTTTATAAACAAGGGCGCGTTCGTCCTCGAGAGTTTGACGATTTAGATGGCAACTTTACGGTTATAGCTAAAAGTAGCCACTCGCTTACTCTACAAAAAATGAAGAAGAACAATCCAGATCTCACTTGGATAGAAAGCGAAGAGTTTGATGAAGAAGAACTACTTCAAGCAGTTATTGATGGCGAGATAGATTACACACTCGCTGATACGCATACGCTATCGCTGTTTCGCCGTTATCACCCAAATTTAAGCATTGGTTTTTCAGTTAGCCATAACGACCCGATTGCATGGATACTTAATAAATCTAAAGACGACTCTTTATATGCGTTGTTGGTGCCATTTTTTGGTGACGTTAAGCAAAGTAACCAGCTCTATGTACTTGAAGAAAAATACTTTGGTCACGTACGCCAATTTAACTATGTAAATACCCTTGCTTATATCGAAGCAATTAAAGAAACCTTACCAACATACCAGCCATGGTTTGAACAATATGCAGGTAGCCTTGACTGGCGGTTATTAGCGGCACTAAGCTATCAAGAATCTATGTGGAATCCTCGCGCTAAATCACCAACAGGTGTGCGCGGCATCATGATGCTAACTCGCAGTACAGCCAAACAAGTAGGTGTTACTAACCGGTTAGAACCAGAGCAAAACATTCGTGGTGGCGCTAAATACTTAAGCAAGCTTATTAAACGTATTCCTGACCGTATCCCGCAACCCGACCGCACATGGCTTGCTTTGGCCGGATACAATGTAGGTTGGGGGCACGTTAACGACGCACGTATAATTACCGAACAGCAAGGCGCAAGTCCTGACAAATGGGCTGATGTAAAAAAACGCCTACCGCTATTAATTAAAAAGCGCTATTACCGTAAAACTCGCTACGGTTATGCCCGAGGCGATGTAGCTGTTAAATATGTCGATAATATTCGTCGCTATTACGATGCACTTGTTTGGCTAGATGAAAATGATGCTATTGCTGCAGAGCCTGAGCCAGAACCAATTACAGAGTTGAGCACTGATACTGAGCTAAAACTAAACGAAAAAAGTGAAGTAAAAAGTAAGGCAGATGAAGCTCAAACAGAAAAACAACAACCTATAATCGAACCCGAACAGTCGAGTGAAAACAATGGCTAAGATTAATATAAGTACCCGTTTATTGAGTATGTCAGTAAGCAAAATTTAAGTAAATTAAATATCTGTTTACTTGTCACCAAATGATCACTAATGTGTGTTAATTGTATATCATTATTTTATAAGATATACCCGTGCCTTTCTCACTCTTGCATTAGGAGAAAACATGCTAAAACGTAGACGCACACAAAGATTAAAACGCAATGTCATTTATTCAACGGCCACACGTCGTCGTGTTATGTTGCGAAAACTACACAAAAAAATCATCTGGCGTCGCCGAATGTTTGCTATGCAGCAAATGGCTGAATCAGAAATAGAGCCAATCGCTAGTTAGCTTTAGTTAGGCTTATTTATTTGTTCATCACGAGCAGCTTTCTTAGCTGCTTTAATTTGCGCTCTTCTACGTTTAAAAAAATTCGAAATAGTATCACCGCACTGCTGTGCCAAAACACCACCACACACCTCAACTTGATGATTTAACTTAGGCTCTTGTAATAAATTCATAATTGAACCCGCAGACCCTGTTTTAGCATCGACTGCTCCAAATACTAAACGCTTTATTCTGCTATGCACTAACAATCCCGCACACATAGAACAAGGCTCTAACGTTACGTATAGGGTGCAATCAATTAAGCGGTAATTGTTAAGGACTTTTCCAGCTTCTCGCACTGCAATCATTTCGGCATGGGCAGATGGGTCATTATCCGTTATTGAGCGGTTATACCCGACTGAAACTAGCTGGTTATCTTTGACTACAATTGCTCCAACCGGAATTTCATCAAGCAGCTCTGCTTGCTTTGCATACAAAAGCGCTTGTTCCATCCAGTAGGAATCATCAAATGGTTCGTTCATTATTTCTACTTAAATAGCCTTTTATGCTGTAATTATACCTAGTTAGCACTCTAAAGTGCGCCATTCATTACTTTATTCCAAAAATAAAACAATATTTACCCGTTTGTAATGGCTCACTCGTGCTGATTTACGCTATAATCTCACGCTTTTTTTATTTAGCTCACAACACGGGTAGCAAATGAAATTTCCTGGACGCCGCAGGCATAAACATTATTTTCCAGTGGAAGCCAAAGATCCACTTACCAATCAACTTAACGCAACAGAGCGATTACAACGTAGTTATATTACGGGTATCGATCAGATCGTTGTTGATATAGAGGCAAAAGTTGATCAAGCTTTCCTTGACGAATTTCAACTACGTAGGGGGATGTCGCAAGTTATTGATAGCGATACAACAAACGCCTTATACGATCGTTTAAAATTAAACAATATGGTTGATTTTGAGTTTGCCGGTGGAACCATTGGTAACACTATGCACAACTACTCTGTACTTGCAGATGATCGCTCAGTTTTATTAGGCGTAATGAGCGAAAATATAAAAATAGGTAGCTACGCTTACCGTTTTTTATGTAATACCTCAAGCCGTGTAGACTTAAACTACCTTCAACCAGTTGATGGGCCTGTAGGCCGTTGTTTTACATTAATTGATGAAACCGGTGAGCGTACTTTTGCAATAAGTGCAGGCCTAATGAATCACTTACGTCCTGAATCTATCGATAAAGACCTTATTGAGAATTCATCAGCGTTAGTGATTAGTGCCTATCTTATGCGTACTCAAGGTAGCGAAACAATGACTGAAGCCACTATGCAAGCGGTAAAATACGCTAATGACGCAGGTGTGCCAGTTGTGCTTACACTCGGTACTAAGTTCTTAATTGAACAAGACCCTACTTGGTGGGCAAACTTTGTTGAAAAGCATGTTGATATTCTTGCTATGAACGAAGAAGAAGGTTTAGCTATTACAGGTTTTGAAGATCCTCTTCTAGCTGCTGATAAAGCACTTGATTGGGTAGACTTAGTTATTTGTACCGCTGGCGAAAAAGGCTTATTTATGGCCGGCTACGTAGACGAAAGCTTAAAGCGTGAAACCGAATACCCGTTACTACCAGGCGCCATACCTGATTTTAACCGTTACGAATTCTCACGAGCTATGCGTAAAGATGAGTGTGATGAACCTATCAGAGCATATAGTCATACGGCCCCATTTATGGGTGGACCTGATTCAATCAAAAACACCAATGGTGCAGGTGATTGCGCACTTGCGGCTGTGCTTCATGATTTGTCAGCGAATGTTTACCATAAGCTTAATGTGGCAAACTCAGCTAAACATCAGCAACAAGCTATTACTTACTCGTCACTATCGCAAATTAGTAAATATGCTAACCGAGCGAGCTATGAAGTATTAGTTCAGCACTCTCCGCGTTTATCTCGTGGTTTACCTGAACGTGAAGATTGTTTAGAACAAGTTTATTGGGAACAATAAATAACGGTGGGAGCAATTATTGCTCCCTATCGATTTCCTAAAAAATAGAAATATCGAGCTTTTTAGATAGCAGTTCCAGCGCTGCAATTCCTGCAACCGAATTACCAAACGAATTAAGCCCCGGAGAATAAACAGCTACAGTAAACTTATTTGGTAACACAGCTAAAATAGTTCCTGACACTCCCGACTTACCTGGCATGCCCACTCTGTAACCAAAATCACCCGCAGCATCATATAAACCACTCGTGAATAAAAGCGAATTAAGCTGTTTATTCTGACGACTACTTAAAACACGATTGCCCGATCGATTATCAACACCTTTATTAGCTAAAAAATTATAAGCTTTTGCTAATTCAATACAGTTGAGCTCAATAGAACAAAAGTTAAAGTAAGCCCACAAAACATCATCAACTTCGTTTTCAAAATTACCAAACGACTTCATTAAATGTGCCATAGCAGCATTTCGGTGCCTGAACTCATACTCTGAATTAGCGACTTTTTTATCAATTACTATGCCTCTATTACCAGCTAATAACCTGAAAGTTTCGAGCATAGAATGCATTGGCGCAGATAAGCGGCTATATAACGCATCACACGTTACAATTGCGCCTGCATTGATGAATGGGTTACGAGGAATCCCCTTTTCAAACTCAAGCTGTGTAAGCGAGTTAAAGGCTGTACCTGAGGGTTCCTTTCCGACTCTGTGCCAAAGTTCATCACCATAACGCTGTAGTGCCATAGTAAGTGTCATAACTTTAGAAACTGATTGAATAGTGAAGCGTTGAGAACAATCCCCCGCACATACAGTTTCACCATCAGTTGTATAAATAGCGATAGAAAATTGTTCCGGATCAACCTCGGCAAGCGCCGGTATATAATCAGCTACTTTCCCTTGTGATAATAAAGGACGTACTTCATGTGCTATTTCATCAAGCACCTTTTGGTAATCAGCTGTAGGCAATCTAGACCTCTATATCGTCATTCATAAAAATTGGATTTTAACACGCGCGATTAAGTGCACCTAGTTTTGTTGTCGAATTTAACGGTGAGATTTTACTAAATTTAAATAGAAAAAACGTCACATTACTGTATTTGGTTTCTCTTAATTAAATCCTGGTAATGTCATGATGCCCACTGCGGTGGAGAGTCACAGTGCAAATGCTACGAACTCATTGTCGAGCGGAGATTTTTATGATTTTAGCGTCGGGAGTCGCTACGCTCGCCCGACCTACGTGATAGGTGTTGATGTGAGTGTGTGTTAATTGCGC
Organism: Pseudoalteromonas sp. GutCa3; assembly: GCF_002836155.1. Lineage (NCBI taxonomy): Bacteria > Pseudomonadati > Pseudomonadota > Gammaproteobacteria > Alteromonadales > Pseudoalteromonadaceae > Pseudoalteromonas > Pseudoalteromonas sp. GutCa3. The sequence goes on along the minus strand of NZ_PJBK01000101.1, from coordinate 435 downwards.
GTACTTCACTTTTCTGCAGACATAAAGAAGCCCGAATCTTAAATTCGAGCGCTCTACAATGTGAAGTCGGTGCGCTACGCAGTAGGATGTCGTAGTGCCCACAGCGGTAGAGAGTCACAGTGAAATACTACACTATTATTAATCGTATCATCTCTTAGTATGCTGAGTTTTACTAATTTCAAAAAGCAAAAAACCCGTTACATTGCTGTAACGGGTTTCTCTTAATTAAATCCTGGTAATGTCCTACTTTCACATAGCAAATGCTACACTATCATCGGCGCTGTTTCGTTTCACTACTGAGTTCGGCATGGATTCAGGTGGGTCCAAAACGCTATTGTCACCAAGAAAATTCTTTTCAATTTTCTTATTTTTAATTATTAAGATTAAAGTCCTTCGACTGAATTTGAAGCCTGGTAATGTCCTACTTTCACATAG
>NZ_PJBK01000036.1:0-71643 GCF_002836155.1 Pseudoalteromonas sp. GutCa3 | reverse complement strand
AACAACTAGATACAAAAATTTTTGCCTAGTTCTAGCGTAATTTTCTTAACGTTAAATAGACCCCGTATATAAGCAGATTGGTATAACAATCGGCACAACTAAACGGTAACTGCATAATATGGACTTTTTAACACAAACCTTAAGTGGTTTTACAGCAATGTCGCATTGGGAATATATTGCGGTAGGGTTGTCGATGGCTTATTTATTATTAGCAATAAAAGAAAGCTTATGGTGTTGGCCAGCGGCATTTTTTAGCACGCTCATTTATACAATAATGTACTGGAATGGCGCATTGCTTATGGAGTCATTACTTAATTTTTATTATATGTATATGGCTGTATTTGGCTGGGTTGTATGGCGTAAAGGCAAGGCTGCAAATTTAAATATTACATCGTGGTCGATAAACCGTCATGCTGTTTTAATTAGTTTAACAACCGTAGCTGCAATAGGTATTGGTTACGTTATGCAAAACTATACTCATGCCGATTTTGCTTATCTTGATAGCTTTACAACGTGTTTTGCCGTAGTAACTACTTACTTAGTGGCTAAAAAAGTCCTCGAAAACTGGCTGTACTGGATTGTAATAGATGCTGCTTCTATGTATTTATATTACGAAAAAGGCTATTACCCAACGCTAGCACTCTTTATATTTTATACCATTATGGCAGCGTGGGGCTTTAAAACCTGGTACGAAGAGTACGAACAAAGCCAAGCTAAGCCTCTAGCACAGCTTTAATCAATGATTGAGCATACTCAGTTAGTAAAAATGTGTAGTGCGTTTATAGAGCCCACAAGCATTGTTTCAAGCGAGCGATTACTTAATGGCTTTAGTAACGATAATTTTTTAATACGTACCGAGCAACAAGGGTATTTATTAAAGTGTTATAAAAGCCATTGGCCAAGTGACGGCCTTGAAGCGCAGCGCTTTTTAAGTGAGCTTAATATATGTCCTGCGCCTATTTGGCTTGATAAAGAAAATGGTCGTGCGGTATTTAATTATATTGAAGGCAAGAGCGGGCAATCGGATATAACGCTTAGCTTTATTAATAAACTTGCTCAAGTGCACAATTACAAAGTGTCTACCGCGCCAATGGATATAGCTAAAGAGCTTCATTTTTATCAAAACACCGGCGTATATACGCAATATAAACCTCAAATAGAGAAGGCACTCAAAGCAGTTGCAGCTATGTCATTTAATGCAGGTTTTTGTCATAACGACTTAGTAAAAGACAACATTATTGTAAATGCTTCAGGCATGTATTTAATTGACTTTGAATATGCACAAACTAACGATGTGTATTTTGATTTGGCAGCCCTTGCAGTGAGCTTTAATCTTAATGAGAGCAGTGAAACAGCGTTATTAAATAGCTATAAAAATAGCGTTGATAAAACAAAAACGTTTAATCCTTCAATGGATAAGCTGAATTACTATAAGCTGTTTTTTTTAGTGTTATGTATTGGCTGGTATGAAGAGCGCAGCATAACTAGTAAATCTGTAATGTTACGCGCGCAGCTAACTAAACTCGTTAATAATACTTTTTTATAGATGTTAAAGACCACCAAAGCGCTCGGCGAGCTCTTTGTATTTTGTTACTTCGGCTGTATCAAATTGTGGTTCACCATTTTCATCTTCTGATTTAGCAATTAATAAACTTTCTCTAGAGAGACGTTTTACACGCTCTACTTTTACACCTAAAAACTCAGCAACTTGCTCAGTAGACATTAAACTCATCATTATTTCCTCGTATTAAATCCATCCGCACAGCGACAATCATAGTTTCAATGTTACTAAACCGTTACTGTTTCCTATTCAATAAGAATAAATAGCGTGTTTTTAAGCCATTGTGAAGTGTTTTATTTAAAAGAGTTTAATTAATAAGCATATAAGCTGATGTTACTGGTATTTATTTAAAGATCTCTTTATCATTGCTGATGCTAAAGCACTGATATCGCGAGTTGGTGTGGCGGCAACAAATGTGCTCTCGTGGTGAAATGGATATCACGTGGCCCTCCGGAGGCTGAGTTGTAGGTTCGATCCCTACCGAGAGCGCCATTTGCTTTTACATCTACTAATATTCCTTTCTATATTATCTAGCTTCTCATTAATTACTTTTGTATTTAAAAATGTATTACTGCATAAATTTTGAAATTTTATTGTAAGAACAGCTTTCTAGTTATTTATACAATGCAAAATTGCATTATTCAAAATGTTATCTAACGTTATGTATGCATATACGACGAAATTATAAATGAGGAAAACCGATTCAATGTTAAATAGTCAGTTAGAAATACTCGCTCAAGGACATGCTTATCTTGAAAGTGTAACTAAAGAGGATTATTCGCAAATCGTTGCTCCTAATTTCATTAGTTCAGCTGGGTCACATATGCGCCACATTATCGATCATTACCAATCTTTAATAACGGGCTTTGGTATAAATAATATTGATTACGATAGTCGCCTACGCGGCAGTAATATTGAAAGTAACCCCTGTGAAGCTATAAAAAAAATTGCCGAGATAGCATCGTGGATTGAACAGCTAAGTACAGATGATTTTAATAAACCGCTGTTACTTTCAAGCGAAGTATCAATTAAAAGTAAAAATGTACAAACTGTAACAACCTCATTAGCACGAGAGCTTATATTTGTAGGAAGCCATGCAGTACATCACTATGCGATGATTTCACAAATTACCTTTGCACAAAAAGCATCATTCGACCAGAACTTTGGGTTAGCACCAAGTACAGCTACTTTTTTGAGAGAAAAAAGCCAACAAAGCCAATTAAAATCACTGCAAAGTTAATATGTGCACTTTAAGTTACTTCCTAACTGATGATGGCTACGAGTTGTTTTTTAATCGTGATGAACAAAAAACGCGAGAAATGGCACTCGCCCCGAGTAAGCACACAGATAACGCAATTTACCCTATCGATCCGCAAGGCGGTGGTACTTGGCTTGGTGTATCGCATTGGGGGCAAACATTAGCTTTATTAAACGATTATCAAAGTGCATTTGATATAACTGCCGTAAAGCACAGCAGAGGCCTCTTAATCCCGCATTTACTAAGCAATAATACCCCTGCATTGTCTCAATTAAAAAATATGGATTTATCGGGTTACGCGCCTTTTAAATTGTGTATTTTTCCGGATAAATTATCGCTAAATAATGGTCACATCGCTTTTGTTCGATGGGACACAAAACAATTAATCGATTGCCAAGTTGAATCGCTTGCAACGTCGTCTGGCGTTGAGCTAGAAACAGTTACACAAAAGCGTAAACAACAATTTAAGCAACTTATTGACTTAAGATATCCTGCAAGTGAGCAGTTTTTAGCATTTCATTACAGCAAAGCCGAGCAAGGCCAATATGGTGTAAATATGCAAAGAGAAGATGCAATGACAGTCAGTATTAGCCATATTAAAGTTGGTAACACTATACGCTTTAATTATTTTGATAAGCAGTCTCAGCTCATTAGCAGCATTAGTTGTTTAAAAGTGGCTACAGCTTAACTAAATATTTTTATAGCTGTTACATAACTAAAAAAGTCGACGCAATTAATTGCGTCGACTTTTTTGTTGCTCTATTTTCATCTGCTGTATTAATACAGCAGATGAAAATTATGAGTGATTTATATAATCATCTTTTTTATCACCAAGGTAGAGCTTAAGTAGCTTTTCAGGCGCACTTGGTAGGTGCACACTTAAAAGTAATCCAGGGGTGTGATTAAAGTTACTGTCAATTCCCATACAATGAAATTGAGCGCCTAGCTTATGATATTGCTTTAATAAAATCGGTATGTCTTTTTTATCTTCTTCTATTCCCATAACCAATGTTGATACATGATCTATGTTTAACGCGTGATCATTAATGAAGTCTTCAAACTCTGGATGAATTTTATTATTAAAAGGCGTATTGGCGCTAACACCTTGTTTATTATTAACCATAGCATGGTCAATGATTGCGACAGAACGAGGGTCGTAAAGCTTACTTAATGAAACCGTGCCATATAAAGTCCTATAACGTGGGTTATGCGCCATAAACGCACCGATCCCTTTAAATAGCAGTAATAAGCCATGGTAACTGCCTTGATGTTTTTGAACTATAAACGAGCGACCCATTTCCAAGCACGGCTGTTGTTGATTAATAAAAGAGGGTTCAAAATTAAACATTTGCGATAAATAAAGGGCGCTCACGTCGCTATTTTTTTGTAATAAATCAGTTTGTCCAATTCGATAAGCTCCAATAATCTCTTCATTTTTATGATCAAAAATAAATAAATGCATGTAGCTTGCGTCAAACTTATCGGTATCACATGGCTCGCCGCTTCCTTCGTTTAATGTACGAAAGGTTATTTCTCTAAGGCGTGTTATTTCAGCAACACAATTAGGTATTTGATCTTGATAACCGTAATAAACGGAGTAACTTTTGAAGTCTAATAAGTGCTGCTCGCTTGGTAAGCTAGCAAGTTCACTCGTCATTTTTGTTTTATCGACATCCTGCATAATCGCTTTTAGTTGCATTGATTGGGCATCGTCTTGCCAAGGTGTTACAAAGCGTTCATCGTTTAAATAGCAAAGCAGGCGCGCAATATCGTTAATGTCGTCAGTTTTCTCAAATTTATTTAATAACTTGGGTGTAAGTAAATTACCAGCACCTAAATTAATGGACCTTTTTTGAATTTTAAGTAATTCACGTATTAGCATTAATAATCTAAATCGGTAGTAAATACGTCCCAAATTGTAAAACATAGGGCTATTTTGACCACTAATAAACACAGGTAATAAAGGGGCTTGTGTTTTTAAGGCTAGTTGAGCCGCTAAGCGATTCCATTGACCGTCGGTTACACGTTGTTTTTTTGATTGAAAAAACGAAACCCTGCCAGCAGGAAAAACCACAAGTAAACCATCGTTATTTACATGTTTAAAACACTGTTTAATTGCACTGGTATTAATGGCTGCTTTTGGTTTTAGCGGATTGGCAAAAATAAAATAATCTTTAATTTCTGTAAATATTTTTAAACCAACGTTAGCCATTACTTTAGTATCGCTACGATAATGGGTGAGTAATTTGGCAATTATTACGCCCTCAATCATGCCATAAGGATGGTTACATACTACTATGCAAGGGCCTTGCTTAGGTATTTTGTTAATAACACTTTGTGCGCCAAGTACATTAATACCCAATACATTTAAAAGCTTTTCACTAAACTCCTGCTTATCTAAACCCGATAAATTATTAGAGAGGTATATATCACGCAGTTTATTTATACCTAATAAGCTATCGAGCAGTGGAGCGGCTACTTTTAATATATGACCCAAAGGCGAGGCTGTGTTTATTGCAGCCACACTTAGGTTTGATACGGGGTGGTTTAGTTTTGTCATATATTAGTACTCTTAAGAATTTAAAGCAGTTGTTATTAAGTGCTGTGTATATTGAGACCGAGGCAAAACAATATTATGTTCAAGAAAGGTTAATAAAGTTCGCTTTTTTATAATGATTAGATAAATTTTATAACTAAATCACCTGCTTTTTAGTGATAAGCAATTTAGTGTAGTTGAGATGAAAGCGTTTAATTATTAAAAAGTAAAATAATCAGAATTACAGTGCAGCTCTAATAGGGCTGTAAATAATGGTTTTAGTTATATATAACTACTTACAACTCAAAAACTAGACTTTTAGGCTTAATTAATGCTATTTAAGGTACATATTCCTTAATAGAAAAATCCCGCCTTTATGCTAATTACTTTGCCCGTGTCTGAGCTTACTCCTGGTATGTATGTTGATAGCGTTACTAAGCAACATGAAGGGATCAATAGCATAAAAATTAAGACCAGTGGCTTAGTACGCGATAGATCTATTATTAAGCGTTTAGTCTCTGAAGGGGTGCTTGAGCTGCTTATAGATTTTGCTAAAGGCGATGCCCCAGTTCCTGCCAAATATAAGCCTCAAAGCAAACCTAAAACATCTAATAGCCAGCAAAAAGCCGAAAAAACACCTATAGCAATCTCAATTGAACAAGAATTTGCTAAAGCGAGTGTCAATTACGATCAGCATGGCCGAAAGCTACAGTCGTTATACGGTGACTTAACATCTGGCCTGAGTGTTAATATAAAAGTGCTTGATGAAATAGCCAGCGAAATAGTCAGCTCAGTTTTTCGTAACGCCAACGCCATGACTATTCTTACTCGTATAAAAGATAAACACAGCTATAACTGGCGGCATATGATCAACTGCGCCATTTTTACCGCTGTATTTGCTAAATACTTAGGGTACAAAATGGCTGTTGTGCAAGAGCTTGCCATGGGCGCGTTACTTCATGATTTAGGCCAAGCTAAATTACCGCAGGGTATATTTTCAAAGCCAACTAAGGTTACTAATAATGAGCTCTTAGCGATTAAAAAGCATGTAGCGCAAGGTTTGGGTTTAGTTAAAGGCGAGAAGGGTATAACACCCCTTATGCTTGATATGATAGTGAATCATCATGAGCGCTTAGATGGCTCTGGTTATCCGCGAGGCCTACAGGCAGAGAAGTTAAGTCGTCCAGCGCGTATAATGGCAATTGTAGATGTGTACGATGCAATGACTGCCGATAGAATGCATCAAGATGGTGATGAACCAATCAACGCATTGCGGTACTTATTAGCCAATAAGCAATTGTTTGATGGTGAGTTAGTACAACGTTTTATAAAGTGTTTAGGGGTTCATCCGGTAGGAACTATTGTAAAATTAACGAATGAACGTTTAGCCTTAGTGCTTGAAGGGAACGTATTAAATCCTATTAAACCTAAAATTAAGCTATTTTATAATGCTAAGCACAATCATCATGTTACACCGAAAGACATAGATTTAAGTGAGCACACCCAAGAGCTTAAAATACTATCAAGTGTTAAGCCCTTAGATTATCAGATTAATTTGTCTCGCCTGCTAAAAGAGCATTTGCTGAACTAGCCTTACTGCATTGCCTTTTTTTAGTTTGTTTTGCAGAAATAAACGCACCCAAAAAGCAATTTCCCATCAGTGTTAACCATAACAAAGTGCCTAGCTCTACGTGCAATGCAAAACAACACAGCGCTAAAGAGATCAACGCATTTAACATTGCCCCTAACCAATAATGGTTTACGGGGTTATCGCATTGTCCTGCTTGAGTACATGCGCAGTAGTTTGCTTTGTAAAAGCAAAACACACTCGCCCCACAAAATATTAGCCCTGTAATAATAAATAAAATGATCACAGTTTTACTTCCATTGCGATTTTATAATGAGTGTAAGTTGCTACTAATTTCAAGTCAATCTAAATGATAATTAATTACATTTAGAGTGTTTGCTCTAATACCATACTTCTAGTCCGATGAGTTTTAAATTACCGTTAATTTGTCGTTAAAATGTGGTTAAAAATCGGTTTTTTTGCTGTTTTTTGACACTTTCATAGAGTTTTTTACAAAAAATTAAGGTAGTGTAGCAAAGTTTTAAATCCTAATAACAACACACATAGTACCCAGACGGTCAGTTTGGTTAAGGACTCAACAATGAAATTTTCTAAAACTATTATTGCAGCTTCGCTTGCATTTGTTTCAGCTGATAGCTTTGCAGCTGCGTTTCAATTATCAGAGCAAAATGCATCGGGTTTAGGCCGTGCATACGCTGGTGAAGCTTCTATCGCAGACGACGCGTCTGTAGTTGCACGTAACCCTGCACTAATGACTTTATTTAAAGAAAAGCAACTAAGTGTTGCTGCTATTGGTGTAATTCCAGATGTAAGCTTAGAAGGTGAAGGCGCGCCAGCTGGTATTGATCAATCTTCATTAGATGACGATAGCATTGCACCAAGTGCAGTGGTACCAGCAGCTTACTTTACTATGCCTTACAACGATAAAGTATCGATTGGTTTTGGTGCATTTTCTAACTTTGGTTTGTCAACAGACTTTGACGATGACTACTCAGCAGGACAGATTGCTGGTAAAACAGAAATCTTCACCGTTAACTTAAATGCAAGCGTTGCTTATAAAGTTACTGAAAAGTTTAGCTATGGTATTGGCTTAAACGTAATTTACGCTGACGCAACAATAGTGCGTCATGCTGGCTCTGGTTTACCATTTGCTGCAAATAATGAAGTTGTGAACTTGGAAGGTGATGATACAGGTTACGCTTTAAATGTTGGTTTAATGTATCAGCTAGATGATAATAGCCGTTTTGGTTTTAATTATCGTACAGAAACAGATATTACATTCGAAGGTGAATACTCGAATCAAATACCAACAGCTTTTGGTGGATTGAATGGAGCTGAACTACCTGGCTCTGTCGAAATCACACTTCCTGCAATAGCTGAGTTTTCAGGTTCTCATCAGTTAGATGAAAAACTTGGTCTTCATTACAGTATTTTATGGACAGGTTGGAGTAGCTTTGATTCATTAGAAGCACAAGTTACAGCTCCAACTGGCGATAAGTTTAGCGCATTTAATAAAGATGAAAGCTTCTCTGATTCATACCGTTTCGCTGTTGGTTCAGATTACCAATATAACGAAGATTTATTACTTCGTGCTGGTGTAGCATTTGATCAGTCTCCAGTATCACAAGATCACCTGTCGATCTCTATCCCAGATACCGATCGTTTCTGGCTTTCATTCGGTGGTAACTACACAATTGATCAAAACTCTAACGTTGACCTTGGTGTAAGTATTATCCGTGGTAAAACTCAGAACTTTGAAGAAGATGGATTTGAGTTTGAATCAGAAGGTAATGCAGTACTTATTGGTGCTCAGTACAACTACAAGTTTTAATGTAGAAGTGTCTTGTGGTTAATCACAGGGCACAAAAAAGCCGCTCACTTTAATTAAAGTGAGCGGCTTTTTTAATGCCTATTAAATAGTGTTAATAGGCATTTTATGAAAGCTTATAAGCTTTCTATTTTAGTTTTTTGCTCAAGTAGCTTAGTTTTAGCATCGCTAAATTCAGCCAGTTTTGCATTTTCTTTAGCAAGTACAGCTTCAGGTGCGTTGTTTACAAACTTTTCGTTAGCGAGTTTGTTTTGCACTTGTGCTAGGCCTTTTTCTGCTTTTTCGAGTTGCTTATTAATACGCGAAAGCTCGGCTTCCACATCAATTAAGCCCGCCATTGGGATCATGATCTCAAGGTTGCCAACATAAGACGTTGCACATGCTGGTGCGTCGTCTTTGTTTTCAAGCATTGTAAACTCTTCAATTTTTGCAAGTGATGCTAAAAATGATTTGTTTTCTTCAATGCGTCGCACGTCGTCGCTCGATGCATTAGCAAGTAATACGCTAAGTGGTTTACTTGGACTAATATCCATTTCACCACGAATATTACGAATAGCTAAAATGAATTGTTTAACCCACTCTAAGTCGTCCATCGCTTTAGCATCAACGCTTGCTTCATTATATACAGGGAACGGCTGAACCATAATGCTGGTGTTTGCTGTTTCAAGGCCTGCAAGTGGTGCAACACGCTGCCAAATAGTTTCAGTGATGTATGGCATCATTGGGTGCATTAAACGCAGTAAGCTTTCAAGTACGGTAATAAGTGTATTACATGTACCACGTTGCTGCGCTTCATTACCTTTAAATAATACCGGCTTAGTTAGCTCTAAGTACCAATCACAAAACTGGTTCCAAGTGAATTCGTAAAGTGTGTTAGCAGCTAAGTCAAAACGGTAGTTATCTAAATGCTCTGTGTAGGTTTTAACGGTTGCTTCATATTGACCTAAAATCCAGCGGTCAGCTAATGAAAGCTCCGTTTGAGCACCGTTTGCAAAACCACAGTCTTGCTCTTCTGTATTCATTAATACGTAACGGCTCGCGTTCCATAATTTGTTACAGAAGTTACGGTAACCTTCAAGGCGGTTCATATCCCAGTTAATATCACGACCGGTAGATGCCATTGCAGCAAGGGTAAAGCGAAGGGCGTCGGTGCCGTGTGCTTCAATACCGCCTGCAAATACTTTACGCGTATCTTTTTCGATTTTAGCGGCAAGTTTTGGCTGCATCATGTTACCAGTACGTTTTTGTACTAGGTCTTCAAGTTCAATGCCGTCAATCATGTCTAGTGGGTCAAGTACGTTACCTTTTGACTTAGACATTTTATCGCCATTGTCGTCACGTATTAAGCCAGTTACATACACGGTTTTAAACGGAACTTGTGGTTTGCCATTTTCGTCTTTTACAAAGTGCAGCGTCATCATAATCATGCGCGCAACCCAGAAGAAAATAATATCAAAACCAGTTACCAACACGTCAGACGGGTGGAAGGTTTTTAAATCATCGGTATTTTCTGGCCAACCTTGTGTAGAGAACGTCCAAAGCGCTGATGAGAACCACGTATCAAGTACGTCTTCGTCTTGGCTTAGCGTTACACTATCTGCAATGTTGTTTTCACGGCGTACTTCAGCTTCGTCGCGACCAACAAATACGTTACCTTCATTGTCGTACCAAGCTGGGATACGGTGACCCCACCAAAGCTGGCGTGAAATACACCAATCTTGTACATCGTTCATCCACGAGAAGTACATGTTTTCGTATTGCTTAGGTACAAATTGAATATCGCCGTTTTTAACAGCGTCTTTTGCAGGCTCAGCAAGTGGTGCAACACGTACATACCATTGGTCGGTAAGTAGTGGCTCAATTACCACACCAGAGCGATCGCCGTAAGGAACCGTTAAACCATGGTCTTCAACTTTTTCAAGTAGGCCAAGTTCTTCAAATTCTGCCACAATTGCTTTACGCGCTGCAAAACGATCAAGGCCGTGTAGGCGCTCAGGAATTGGCGCATCAAACTCAAGCTCTTTACCGTCAAAGGTGTATGTTTCACCTTGGGTAAGAATAGCGGCGTCTTTATCGAAAATGTTGATCATCGGCATTTGATGACGCTTGCCCACTTCGTTATCGTTAAAGTCGTGCGCTGGGGTTATTTTTACACAGCCCGTACCTTTATCTTTATCGGCATGTTCGTCAGCAACAATTTTAATACGACGATTAACGATAGGTAATAAAATTTCTTTACCGATTAAATCTATGTAGCGTTCGTCATCAGGGTTTACTGCAACACCTGAGTCGCCAAGCATGGTTTCTGGACGGGTAGTTGCTACTACTATGTAGTCTTTTCCGTCTTGCGTTGTAACGCCATCAGCTAGTGGGTAACGTAAGTTCCACATGTGGCCTTTTTTGTCTTTGTTTTCAACTTCAAGATCAGAAATAGCAGTGTGTAATTTAGGATCCCAGTTTACTAGGCGTTTACCACGGTAAATTAGGTTTTCTTTGTGAAGGCGTACAAACACTTCTTTAACGGCTTCAGATAGGCCATCGTCCATGGTAAAGCGTTCACGATCCCAATCAACCGATGCGCCAAGGCGACGAAGTTGCTTGGTAATAGTGCCGCCCGATTCTTTTTTCCATTCCCAGATTTTATTAATAAAATCTTCGCGGCCTAAATCGTGGCGTGTTTTGCCTTCTTCGGCATGCAGTTTACGCTCAACTAACATTTGCGTTGCAATACCTGCGTGGTCAGTACCTACTTGCCATAATGTGTTGTTACCTTGCATACGTTTAAAACGCGTTAGGGTATCCATTATTGTATCTTGGAAGGCGTGGCCCATGTGTAAGCTACCAGTGACATTTGGCGGCGGGATCATAATTGAATATGGTACGCCTTTGCCAGATGGCTTAAAGTAGCCTTTTTGTTCCCAGTCTTGATATAGAGACTGTTCAATATCTTGCGGATTGTAGGTTTTATCCATTACACAGAACCTTAAATAAGTACTTAAATTAGTTGGTTAGTTTGCCTGATTGGCTAGCTATTAATATCTTGCGTGGTGAGATTGGCACCGAGTTGGCGTAGCTTTTTAAAACGCTCGCGGGCTGCTTGTTTAGCCGCTGCTTCTACGGGTACAAAATCAAAAACTTGGTTAAACCGACGAATGTAATCCGGTAACTGAGTAGCCAAGTTAATTAAAACTTTACGATTGCCAACAGGTGGCGTAATACCAATTTCTACAGGTGCGCCGCCTTTAGGGCCTTCACCTTGTAAATTATGTGGCACAAAACTATCTGGATCGAATGCCCAAATTATTTCATCAATGGCACAGGCTGCTTCGTTATCGTTAACACAAATAAACACACGCTGCCCATTTCGATACTGATCGGCCGCAATTTGAGCAGCCAAAGCAAAATGATCGTCAGCCTTCGCTTTAGACTCATCTTGTTGCTTTAGAACGAAAAATTTAGCGTTCATGTTCATTGTATCGGGGTTTCCCATGACATTGAATGCATACCAAATTGATATACATAAATTAAGAGGCAGATTTTGCCATATAACGGGGTTTGCTTCAATTAATACACAAATAAATAAGGCGCCAAACGGCGCCTTATAAGTAGCTAAACAGTGTGTTTAATCTTGAGCAGCTTCACTTACGCCAGCTCTATTTAATAAATACTGAGTAAGCATTGGAACAGGACGACCCGTTGCGCCTTTTTTAGCGCCACTGCGCCACGCTGTACCGGCAACATCTAAATGCGCCCAATGATACTTTTTAGTAAATTTAGACAAGAAACATGCCGCAGTAATAGTACCCGCAGAGCGTCCACCTAAGTTTGTAAAGTCAGCAAATGGGCTTTCTAGCTGATCTTGATAGTCATCCCATAACGGTAATTGCCATGCGCGGTCGCCACTTTGCTCAGACGCTTTTAATAAATCGTGTGCAAGTGGGTTATGGTTTGATAGTAAACCAGTCGCATGCGCGCCAAGGGCTACAATACAAGCGCCAGTAAGTGTTGCTACGTCAATAACCGTATCCGGGTTAAAACGTTCAACGTACGTTAGTGCGTCGCACAATACTAAACGACCTTCAGCGTCGGTGTTTAACACTTCAACTGTTTGCCCCGACATTGTTGTTAAAATATCACCCGGGCGATACGCGTTTGAGCCAGGCATGTTTTCACAGCCAGCTAAAACACCAATAACGTTAATTGGCAATTGCATTTGTGCAAGTGCACGCATTGCGCCAATAACACCTGCAGCGCCGCCCATGTCGTATTTCATTTCGTCCATGCCTTCGCCTGGTTTTAATGAAATACCGCCTGAGTCAAACGTTAAGCCTTTACCAACAAGTACAATAGGGGCTTGGTCGTCAGCGGCGCCTTTGTAGTTAATAATCGACATAATTGATTCGTTATCGCTACCTCGGCCAACAGCTAGGTAAGAATTCATGCCTAGTTCTGCCATTTGCTTTTCGCCAATAATATCAACAGTGATGTTGTCAAAATTAGTTGCCAACTCTTGTGCTTGCTCGCCTAAGTACACTGGGTTACAAATATTTGGTGGCATATTAGCCACGTCTTTACACAGCTTACTACCTGCAGCAATGGCTAAACCATGCTCAATGGCACTTTCGCCAATCGTTAGTTCGCGTCGTGTTGGTACGTTAAACACCATTTTACGAAGTGGACGACGAGGGTCTACTTTTTTACTTTTTAATTGGTTAAACGTATATAAGCAATCTTGCGTTGTTTCTACTGCTTGACGAACTTTCCAGTAAGTGTCGCGACCTTTAACGTGTTGCTCTGTTAAAAAGCAGACTGCTTCCATAGAGCCTGTTTCGTTTAAGGTATTAATAGTTTTAGAAATAATTTGTTTATATTGCTTATCGTCAAGCTCGCGCTCTTTACCACAACCTACAAGCAATATGCGCTCGCTTAATACATTGGGTACATGATGCAATAATAAAACTTGGCCTGGCTTACCTTCTAAGTCGCCACGGCGAAGTAAATTAGAGATATAGCCATCACTAATTTTATCGAGTTGTTCACCAATGGGGGATAACCTACGTGGCTCGTAAACGCCAACCACAATACATGCGCTGCGCTGTTTTTCTGGGCTACCACTTTTTACGTTAAATTCCATTGTCACTCCTGATTTTGAGTCATTTAAGTTAGTAAGTTGGGGCTAAAAAAGTATTTTCTAGTCTTATCTACGTAACTTATGTGCGGATAATTTTAATTTTAGCTGATTTTGCTAGACTCTTACTGTGTAATTGAACTTTATATGCTTAAGGGCTACTAATGCAACATTATATCGTGCACTTAGGTAGGATAATTAAATTTGATGGCTTATAATAATAGCCTATTTTCCGGTATTAATTGGGTAAAATAGCTATTTAACTATTCAATTCTCACTATCGTAGTGAAATTCCATGTTTAACAGGGGCGAGCATTGCTAATTTTCCGTTATTTGACCGCTGAGGTTTTAAAATCGCAGGTCGCCGTATTTTTAACTTTAATGACAATCTTTTTGTCACAAAAGTTAGTTGGTATTTTAGGTGATGCCTCTGAGGGCAGCATTCCTGCTAAATTAGTGCTATCGATGATTGCACTAAAGCTTCCACAACTGGCCTCGCTAATACTTCCGCTGAGTATATTTTTAGGCATTATTTTGGCTTACAGCCGTATTTACGCAGATAGCGAAATGACCGTACTTAAAGCCTGTGGCGTAAGTGAATGGTATGTTGTGCGCGTAACGCTTATATCAAGCGTTGGGCTTGCCTTATTAGCCGCTGCATTGACTATGTATATAGCGCCGTGGGCAAGCGAGCAAGAGTATCAATTAAAAGAACAAGCCAAAGCCGATGCGGGATTATCTGCACTCAGAGCTGGGCGGTTCCAAGAAACCGGTAACGAAAAAGCCGTGGTGTTTATTCATAATATTGAAAAAGGCGGCAAAGAGCTTAATAAGGTATTTGTTGCACAGTTACCTGATAGCGAAAAAGGCAACTTAGCGCGCTTAGTATATGCAGAGCAAGGTGTTGTGGTTGAAGCCGTAAATGGTGAGCAACAGCTCGTACTAACAGACGGTAAACGTTACGAAACAGATGGCGCAACGCCTGCACTTAACTTAACAGAATTTGATGGTTACAGCGTACAAATACGAGAACAAGAAATAGAGCACCAACGCCGTAAATTAGAGGCTGTGCCTACTAATCAATTACTCGCCATTAATACACCAGAATCTATTGCTCAATGGCAGTGGCGACTCGCTATTCCGTTATCAATTCCGCTACTTACCTTACTGGCAGTACCGCTAAGTGTGGTTAATCCTCGCCAAGGTAAATTTGCAAAACTAGTGCCTGCTATAAGCTTGTACTTAGGCTATTTTATTTTACTAAATGCCGCTAAATTTGCAGTTGAAGATGGCAAAATTCCGCCTTCAATTGGCTTGTGGTGGATTCACCTAAGTGCCTTATTTATAGGTGGGTTATTAATTATAAAAGGGCGACCGTTGGGCGCTTGGCTTAAAGCCGTTGTAACTAAGCGGGAGTTAGGCTCATGATGAAAACGCTTGATTGGTATTTAGGGCGCAGTATTTTACAAACTACCGGCTTTGCATTGTTGGTACTTGTTGGTATTAGCACCTTAATTAAATTTATCGACCAGTTAAAGTCGGTAGGGCGCGGCAGTTACGACTTAATGACCGCAATGCTTTACACGCTTTACACAATACCTGGCGATTTAGTGGTGTTTTTTCCGATGGCTGCGCTAATTGGTGGCTTAACGGGTTTAGGGGCACTTGCCTCAAACAGTGAGCTGGTAGTGATGCAAGCCGCCGGTATGTCGCGCTTACAAATAATTGGCTCTGTGATGAAAACAGCCATATTTATGGCTGTATGCATGATGGCTCTTGGCGAATGGGGTGCACCTGAAGCGCAATTACACGCTAAAGAAATGCGTAACCAAGCAATACATGGCGGCGATGTGTTTAATACACAAAAAGGTGTATGGGCTAAAGACGGCAATAATTTTATTAATATTGAAGATGTTGATGAAAACGGCAGGCTCAACGGGGTACACATGTACCACTTTGATAAATCGTTAGAGCTTACCCAAATTACTAAAGCAAGAGATGCACTAAGCCGAAAAGAAGGCTGGCTACTTCGTGACGTAAATAAGGTTATTATTACTAGCGAAAAAACCACAACAGAGCAATTACCAGAAGAGTTTTATCCTTCGCAACTCACAGCTGAAAAGTTAGGGGTTGTTTCGGTAAAACCGGAGTCACTTTCATTTACTGGGCTTTGGTCGTATTTAAGTTACTTAGAGCAAAACGAACAAGACACAAGTACCTACGAGCTTGCTCTATGGCGTAAGTTGATGCAGCCAGTATCTGTTGCGGTAATGCTGCTGGTGGCGCTCTCGTTTATATTTGGCCCGTTGCGTACAGTAACAATGGGTGCGCGTATTATTATGGGCGTTGTAACGGGGATCGTGTTTCATTTAACTAATGAAATATTTGGCCCTGTCGTTATGGTTTACCAAATACCTGCCATTATAGGGGCGGTATTACCCAGTATTATATTTATAGGCTTTGCGACATATTTGATGAATAAACGGGTATAGATTTACCTATTCAAAGCATGAAAAAGGGTGACCACTGGTCACCCTTTTTGCTTTTTAATTACCAGTTTTGGAAAGCTGGTATTAATCAAGCTCACTATAAATACGCCTGTTCTCTTCTTTAGTAAGTGCAATAACTTCTGTTTTAGAGATGTAATCTTGTAGTGCTTTTTTGTTTTTAAAATCTACTAACACCACCAAATTACCTAAACCGAGTAAAGCGCTAACGCTGCGGATAATTGATTGCGGCCAGCTAATTAAATTACCCTCAAGAGTTTGTACTTTTAAACGCCATGCACGCATGCCAATGGTTTGCCCGCTTTTAGTCCAAAAGTAGCCAAAAAATACTAAGGTAACAATAATTAAAAGAGCGGTACGAATACCCGAAAGAAGATTTGAATTTTGAATAAAGGCAGATACATCCTCTGCGCCATTTAAACTAATTACATCGAGAGAAATAAGCCCTTGAACGGCAAATAAATACAGCACTACAGTTAACATCGCAAACGCAATAATGGCTAACGTATCGTAAACTAACGACGCAAAACGGCGCCAAAAACCAGCACGTGGAAACTCACCCGACATAAATACACTCTCACTATTAATATGCGAGCTAGTTTAGCAAAAAAGCTTACAAATACTAAGACATGTTAATGTTTAGAGAGGGAATTGATTTTATTGCTTTAAGTTATTACCTACAGGGGAAATGAAAAAGACCCTGCTATTGGTAGCAAGGTCTTTTAATTTATAGCGGATTTAACCTAGCTTGATAGCAAGGTATTTTATGTCGTCACCACTTATTTGCGGTAAAAAATAAATATCGCCGTATTTAAAATACTGCTGCGAGTTAATTATTACGGCCTGTGCTGCCTGAGGCAATGAATCGTAAGTTTGGCCCAAGCTATAGTCATTCACATTACCCACTTTTACTGCCTGATTAAGGCGAGTTGATGGCTCATCAACAACCGTATAACCATCATTATCCGCAATGTAGTACACATTTTGATAAGTGTAGTAAGTCGTATTATGGTGTTTAAAATGCCTGTAATTTCTTGGTAGCGTATTTATACGCAGGCCTCTAGGTGGCGTAACTACATGGTAGCCTCTTTTAGCTTTACGGTAATAAAGGCCGTCGTTAAACGTAAACGAAATACCATTAAATCTGATTGATGCGCTATTGCGTGGTAAATGGTTTATAAATCGATTTTTTCTGTAAGCGACTGAATTATTATGGTTTGTTAAGTAGTTATATTTGCGCTGGTTGTAGCGGTATTGTTCACGCTTTTCCTGCTTGTACTTAGCAAGCTTACGTTTTTCTTGCTTACGGTCTTCTCGTTTTTCTTTTTTATGCTCAATACGCTGCTTTTTTTCATGGCGGCGTTCATCGCGTTTATATTCAACACGTTTGTCGTGATCGCGTTTAAAGCTTTTATCATTCTCTCGCTCGTTTTGTGCTCCAAGCGCAGAGCCTGATACTGCGCCAATGGCGAGCAGGGCAGGTAGTAAAAAAGTAAGTTTCATAGTATTGCCTCGTTTATGTTTTTACATAACTGGGTTCAATACTAGCGGTTCAAACTGAATGTTAACTGACATACAACAGCAAACGGAGCTATGCTTACAGCTTTTTACATTTTACTGACAGTTATTGACATACTTAGTTATTTTTGACGATTTTTGAGGGTAATCCTGTTCTTTGTAAGTATATTTATTACGAGAGATATTTTAATAATATTGCTATTAAATTATGTATTTGGACTTTTTTGTTGTGCTTAGAAAACGTTATTTCCGTGCATTTTAAGATGGGGTAATACCAATAACAGAGTTTAAATGGTGTAAAAAGCTAAGTTTGCGGCGCGTTATTTATTGCCGCAAACATGACTTTATATTTTAAAGTGCGCATTTATCTTTTAATAAATTTAAGGCTAGGGTGATACGTTATGACATTAACTTTAACAAATGCTGTGTTATTAACGTTTCTTTTAACAACTTTAACTGGAACATACTTGATTACCTTAGTTTGGTTAATTTTTTTCAGTTCTCGTTTTAGCTGAACCTTTTTATATTCTTGCTTTGTATATCTATCATGTGGTGCTGCAAATGCAGAACTAGATAAAGTGCCAATAACTAATAGTGCAGGTAGTATAAATGTAAGTTTCATAATATTGCCTCGTTTGTGGTTAACATGGCTAGTATTGACGTTTGAAACTGAATGCCAACTGCATGTAAGGGCAACTGTAGAGAGGCTTTACACCCTTTTACTTATCTTTACTGTTCTTGACGCTAATACCAATTCGCAGTAATACTTAATCAATTTGAGAGATTAAATCTAACGCTCACTCTATTAAAAAATGACTGATATATGGCTGCATAAATGCAGAAGGTAGGGCAATGAAAGAGCAATTGTCGAGAACAACTAATAACAAATTCAGCAGTGTTATCAACACCGTTTTCTTACCTCAAAACAGGTAGCTTAATTAAGCTACCTGGTATAAAACCGTATCGGTTCTATACCAATACCAATCCTTATCCCATATATCGTTTAGAGTTTAGGTTGGCTACTTTTGATAAAAAGGATAATCGCTATAACCTACTTCAGTACCGCCATACATAGTGGCTGCATCGGCCTCGTTAAACGTCCAATTATTCGCTATACGCTCTGGTAAATCAGGGTTAGCTATAAATGGGCGACCAAATGCAAATAAGTCACCGTAACCTTCACCTAAAATACGCACCGCTTTTTCTACTGTGTATTTACCAGCATAAATAATGCGACCTGAAAATTCAGCTCGTACTGCTTTATAAAATTCTTGTGGTAAATCAGGAGCATTTTCCCAATCAGCTTCCGCTATTGATAAGTAAGCAATAGCTGCTTGCTCAAGCACTTTAACGGCTTGTACATAAGTATGATGAGGGTTTGATTCAACAAGTCCTAGATACACTCGTGTTTCATCTGTGCTTTCAAATAAAGGAGCAAAGCGAACACCTAAACGATCAGAGCCTACAACGTCACTTACCGCTTCAACTACCTCTTTTAAAAAGCGCAGGCGATTACTAAGCGTTCCACCGTATTGATCGTCACGGTTATTAGTATGTTCAGAAATAAACTGATTAACTAAATACCCGTTAGCACAATGAAGCTCTACGCCATCAAAGCCTGCTTCTAGAGCATTACGTGCAGCTTGCGCATACATGTTTACCAGCTCGCCAACCTCAGTAGTACTTAGTGCACGGGGCTCACTTGGGTCAGCCAATGCGCCTTCACCAGGTGCGGTTTCAATAAATACTTTTACGTTGTCAGCAATAATATCTGAAGGGCCAACCGGTTTACCTGAATTTGGTTGTAGCGTGGTGTGCGATACGCGCCCTACATGCCAAAGCTGAGCAAAAATAACACCGCCTTTAGCATGTACTGCATGTGTTACTTTTTTCCAGCCTTCAATTTGTGCTTGCGAGTGAATACCTGGGGTCCAAACGTAGCCTTGTCCACGAGGTTCTATTTGTGTGCCTTCGGTAACCATAAAACCAGCCGATGCCCGCTGCGCATAATACTCAGCCATTAATTCATTAGGAATATTGCCAGGCTGAGTGCTGCGAGAGCGAGTAAGAGGTGGCATAACAATACGGTTTTTAAGTGTAAAAGGGCCAAGCTCAATTGATGAGAATAAAGGGGCGGTATTAACTAATTCTGATTTCATTTTAAATTCTCTTATAAAGCAAACAAAGGCTTAAATAGTGGTTAAGCAACATTGGCAGCATAGAGATTTAAAGATACAATTTGAAACAACACTTTTTTGTGCAGCATACAATTATGAATGGTATTAGTCGGCTCGATATAAAACAGTTAAGAGTACTCAGTAGCTTATTAGAACTGCAAAATCTTTCGCAAGTAGCCAAAAAAATGGGGTTAACGCAACAAGCTATTAGTGAGCAACTACGAAAGCTACGAGACTTATTTGACGATCGCTTGTTTATTCGCCAAGGCAATAACATGGTTGCTACTCCTAAAGCGCAAGGACTCAAGGCGCCTATTAATCATATTTTAAAGCAATTAGAATCGTTATTAGAGCCCGAGCTGTTTAGTCCGCAAACTTATAAAGGTGTGTTTACCATAAGCGCAACCGACTACGCCACGCAGGCCTTATTGCCGCAATTATTTAATATTACCCGCCGCGAAGCGCCAGGTTTAAAGCTGATAGTGCGCGACTTTGCGTCTGACAACGTTAATCAACTTATAACGGCAGGCGAGCTTGATTTGCTGATAAGCTTTCCAGAATTTATACCCGACAACCTTTCTTATATCACTTTGTTTGAAGAACAGCATTTGTGTATTACCGGTATAGGTAACACTACTTACACTGAACCTTTGAGTTTGGCGCAATTTGCAAAGCATTCACAGCTAGTGGTGTCGCCATCGCGCGCTAATTTGCGCGGATCGCACGATCAGTGGTTTGAAAGCCAAGGGCTAAAACGTAATATTGTAATGTCGGTACCGAGTTTTTCAGCAGTGCCCGACATTTTACATACAACCGATATGCTAGCGTTTTACCCATCAAGATTATTACCAAACAGCAAAGTTAAACAGCTAAAAATAGAAGCTCTGCCTCCTACCTTTAAAGTAATAGCCGCATGGCATCCGCGTACCAATAACAGCCCAATCCATAAATGGTTGATAGAGCAGCTGCAAAATTTATAACGATGTAAAAAATCTAAAGTGATTACTTTTTACTGTTAAATTAATAACCCAACATTTAGATTAAATCATTTAACCCCTCCTTAACCCTCGACCTAATAAGCTATGTGTAATAGTACGAATTAGGCATAGTTAAATGGTTTATTTTAAAAAGCACTCAACCGGTTTTTTATTTGCACTTAGTTGCACGCTTGCTGCGTGTAGTAGTCAGCCAAGCTATCAAGGTAATGGCATATTGCACAACGAGATCTCTATAAGTAAATAGCAGCGTACAAACGGATACGCCACACACTGCTAATAACACAAATAAGCCCGCCAATATTGGCTACGGTTTAGGGGTGGAGTTAAGCGAAAAAATAATAAAACGACACGGTTGGGTATACGAAGTAAACGACATGCCTGGGCGTTATGAAGTGGTGGTCGATTTTAGTTAATACGCTTTTTTTAATACTTAGATTTAAAATATAAAAACCGCGCTAAGGCATCTTTAAAATTGCTTGAGCGCGTTTTTTTTATATTCAAAAATATTTAATTTAACGCTGAGAACATAAAAAACTTAGTGATAGTAATGTGTTAAGTAATTTGCTAAAACTGTAGGTAAGAAAAGTGAGGGTAGCGCGAGTAGGGATGTACGTTAATTTTGTACAGCTAACTTGTTGATTTTCTTATAATGTTCGATTTATGTAACAAATAATGAGTAAAATAATATACGCAGTACGGAGTGTTAATTTAGACAAAATCAAAATAGGTGAGTCTAATGTACATTCAATGTTCAATAGAATACGAACGCATCAAACAGGCTCTGGAGATGAGCTTGAGTTGATCGGTGTGCACTATGGGAAGTACCAAACGGATAAGCAAATCCACCCTCTTTTAAATTCAAGCCATTCTCATTTAGAGTGGTTTAATAATACTGAAGAAGTAGCAAATTTCATCCAATCTAATTTTTTAATTTTTCCTAAAGCACTGTCACTTTTAACTGACATTAGTTGGTCAACAACAGAGACAATATCAACTGAAACAATCGCAATTAATGAGTATGTGAAAGGAAATATTAACAATAATGAGTTTACTACATGGTTGGCTAGCTTTAATGTTCTTGAATATATACAAAGTCAACTTAGAAAACACGAAGACGTTTAGCTTCAGTTAAAGTTAATTAAAGCAATTTGTTAGGTTTTTTCTATACATTATAACCTGCAGTTTTAGCACTGCTTAGTGCTACGTCTTTAGCATGCAAGAAAGGATAAGCTTTATGTTTGGATTTGGTAAGGGAAAGAAAATTGAGAAATTAATTGATGCAATTGGTTCTACTTTTTCTGGTCAAATGATGATATTACCAATTAGTCCTGAAGAGTTAATTTCGTTATCTAAGCATGACAAATTAATATCCGGTTATATTATGGGATTTCAATTGCATATTATTTCTCAATCACCTTTCAATGAAAAAGATCATAAAGGGATACCTTTAGATAGCTACTTTAATCTTTTTGGGTCGTATGATGCCCAAGAGGTGATTGATTTTGCTTTCAGTTCAGCAGGCGATAAATTGTTTAATTCAGGAGTTGCACTTGGAATTCAAGATATTATTAACTTCAGCAAAGATCCAATGGATGCCCCCTTAAGCCTAATAAGAATACTTAATGAAGAAAATCAAGGTGATGGTATACCATTTTGACTTGCTTCATAGCTAACGATACCATCAAGCCAGATTCGCAATAGTTGACTTAATCCAACTCAGCTAAACATTTTAGCGAACTATTACTCATCGCTTCTTATAGCTTAAATAGACTTACATGGAGTGTTAATTCATATGTTCAAATTCATAATTATTTTAATCTCAATTACTTCTTTCAATGCCTTGGCTGCAGAGAAGGTTAAACTTGGAGTTTTGGGGAACGTCGGGGCTGATGGTTTTTTTAGCCCGACGGTAACATCATTTGTTATTGAAAAAGTAGAGCCTAATTCACCCGCTGAAAAAGCAGGGATTGTTGCAGGACAGAAAATCATTTCTATAGAAGGCTGTAAAATTCCAGGCTGCCCTGCCAGTGAAGCAAAAGAATTAATGCGCAAGGAATCTGGAGAGATTTTACAATTACTTTTAGAGAATGAAGATGGTAGCCAAGTAACTTTAAAAATACCTATGAATGCTTGGTAAATCTAAGAAGTTTTTAAAATACCTAAATATACCCAGCCTATAAAGCATGGTTATTGTCAAAGCGTGGTTTTGTGTAAATGAGCTAGACGCAGTAAATATTGACAACGTTAGCGAGCTTTTGGAGTACTACTTACTCGGTTTATATGTAGGTTACTGCTTAAAGTAATTGGGATAGATTAAAAAGGTTTGATCAGTAATAACCTTATTTAATTAATGAATACATTGGTATTGCGTTAAATACGGCAATACCAATGATTATTAGACTAAAGCTTATAAATCGCTGCGCCAACCCATGCCAGACTCTTCCATTAAACGCTTGTACACGCCTTCTATGTTAAGTGGTAACCATGCATCAAACTGTTTAAAGTCACTAAATTGGTCTAATTTTACATTTTGTTTAATTTCGTCAAGCGTATTACCAGCTAAAACGCCTGCTGTTACTTGGCTATATAAAAGCTCTATATAAGTTAAATAGCGCGCTACATCAGCCTTGCTGCCAATATCGGCATGTCCGCCTACAAAAGTATCAAAGTCATATTTGAGTACCACTTGGGTTGAATTAATCATGCCTTGAATATCGTAACTCCACAGCTTTTGCCACGGCATTCTGCCAATAACAATCCAATCAACTACAAACAACGTTTTTTGCTTTTCGAATAATATACTAACCGAACCACGACCATCGTTTGGACCATGGTAGTTAAGCTTTACTGTAGAATCACCAAGGGTAAGTAGTAGCTCGTTATCAAAAGTAAGACTGGGCATTACCGTTTTCATTTGTGTGTTTTTAATATCTTGCGCAGCGAGTTTATGCGCTACAAACATGGTGTGCGGGCTTTTAAATACCTCGGCGCCGTAAATATGATCGCTGTGATTATGGCTATAAATTACATATTTTACCGGTACGTTATAGCTAGTTTTAATTTGCTCGTTTAACCAGGTGGCGGCTTTTTTGTTAAGCGGGTCGGTAACAATTGCACCCTCAGGAGTGATTAAAAATACTGAGCGGTGTCTGTCGTCTATAAAGCGGTGTAAGCCGTCCCCTAAGTCTTCTATTTCATAGGCTTGTGTGGCAAAGCCTATAAATAATAGGGCTGTAGTTAATAGTTTTTGTAGCAAGCGGGGCATACACCATTCCTTTTTAAATTGATTAAATTAATAACGCTATTAAAAGAAGAAAGTACAAAGCTGTAAAAAATTTCAGCTGTTGGTTAAATTAAAACTTAAAACTTAAACCTAAGCCTAAACCTAAGTAAAAGGATCAAATATGAGGATGAAATAAAAAGCCATTATAAAAATGGCTTTAGATAGGTTGGTTGGGTTTATCTTTGTGTTAGTTGTTGGTTTATTTCTTCAAAGATACTGGCATCATCTATGGTTGAAGGTATTTGTAGCTCTTCGCCATCAACCAGTTGGCGCAAATTTTTACGCAGTATTTTACCCGAGCGTGTTTTGGGCAGCCTATCTACACTGACTATATTTTTAAGGCACGCAATAGCGCCAATTTGATTACGAACACTTAAAACAAGCGCTTGTTCTACGTCGGTACTTGAGCCTATAAAATCATTTTTAAGCACGATCATTCCCATAGGGAGTTGCCCTTTTAGGGGATCGTTTACACCAAAAACAGCGCATTCGGCAACAGCAGGGTGCGCGGCTACTATCTCTTCCATTTCGCCGGTAGAAAGCCTATGCCCTGCTACATTTATAACGTCGTCGGTTCTGCCCATAATAAATAGGTAGCCGTCTTCATCAATATAACCGCCATCACCAGATAAATAATAACCTTCGTATTCATTTAGGTAGCTTGCTTTAAAACGCGAGGTATCTTGCCAAATTGTTGGCAGGCAACCCGGTGGAAGTGGCAGTTTAATTACCACGGCGCCTTGCTCGTTAGCTGCGCATTCATTGCCATCCATATCTAATATTCGCACGTCAAAACCTGGAGTAGGCACGGTAGAGCTGCCAGGTTTTGTTGCTAAGTACTCAAGCCCTACAGGGTTACAAGCAATAGCCCAGCCGGTTTCTGTTTGCCACCAATGATCGAGCACTGGCAGTTTGGTTTTTTCTTTAAGCCACTCGTAAGTGGGAGGGTCTAATCGCTCGCCAGCTAAAAATAAACGTTTTAAGCTTGAGGTATCGTATTGATTAAAACCATCGGCATTTGGATCTTCTTTTTTGATTGCTCTAAAGGCGGTGGGGGCACTAAATAATGCATTTACTTTATATTCTTCAACCACGCGCCAAAATGCACTGGCATCGGGCGTTTTAACGGGTTTACCTTCATATAATACTGTCGCGCAGCGATACATTAGCGGCGCGTAAACTATATAAGAGTGCCCAACTACCCAGCCAATGTCAGACGCTGCCCAAAATACGTCGCCGGGCTTCATACCATAAACGGTTTCCATGCTGTATTGCATTGCCACTGCGTGACCGCCATTTTCGCGCACTACGCCTTTGGGTGTGCCTGTCGTGCCTGAGGTATATAAAATATAAAGCGGGTCATCTCCATTTACAGGCACCGGATCTGCGCTTGCAGCCGTTTGCATTGCCTGGGTCCAATCTATGTCTCGTTTAGGCTTAAGAGTGGCGGTAACTTGTGGACGCTGATAAATAATGCAGTGCTCTACTTTGTGCGTAGCTAAGTCTATTGCGTTATCAATGAGTGGTTTGTATTCAATAACGCTGTTTACTTCAACACCGCATGAGGCGCTAAGTATAAGCTTGGGCTTGGCATCATCAATGCGTACAGCTAATTCGTGTGCAGCAAACCCACCAAATACCACCGAATGAATAGCACCAAGACGAGCACACGCCAACATACCAATAACAGCTTGTGGGATCATTGGCATATAAATAACAACGCGATCGCCTTTTGTAACACCTAACGATTGTATTACGCCTGCAAATTTAGTAACTTCTTGTTGCAGTTGTGAGTAGCTATAAGTCTGCTTTGTATTAGTGACTGGGGAGTCGTAAATAAGTGCAGTTTGCTCGCCAAATCCGGCAATAACGTGTTGGTCTAGCGCTAAAAAACTGGTGTTTAATTGCCCGTCACTAAACCAATGATAAAGCCCGTCGTCGTCTTGTGTGTATGCTTTTGTGGGGGTTTTATACCATGGAATATTTTTACTTTGTTCGAGCCAAAATTGGGCTGGGTTTTGTTTAAAGGCAGTATATTGCTGTTTATATTCGCCTGACATGTAAGGCTCCTAAAGCTAAATTTGTGTGTGAGAGACCTTACAAAATGTAGGCTTTTTTTAGCAAGCAAGCTATTCGACCTTGGTCGGCTAAAAGTTAATCAATACACTGGTTTTAAAAATACCAAATTGACAATACAAAGCGTGTGGTTCAGCATGGCGGGCAGTAAAAATAAGAGAAAATACGATATGAGTAACGTAGTAAGAGTAGGGGTTGCGGTTATTATAATGCGCCAAAACACAATTTTACTAGGTGAGCGCATTGGTGCGCACGGTGCTAATACATGGGCAACACCTGGTGGGCATTTAGAGTTTGGTGAAAGTGTTGAGCAATGTGCAATACGAGAAGTGTTTGAAGAAACAGGTTTAAAGGTAAGTAAAATTACTAAGCTTGATTTTACCAATGATATTTTTACAGCAGAGAACAAACACTATATTACGTTGTATGTAAAAGCTGATTTTGAAGGCGGGGAGCCTGAGCTTAAAGAGCCTAATAAATGTTTAAAGTGGCGCTGGTGCGATATTAATAATCTACCAACGCCACTGTTTACATCACTAAAAAATTACTTATCTGAGGCTGTACTAGCCTAGTTATTTTGTTGGCGGTGTCGCTGGGCTTAACGCAAGTTTACTAAAGCTTACTTGAGCGTAATCGCCATTTTGTTTATCTGTAGACCAATCGCCAGTACCTAAACAACCTGGGTACCAAATACCTTTCGCGCTTTTAGTACTACATTGGTTATAAGCGCCGGCTTTAAAGTAATGCCAATCTGCAGCGTAACCATTTGGATGATCTTTTTCGTCTACTTTGCCATAAGCATCTACGTTATTACCTAAGTTAATAGAGTAGTTAACGTCTTCTTTGCCTTGTGTGCTAAATGTAAGGTGCATAACATTTTTATACACATTTACCGTGTAGCTAAATTCTTCACCTAGTGCAATACCGGCGCTGCCTGGCTCGTTAGGGTTTTCCCATGTATTACCCCAAACAGGGTAAGTAATGTCTTTACGGTCAGGATTTGTTTTAGCTAAGTTACGTTCGTAGTTCCAAAAAACTGAGCCTGTTTTGTGCCCAGGCCATTTTTTGTAATATATTTTAATTGGTTCATTGCCCCAGCCATAACCAAGCTTGGTATCAATAAGTGCCTGATCTTTACCCGCGTGAATTTGTCCTACAACAACCGAGTAAGCTGCTTTTTTATCAGGATCAGTCGCACGTAGCGCAACGTGATCTACTTTTAACGTTGCTTCCATTTTTCCACCAACAGAACCAAATCGGTCAGATAGCGGGTGAACAGCTAAAGCAAAGTTGTTTTTAGAGTGTTTAGTTTTAATTTTAGTATTTGATCCACGGATCATTTGTCTAAGTTCACTACGGGTATTAGTAGAGTTAGCACTTGTAAGCGCTTTATTAGGGGAGGTAAATACCATGTAGCCTTTTTCATCAAGGTAGAAAAAATCAGGGTGTGCGTAAGTCTGAATTTCTTCTACATCTATTTCATCAATTTTACCGTCGTTGTTTAAATCAACTGGTACATTTATTTTCCAGTGAGATAAATCAAACTTTGTTGCAGGTACCGGTGCATCGCTTTGCTGATTAGTGCTTTGGGTACTTGAACAAGCGGTAAAAAGTAAAGGGGTGATAACGGCTAAAGCCGTAAGTTTAAATGTGGATGTATTTTTTATCATTATTGTCTCTGTGTGATGAAGTAAAAATTGTGCGGTACAGGCATCGCTTAATCTCAATCTAGCATACCAATTTAACAATTAAAACTTACCAATTAGTAAAATTAAATATTTTTAAAATGATTTATTGTTATACCAATTTGGTTGAGGTGTTTTTTAACGGCTTTTATGGAGGTGTTTCCGGTATGTATTTTTTATGTGCTTGGCTATTCTCTTAGTGATATTTAACGTAGATTTTGGCGCTAAGGTGTAGTCTATTTTTTGGGGGGGAGGAGATTTTTAATTTTGTAGTTTGCTTTGCCGCGTTTAGCAAATAACTAAATAACCACTGCCAATAACTAATGCCGGGCTTTAACTATGGTTAGTGCTGCAAGTTAGTCGTGTTTGGTAATAAAAGTTGCCACTCGTTTAAAATGGCATGATATTCACCATTTTCTTTAATATTACTTAATGCGTCAGAGAGTGCTTTAGCTGTTTTAGGATTAAGTTGATTACTTGCTGCAAAATTAAGTGAGGAGGGAAGATCGCTTAAATGAATTCGTTTTGTTATTAGGCTAGGATCGAGTCCTAGGCTTTTTAGCTCGTTATTAAGTGTAAGTGTATTAGTTACTACAAAGTCGATCCGGTTTTTATAAAGCATTTGCCAAAGTTGATTATAGTAACTGACCAGTATTAAATTGTTATTTTCGGTAAAGCCTTTTTGCTTTAAGTAGGCTTCGCTCAGGTAGCCACGAATGGTTGCTACTTTATACTCTTTAGCAAAATTTAAGTGAACAACTTCATCTACATGGCTTTTTAAGCTAATTAAATAAGCATCTGCAAAATACACTTCGCCTAACCATGTATATTTATTAATCCGCTCTGGGGTTTTTAACAAAGACAACATTATGGCGTTGGTATTTGTTTTATGCTCTTTAAAAACGCGGGCCATTGGCATTATTTCAAAATTAGCGGTTAAGTTTGTTTGCTTCACAACTGCTTTGGCAATGTCGACTAAAGCGCCGCTTACTTCACCTTGCTGATTTTTAAAGTGATAAGGAGGAAGGTCTTCAGCTATAAAAGTAACCGAATCGGCGTTACACAGGGGGCTATATAAAATAAATACAAAAGCACTTAATAAAACACGAAAAAACATAAAAAATCTTTTAAAGCAATAATACACCTAGTGTAGAGAGTATTAACTAAAACATATATATATTATGTTTATATAACGTAAATAATTTGCATTTACTTGGCTGTACTTGCTGTTTTGTATTTTATAAATTGTAATGGCGAGCATTTATGCCAGCGTAAAAATGCGCGATTAAAAGAGCTTTGATCTTTAAATCCTAAAATATTAGATAAATCAGCAAGTGGCATGCTGGCTATTAATGTATCTGCACGTTTTTTACGTTCTTTTTCAAGTAGCTGAGCAAAGGTTAAGTCTTGTTGTTTTAAGCGTCGTTGTAGCGTTCGGGGTGTTAAATTAAGCGCATCAGCTATGCCTATTAGGTTGCAGTTTTGCAAGGTAGTTTTAGCTGTAAGTAACTGATTAACTTTATCGTCAATACACTGCTGGCTTTTAAAGTTAGAGAGTTGCTGCTCTGACAATTGCTTAAAAGTAGAATTAATAATGGCGTTATCAGTTTTAAAAGGCAGCGTTAAATAATGGCTCGGAAAGCTAACTTGATTATATTCAGCACTGCTTATTACAGGGCATTTAAACCATGATTCAAGGGCGCGCCTTTGCGATGGCAACCAATTATAAGTGAAACTAATACTACTTGGCGAAAGCGTTAAATTTATTAACTGGCGAATTACACTTACCCACGCGGTCATGTTTCGTAAAACAACATGCTCATTACAACTTTGGTGAGCAATCCAACGAATAGTTGCTGTATCAGTATTTAGTTCAAACTTGGCTTTACCAATATCAGCCACCAAGCTGTCGTAGCTTAACAATGCTTTAATGGCACTGCTTAAGTTATCGCTTGATTCAATTAAGTAACCTAAAACGCCGTAGTCAGCAGTGCGAATTTGCTGACCTAGGGTAAAACCAAAAAGAGGATCGTTAAGTGTTTTTTTGCCATAAACTAATAAGGCATTGTAACTATTTAAACTAATACGCGGCGCTAATTGATGGGTACGCTGATTACTAAATTCGTCAAAGCTAATAGCGTGCAAAGCCGTTTTAGTACTAATGCCTTGCGCTTGTAAGTAATCAAGAATACTTGAAAAGTAATGATCAGCCAATGTGTGCATTTGTCATCTAAAGCTAAAAAATAGTCGTGTATTAGCAAGTTTGCCACGTTAAATTTTTATATGCTAGTTGAATGCCTAATAACCTCTTGCTGTAAAAATGATACTTATAACAATAAAACAAACGCTTAATGCACAGCCAAAACAAATAATAAGCACACTATTGGATCATCAACAGTTGCATCGATTTTTTAATGCCAAATTTACGCTGCTACAAGCACAAGACGAAGGGCAAATAGAAGGCGGAAAAGGATCTGTTAGGCAAGTGAAAATAGGTAAAATAACTTTTTCAGAGCAAATAATCAGTGCCGATCAAAATCAGATCAGTTACCAAATAGTAGGCGATAAACCAGTAGCTAATCATCGAGGCGATATATACCTCACTGCAAATAAAGACATCAATACTTTAGTTACCGAACTTAACTATTGCATAAGCTGCTCAGCTCCATGGTGGATGCCAAATGCATTACTTAAATATGTTATTACAAAAGATATAACCCAAGCGTTAAACAATTTAAATAATTATTTTTTGGCGGGTAAAGTATGAACTCAGAAATTATTTTGCTCGCTCTTAGCCCGTTATTTTTGATATTTGTTTGCTGTGAGTTTATTAAGTTTAAGCGCTATTACGACATAAAAGATAGCCTAGCAAATACAGTGTTAGCGCTATTACACCAAGGCGCAGATGCTATTGCGTTACTGCTGTTAATGCCTTTATTTAATTGGTTGTATGACTATAGATTGTTTGATATTGAAGTGAGTGTATTAAGTATTGCATTTGCATTTTTACTGCAAGATTTTTTATATTATTGGTTTCATAAAGCATCGCATCATATTCATTGGTTGTGGGCTGCACATGTGGTGCACCATAGCTCAACTAAAATGAATTTCACCACCGCATTTAGGCAAAGCTTAATGTACCCCGTAGCCGGTATGTGGGTGTTTTGGTTACCTATGATTTTAATTGGATTTGAACCGCTAACAGTATTTAGCGTGGTTGCATTAAATTTGGCGTATCAATTTTTTGTACATACTCAAATAGTGGGTAAGTTAGGCTGGTTTGAAAAAGTATTTAATACGCCTTCGCATCATCGAGTGCATCACGCAATAAATGCAGGTTACCTTGATAAAAACTTTGCAGGTGTACTTATTATTTGGGATAAGTTATTTGGCACCTTTGTAGAAGAAGATAAATCAAAGCCTTGTAAATACGGCATTATAGGGCAGCTTAATAGCGATAACCCAGTCGTTATTACGTTTCATCAGTGGGAGCACTTATTGAAAAGTGTTTATAAGGCATCGGGAATAAAAGCTAAATGTAGAGTGCTTTTTGGCTACCCTACAAGTAGCATTAAATATAAATAATATTGAGAAAGTTAAAAGTAAAACTGCATAGCTAAACTCATTGATGAATTATGGCTATGCCATTGAGCATGTTGTACTTTGCTGCGCAGCGATACATTGCGAGAAACAGCGTAATTCCATGTTATAGCTATTTCGCTGTGCTTACTTGCTGCGTTATCAGTTAGCCATAATATATTGCCAGTTAAAGCGAGTTTATGGTTATTGTTTATTTGCCAAATTACACCGGCTTCGCTGCCTATTCCAGTACTAAGTTGGTCGGTTATATCGCCTGTATTTAGCTCAAATTGACCAAGAATATAGCCGTGTACATTATTAGGATCGCCATAAGATTTACCATAACCTCCTTTTGTAAAAAAGCGGCCTAAACGTTTATTGTCACTTGGTTGTCGGTCAAAGCCCATTTTAAAGTTCCACGACCAGCTATCAAATACGCGGTTATCGGGTGCAAGCGACATAGCATCTAATAAGTAAAAATGTTCAATATCTGCATTTCCTTCGTCAGTAATAGCGGCTTCCAAATCAAAAAAACTAATTTGTGCACCCGCTATAAAACCTTCTGGCCTATCTAGTAAGTCATGATACGCAAGCCTATAGCCAAAATTTGTAAGGTTTGCTTGGTTATTATTTTGTACCCTACCTAGCGATACTTTAGAAGAACCATGACCTTGCTCTGGGGAAGCAATAGGGCGGTTTGGCTTAGTAAATGGCGAAGCTACATTATATTTGCTGCGCATTAGGAGTAGCTTAGTTAGTCGCGGGGCAATTTCTTCACGATTTAACGCTTTATCGTAAAATTTAAAATTTAACCATTCATACGCCATTTCTAATATAGCGACTAATTGCGACTGTGAGTAATTACGAGTATTGAGAGAGCCACCTTGCATTAACTCTCTTGCATCATCAAGTTGTTCGTCAGTCATTTGAGTAGAGTAATGGTAAAGCTTAGTACCAAAAGCAGGGCGGTAATTAGGTGTTTGTAATAAGTTGTTATTTCTTAGTACTGCAACGGTATCTGATGGAATAGCTTGCATATTAAATGACGATGTTAAATCAAGGTCCTCTTGTGCAAGTTGTAATAATGCAAGTAATTGGTAAGAGCAGTTTTCATCAATAAAAAAGTAATCGAATGTAGCTAATTGTAGCTCCCACAAGTGCAATAAAATAAGCTCTACCTGTAGCTCTGATAAATTAAGTTTGTATTCCCAAATATCACGAGATTCTAAATCATTATATTCGCGTACTTTTTTATAGTACGGCATAAGCGAAAACTTACCTGGGTAGCTGCCAATCAAGCCTTTTAATGCGTACATGGCTGCGTTGTCTGAGCCATTAGGCTCTGCTGCAAAGTTAACGGCAAACGCGAGCAACTCTTTATGGCGAGTCTGATCTTTTGCATCAATACGAAGTAAAGTGTGGCCAAACATTGATGATGGGCTATTCATAAATGCAGTTGGAAAAACTAACGTAACCCCTTTAGGGTTTATTATTTTTTGCCACGCCTGTAGCTCTGGGCAATTAAGTTCGGGCCAGTTATTTTCAATTTTTGTTTTTAGCCATTTATAACGTGCAGGAAACTGACAACGATATTGTGTTGTTTTTGGGTCAGTATTTTTACCACTAAATGCGGCTATAGTGGCTTTAAGTTCGTCATATGGGCTTGTTTTACCTACAGGAGATAAAAAAAACTCAGCACTGTCTACTTCACTTTTCCAATCGCCTAATGTGGCCAAGCGGTAGTGACCTAATTTAAGCCAGTAAGGGTGTGTTGCTAATGTATTTGTTTCAATACTTTGAGCGTTTGAGTAAGTACTAAAAAGAGCGAGCAGTAAACCAAATAATATTTTTTTCATAATCACTAAATTACAAAAGCCGCTAGAGAAATACTCCAGCGGCTTTATTTATACGTATAAAACCGGCTAATTTAGCTGATTAAGAAAGAGTATAAGAAGCAAGTTGTGCGTTACTTGCAAGAACAGTGTTTAGGTTTTCTAAAACTGTTTGTGAAGTCACGTTTTCAGAAGTAAATACTGAAGAGAACTGTGCTTGAGCAAGCTTATTGAACGCTGCTTTATCTTGATCTGCAACACCCCAAGCTTCAGCTAGAGTAGCTAAAGTTTCGCCTTCACCTTTTGACATATCACGAGCAAGTTGCTCCATGTTACCGTCAATGAATAAAGCGATTTTTTCTGAAGAAGTTACTGTACCAGTACCATCACAACCAAGAGTACCAAAAGTGATACCAAAAGTTTGGTTACCAGATGTACCATTTGTTGTAGCGCCTAAAATTTTAACGCCTTTACCTTGCTGACCAGCAAATAACATAGAACCAAGACCACAACCAATATCTTGGTCAGCCATTGCGTTTGAGAAAGGAAGTAAAGATAGAGCTGCTACTGCGATTAGTTTTTTCATTTTCATAAATCCATATATGATTGTCTTTATTTAGGGTAAATAAAGTTCGCGGAAGATTCTAACAGACTTGCAGAAAAAAGGAACAGGCTAAAACATGAATATTTTACACTCTAATTTTTAAATATATTAAAGTTAATGTCAGGATAAAAATCAGCCTAGTTTCCACTTTTTATTGAACTGGTGGCGGTTTTTTACTTCTTGGGGCACCTAATAAAATACAAGTATGGCAAATACATACAGATAAAAATGCACTAATACCCAATGCACCGCCATAGCCGTCAAGTTTTGGTACAAGGAATTCAAATAAGATTGAAAACAAAATAGATGAGCTTGCTACAGTATAAATACCAAATCGATGTGGGGCGCTCATACCTATGAATGTGCCGCCAAAAAATACAATTGCGTATAAATCGGGGTTCAAATTTAAAGCGCTAAAAATTAAATAAGCAATAATAGAAAGTGAAGACGACGCTCTAACCCCGTCAAAGCGACTATGCTTAGCTAAATAAAATGTTAAAAAAGCCCCAAGCAGTACAAGTAATGGGTATTCAATACTCATAATACAATTCCTTTGGCTAATACAAAAAGTGCCACGCTTGCAAAAGCTACGCTGCCAAGCTTGCCACCAAAACCTGTAAACATATTCATAGTAAGCACATACAAACTTGAGCCAATAAGCGAAATAATAGCAATTTCCCAGTAACTGGTAATTAAATGAGTTGAACACATGCCTGCAAAGCTACCAGCATAAATTGCAGCATACGGATGGTTTTTATAATGTGCAGGAAAAGGAATAAACGAGCCAATAAGCCCCGTTAGCGCAGCAGAAATCACTAAAGGTAATGCAAAAGTAGTGTGCATAGCAAAGCAAGCTACAAAGCCTAAAAAGAAAGTGATGAATTTTAAAAATAAGAATTTAATCATAGCGGCGCATTTTAAACTAATCCTTTTGCGCTTTCTAATACTCTCTAACAAATAAATGTTATAAGTAATTACAAACTTTAAAAGCGTGTTTTTTAAACGGCTTTTAGGTATTAAATATGCTTAATAGTGCCGCTGTTAATGTTCTATAAATCACAAGTTATGTATAATGGCGATAATTTAATGTATTAAAGTGTTAACCAAGGGTTATTTATGTCTAACTGTTTGCATCTGGCTATTCCGGCTGGCGATTTAAAAGTGGCTAAAGCGTTTTATTGTGACGTACTAGGCTGTAAAACGGGTAACAGTGAAGAAGGTCGCTGGGTAGATATAGATTTTTGGGGTAATGAACTTACCTTGCACCAGAGTGTTGAGCGCTTACCAACAGTTCGCCATGATGTTGATATGGGAGCTGTAGCGGTACCTCACTTTGGGATTCACTTATCTGAAGATGAATTTAACGGGTTAAAAACACGTATTGAAGATGCGGGTATTGAATACCTAGATAAACCATATCGCCGTTTTATTGGTGATGAGTTTGAGCAAGAAACGTTTTTTATTGAAGATCCAAATGGCAATGTGCTTGAAATGAAAACCATGGTAAATCCAGAGGTTTTATTTAAAAAAGTATAAATGCTGTTGTTTAAGTTAAGCTAAAAAACCACTTTAATAAGTGGTTTTTTTATAACTATTAATCAGTGTTTTGATAAATTAGTTAATATTTACAGGTAAAAAAAATTACGCTACATACATGATTTTTATTCACTCTACAATGTAGGTATAGACACGTAGACTTAATTTCAATTCTCATACTTTATTGTTATTTATGCTGCTTAAACTCATAATTGCACCTTTGCTTATTTTACTAATAACATTCGCCCAAAAACGCTTTGGTAGTTTTGTTAGCGGCATAATTCCTGGCTTGCCTATTACCTCTGGGCCTATTTCTTATTTTATAGCATTAGAGCAAGGTAAATTATTTGCAGCTAACTCAGCGGTGGCCTCTCTTTATGGTATGAGCGGTATAGGCTTATTTTGTTTTAGTTACTTGGTTGTATCACGAAGGTTTGGAATGCTTAAATCGCTTTTTACAGCGTTGAGTATTTGGTGTGTATTTAGCGTTATTACTTTATTTTTACCAGTGAATATTATTGTGGCGAGTGTGGTTTCGCTTTGTATTTTACTCAGTTTAACTATTATCTCTACAAAGCTAAATATATCAGTTGATGCAAAACCATTAAATGCCCGCTGGGAGCTTCCGGTAAAAATGATATTAGTGACGAGCTTTATCGTGCTTGTTACGTTTATATCGCAGCATATAGGGTCTGCATGGAGCGGGTTAATATCTACCTTTCCGGTTATTTTGGCGGTAATGGGCAGTGTTGCCCATTTTAGTGACAAACAAGCCTCAACGTTTAAAATTCTTAATGGCGGTATTATTGGTTCATTAGGTGGATGTGTATTTTTTGCGGTGATTGCGTTTATGTTAAAACATAACTTTATGATTTGGCAGGTGTACGCAACAGCTGCCATTTTCTCAACGTTATTTACTATTATTTTTAGCCAATTTACCAAGCAAGTTATGCTAAACACCAAAAAAGCAGTGCTTAAGATTGACTCGCTCGGTTAACTTACATATCTAAAGCCATTACCTAGTTATGTAGTTGAATTAACATTTCACTGGGGGTTTTATTAAAGTGGCGTTTAAATTCGCGGCTAAATTGCGATGGGCTGGTATAGCCAACCTTTAATGCAGCTTCGTTGGCTTTACTTCCACTAGTGGTTATGAGCTCTTTAGCCTTAGCTAAGCGTACTTTTTTTAAATACTGTAGAGGGGATTCAAACGTAACTTGCCTAAAAGCACGATGAAACGACGATACGCTCATGTTTACATCTTCAGCCAACCCCTCAACTGTAATTTGATTGGCATAACTACTGTGCATAGTTGAGAGCGTACGGGCGATACGCGCATAATGCCCATCATGCATAGCAAGCCCTATTAAAGTATGTCCTTGTGGAC
Organism: Pseudoalteromonas sp. GutCa3; assembly: GCF_002836155.1. Taxonomy (NCBI): domain Bacteria; kingdom Pseudomonadati; phylum Pseudomonadota; class Gammaproteobacteria; order Alteromonadales; family Pseudoalteromonadaceae; genus Pseudoalteromonas; species Pseudoalteromonas sp. GutCa3. The sequence continues at coordinate 34,562 of NZ_PJBK01000036.1, read as the reverse complement.
CACAAAGTACACGATATACCAATTCTTTTACTATATCTTCGCCAAAAACATCAGCCTCAATAGGGTTATTAAGCACGCTAAGTAAGCGGTGGGTTACTTGCTCCATTGCGCCATCTATTTTAGCCGATTGAACCCCACTCATTTGCCCAGTAGTGAATGGCTTATGTGTACCAATTTGGTTTACTAATTTATGTAACATTACCGGGTTTATATCTATCACAATACCCATAACAGGCAGGTTGTTATCGGTAAAAGCTTCGCATTCAAGTGGCACAGGTACACCTAAAACAAGGTAGTCGCCTTCACCATATTTTATTTGATGATCAGGAAAATGAATTATCTTATGTCCTTGCCCAACAATAATAATACCTGGGTTATATATAAGAGGCTGGCGCGGCGAGCTTTTACTTGCACGATGAAAATACACACCTGGAATAATGGTTTCCATGTTGCCTTCAAAGTTAAGTAAATTATTGTGCTCTGCGAATTTTTGCATCATGTTGGCTATTGAGGACATTAAAGTATCTACTATCGTACGAATTTTGCGTAAAATATCAATCTTGACAGTTTTAGGCAAGCTTTTGCGAGTTATTGGGCTTTTTTTATGTTTGTTTTGCCACTAATATGCACTCATTGAAGTTTAGCTTAGTTAGTAACTAAGCATTATATTTAGTATTTAACCGTCACCTAGGAGCAAAATAATGAAATTTAGCTACGTAAACCCAACACTTATCCAGTTCGGCCAAGAACAAATTGCCTCACTAACTGATTTGATCGCAAAGGATCAAAAAGTACTTGTAGTGTACGGCGGCGGTTCAATTAAAAAGAACGGCGTGTACGACCAAGTTGCTGCTGCACTTGAAGGCTTTGACTGGGTAGAGTTTTCGGGCGTTGGCGCTAACCCAACAATTGAAGTATTAGACCAAGCAGTAAAAATTTGTAAAGAACAAGGCATCGACTTTGTACTAGGTGTAGGCGGCGGTTCAGTAATCGACGGCGTTAAATACATTGCAGCATCTGCAGTTTATGATGGCGAAGGTTGGGATATTCCTACTGGTAAGCACACTATTACTAGCGCACTACCAATTGGTGCAATATTAACATTGCCTGCAACGGGTTCAGAGTCTAACCAAAACTCAGTTGTGAGCAAAGAAGCAACAAAGCAAAAACTACCGTTTGCATCACCAGAAGTACTTCCTAAATTTGCGATTATGGACCCTGATGTAATGAAAACATTACCACAGCGCCAACTTGTGAATGGATTAGTAGATGCATGGGTACATACCTGTGAGCAGTACCTAACATTCCCTGAAACAGCATTGGTTCAAGAAGGTTACGCAGAGGCACTTTTAAGAACGCTTAAAACACTGGGCGATAACTTTGAAAACCAAGACGACGCATGGCGTGCAAACCTTATGTGGGCAGCTAACCAAGCACTTAATGGTTTAATTGGTTCTGGTGTATCGCAAGATTGGGCAACACACATGATTGGCCACGAGCTTACAGCTGCTTACGGCGTTGATCATGCTCGTTCACTTGCTATTGTTCAGCCTTCTTTACTACGCAACCAATTTGCAGTTAAAAAAGCAAAACTAGAGCAAATGGGTAAAAACGTATTTGGTCTTGAGCAATCTGACGACTTAGCTGAGAAAACAATTTTAGCAATTGAAGCGTTTTACCACAGCCTTGACGTAGCGACCCAGCTTACTGAACATGGCGATGATAAAGCCGCTGCTATTGACAATATTATTGGCAAACTTGAAGCACACGGCATGCTAGCACTTGGTGAAAACCAAGCTATTACGCTTAAAGAAAGCCGCGAAATTTTAGAGCAAGCAGTTGCTTAATTTTCAAAGCTAAGCGCTTACTTAAATATACTAAGTTTTAGCGTTAATAAAAAACCGTCAACCTTTAGGTTGGCGGTTTTTTTATGGTTTATTATAAATACTGCGTTGCTAATTAACCAATAAAGTCTGTATTAATGTTTTTTAATGATGATAGTAAACTGTGCTCAACGGTTAGAAAAAATCTAACGATTAAATAAATTAAAACAGGACTAAACTCATGAAATTACTAAACACATTACTTAGCTCAAAAGCAGGCGTAGCAGCATTAATTTTACGAGTACCAGTTGGCCTTATTTTAGCGGCGCATGGTGCACAAAAACTATTTGCTTGGTTTGGCGGTTACGGGCTTGAAGGTACAGGTCAATGGATGGCAAGTATTGGTTTAGAGCCTGGCTATTGGTTAGCAATGATGGCAGGTAGCGCTGAGTTTTTTGGTGGCATTGCATTAGCAATTGGTTTGTTAACTCGCCCAGCTGCTGTAGTTGCCGGCTTTACTATGATGATTGCTATTTTTAGCGTACATATTAGTAATGGCTTATTTATGGCAAACAATGGCTATGAATACGCATTAACGTTACTTGTAGTAACTGTAGTTTTAGCAATTCAAGGAGCGGGAAGCTTTTCGCTTGATAACGTATTAGCTAAAAAACTCGCTAAAAAATAGAGTTTTTTAATTAGAAAAATAGCGGCCAATTTGGCCGCTATTTTTGTAGGTTAACTACTAAATTATTTAGCTGAAAAAGTTAAAGAATAGCTGTACTGCTTTTGCTCAAGTAAATACTCTTTATGAGTACTTGGGCTCCACGAATCATCGCCACCTACACCCATATGCTGATGATCAATGTGTACATGTACGCAATCATCAGCAATTAGTTCGTTAGTGTGTTTTGCTTGCGTTAGCGTACTTTGCGAATACTCGCTGGCTGCAAACAAAAACGCGCCAGTTACAGTTAAGTTATTAATACTCAGCAATTGGCAATCGCTACGCAGGCCATTATCAGTTGGAAATATATACGGTGTATGTAGCTCATTTAAGCTCAAGCTGTAATAACCTAAACGTGCTGCGGCTTTGCGATCTGGGTAGTTTTCAAAAGGCCCTAAACCTAGCCAGTTTATTTTTGTATCGCTTTGCTTGTTAAGCGTTGTACTTAGCCCTATACGCGGCATTGGCGGCAGAGTGTCGTTTAAGTGCACGTCAATGTTTAAGCTAATATTGCCGGTATTATTTAGTGTATATAGCCACTGTGTTTGAGCCTGTAGCACGCCATTAAATTCGTAATTAAATACACAAGTAATACGTACATCAACGCTTGATTGCACTGCGTGAATTGAGCTGCATGTGCGCTGCCATTGCCCTATACCTGCACGCAACCAACGAGCCTCCCATGCATTGGGGTCTAGATTGTCTACTTCGCTTACACCAATGTCGTTATCAAGTGGGGCACGATAAAAGTTATCAACCAGTGGGCTACTAATAACCTGAGTATCGTTTTGTAACCACTGCTCTATAAGCCCTGATTGCTTGCTAAAAATAAGTTTAAATTTATCGTTTTCAATACTTAGTTGAGAGTCGGTTTCATTAATTCTTATAGCGCTTTGCTCTGTAGCTGATGCAAATGACTTACTGCTTAAATTGTTACTATTTATAAGCTTAAACTGCTCTGAATCCATAACGTGATTAGCGTTTGCAAAGTGTGAGTCGTTAACTAATGCTACATCTAAATTAAGGTAATATTGCGCACCTTGCTCAAACGCTGTTTTAGTTTTAATAGTTAACGTGTGCGTACTTTGCGGGGCAATATTAAGTACATGCTCGCCTTGCTCAACACATATGCCATTTTGCATTAGTTGCCAAACCAGTTTTTCGTTATCGGTGTGTCTAAATACGTAATCGCTAAATACATCAATGCTGTATTGATTTTTAGTTTGCTCGCGCAATGTAAATTGTAAATGTTGCTGGCTATATTTAGCTTCAAACAGGCTAGGGTGCGGCGTACGGTCTGGGAACAATAAACCGTTTATACAAAATTGACGGTCATTTAGTTCATCACCAAAATCGCCGCCGTAAGCCCAATAATGTTCACCGTTTTCGTCAGTTTTAGATAAACCTTGATCTACCCAATCCCAAATAAAGCCACCTTGCAAGCGCGGATATTCTCTAAATGCTTGCCAGTAATCGTCAAAGCTACCTAGGCTATTACCCATTGCATGGGCGTACTCACATAAAATAAGCGGGCGAGTTTCACCTGGTAGGCTTAGCCACTTTTTAATAGAGTATTTAGGTACCGCATCGTCTTTAATATCGGTATCTACACGGGCGTACATTGGGCAAATAATGTCGGTAGCCGTTGTATTTGCGCCGCCGCCTTCGTATTGCACTGGGCGAGAGGGGTCAAAGCTTTTTGACCAGCCGTACATGGCATCATGATTTGCACCGTGTCCGCATTCGTTTCCTAGTGACCAAATAATAATTGAGGCGTGGTTTTTATCGCGCTCAACCATTTGCGTATAACGCGACATAAATGCACCAGCCCACTGCGGATCGCTCGCTAAACGCCCCATAGGAAACATGCCGTGTGTTTCTATATTTGCTTCATCAACTACGTATAAACCTAGCTCGTCACATAGCTCGTAAAAACGTGGATGATTAGGATAGTGAGCAGTACGCACGGCGTTAAAGTTATTTTGCTTCATCAGCTTAATATCTTCAATCATATCGGCGGTAGTAACTGCATGACCGTTTTCAGGGTGGTGCTCGTGGCGGTTAACGCCGCGAATAAGTAGCGGCTTGCCGTTTAGGCAAAGCTGCCCGTTAAGCATTTCTACTTTTCTAAAGCCAATGTTGTAGGCTTCTACATCTACAGTGTTGCCTTGCTCATCTAACAGGCTTACAACACAGCTGTATAAGTAAGGGGTTTCGGCGGTCCATTTTTTAGGGCTTTGTATATCAATTGTTTGAAATACAACATCGCTCCAGCCACCTTTTTCATCAACACGTTTATTGTTAGTACTTTGAATTTGTGGCTCACATAGCGCCTGTTCGCCATCAAAAACTTGCACTGCTATTTGATAGTCATTTGGCGCATTAATCGCCGTTTTTATATGTAGCGTTGCATCGCGATAGCAAGCGTCTAAATCGGGGGTTATAAACACATCACGTATTTGGTTTTGTGGTTTTGTAAGTAAGTTAACATCGCGAAAAATACCGCTTAGCCACCACATGTCCTGATCTTCTAAATAACTGCCATCGCTCCAACGAATAACCATAACGGCAATGCGGTTAGTGCCTGCCACTAACAGTTCGCTTAAATCAAACTCGCTCGGTAAACGGCTATCTTGTGAATAACCCACCCACTGTCCGTTACACCACAGGTGAAACGCCGAGTTAACGCCTTCAAAAATAATATGATTACGCTGAGTTAGCTGACTTTCGCTTATATTAAATTCAGTGCGGTAACAGCCTGTAGGGTTATCGCTTGGTACAAAAGGCGGGTTAACTGCAAATGGGTATTTAACATTACAGTAAATAGGTTTATCAAAGCCGTGTAATTGCCAGTTAGAAGGCACTGTAATGCTTTGCCAGTCGCTGTTTAGTGTTTCACTTAGCAATGACTCATCAACCGCTTCGGGTTTATCAAATAATTTAAAGTCCCATTGCCCATTTAAACACTGTTTTTGTGGCTGTGTATTGGTGCGAGCATGTTCAACGCTTTTAAAACCATTGAGTGGGCTGTGCGCTTTTACTTGATTAACTTGTACTGAAATTGGGTTTTCCCAATCGCGGCGATTAATTATATGCTGTAAAGAGGTCATGTTTATCCTATTGCATAAGCGGGCAATTATTATGTGCTAAATATAGCTAAAAATAATCACAGGGGTTATGCTTAAAGCTCTCCTTTATTTATCCAAAACTATCATTGTAATTATGCGCTATAACATTAAAGACATACTCGATATTGGTCCGCGCTGTATAGAACGCTTTATTGATTCACAAACGCTCGCGCAAATGCCAAACCTTGAAATAGCACTTGCGGGTTGCTCAAACCTATCGGGTCGTTATTGTGTAGCACGCTCAGCACCGCTAGAACATACACTTTTTTATACGCTTGCAGGGCAGGGTAAATTAACAACACAAAATGAGCAGTACACACTTAATGCCAATACACTTATTGTGCTACCAGCAAAGCAAAGCTTTGAAGTGAAAATTGATGCTGAATATTGGGATGTTATTTGGTTAAACCTTGCAAATACTAAACGTTGGCAGCATTTAAACTTAGCGCAAGCATTGGTATTAACCGAGCAAAAACTTGAGCCGTTACACCTTGCTATGGAGCTTTTATACAGCGAGCCCAATGCTAATTTACGCGAAAGCGTAACGCCTATTTTAAGTCATTACTTAAATGCTACGCTGCAAAATAACTCTCAGGGTGCGGCGCATAATCGTTTAATTAGTCTGTTTGAAGAGGTAGATAAGCGCTTGCAGTTTGATTGGACAATAGAGGCAATGTGCGAACATGTGCATTACTCATCGCCGCATTTGCATCGTTTATGCCAAGCGCAATTTGGTAAAAGTCCAATACAACAACTTATTTATTTACGCATTGAGCGAGCTAAAAACTTACTGTTAAACACGGCTTGGCCAATTTCGCATGTGGCAAGTTATGTGGGGTACTCTAATATTTTTAATTTTTCCAAACGTTTTAAGAAGTCGGTAGGTGTGTCGCCAAGCGAATTTAGAAAATAACGTTAGCGGCTCTCTACATTTGAATAAATTTAAGGTATTGTGCGATTTCTTAAATTGCATTTTAGAGTTTTAGGTAGGTAATGCGCTCAAACCGTTTTTTAATAGTGATATTATTAGTGCTTGTACATAGCTTTATTAGCTGTGATGGTGCTGCGTATCATTTGCAAGAAGACGTTGATCACGTAACCAGTTCGTTATCGCAAGGCGACTCCACAGCCGATGATAACCAAAGCGATAAAACATCAACTACCGAGATTCATGCCCACCAACATTGCCATTGTGGCTACAACAGCACCTCTAGCCATTCAATAAGCCCAGAGCAAAGTAAAGCAACTTCGCCTGCGTGTTATAACGGGTTAAATTACCCGCCAGATGTACCGCCACCAAATTTTTATAGCTAGCTTTTAATTTTAAATACTTTGTAAAAACTGCCTGCGCTTGTGCGCTATTAGGCTAGTTATTTACATATTTAGGTTGCTTGATCGCGCTTGTTTTTAAAATAGGCGTAGTGATTAAGTTAACTCTGTTTGTTAAAAAACGGACACGCTATATGAATAAAAAACCAATTATGCTGGTGGCGCTAATGTGCGCGCTACCTGCTTTTAGTACTTTGGCGAATGTTAAAACATTAACCCTTAAGCAGGCACTGAGTAATACCGAACAACAAAATCTGGTATTAAAACGCTACCCTTATCATCAAAAAATATTGAGTGCGCTTAAATCTCAAGCTGCTCTTTCGCCTAATCCTGTATTGAATATTGAAGCTGAAAACTTACTGGGCACAAACAAGGCGCGTGGCATTCAAGGCGCTGAAATAACACTTGGGCTTAGCCAACTAATAGAGCTGGGCGATAAGCGCCAAAGCCGTATTAATTACGCAACCGCCAATATTAAAGCCCAAGCAATACAGTATCAAAATACCCGTTTAGCCTTATTAGCAACCACTGCTGAGCGATACTACCAAGGGCTTAAATTTCAAACATTATTAAGTTTAAACAACGAGCGTAAACAGGTAGTTACCCAGGCGCTTAAAGCGATTGAACAAAGAGCCAATGCGGGTGCTGCGTCGCAAGCTGATGTAACGCGCATGCGTTATGCACTTAGCCAAGTAGAGCTTGATAAAGCCATGCTTAATAGTGAATTTGAGCGAGCAAGTTTATCGCTTAACGAGCTGTGGAGTGAGGAGCAACCCTACGATACTTTTGCTGGCAATATTAATGCAATTACTGCGCTTAAATCAGCGCAAGCACTTTTAGATGCGGTTAACCAAGCCCCTGAATTTGCATTATTACAGCAGCAATATTTACAGCAAACAGCTAACTTAACACTGCAAAAAGCAAACGGACAAACCGATATTAATATAGGGGGAGGCGTGCGCTATAACCAACAAAGCGACTCCAGCTCATTAGTGTTTTCGTTTTCTATGCCACTGCAATTAAGTAATTCAAATAGCGGAAATATTGCAGCTGCAAATAGTCAGCTCATGCTTTTAAATGAGCAGCAAGGGCAATTGCGCATCCAGTTACGCCAGCAAGTACGTACTTTGTACGCTTATTATCAAGGTCGAGCTAATCAGGCAAAGCTATTATCTGATGAAATTATTCCTCAGGCACAAACATTGATTGAGCAAAGCTTAAAAAGTTATCAACGCGGACAAATTTCGGTGTTGCAATTACTTGATGCTCAACAAGCACTTTTTGATTCTAAACGCACACTTATTACAACTCACGCAGAGCTGTACCAAGTGCTACTTACTCTTGAGCGTTTAACAGGCCAATCTTTAATTGAGACTCATCAATCATGAATAAAAATATAATCGCATTACTAGTATCACTTTCGTTTGCCAGCAGCTTTGTAAGCACAGATGTATTTGCCTCTGCTGAGCATGGCGAGTCAGGTCATAAAGAAACAGAGCAACACGAGCAAAAGCAAGGTCCACACGGCGGCTTTTTATTAACTGATCCTAAATTAACCCTTGAGCTTAAATTGCAAGAATTTGCAGGTAATGTTGAGCTGCGCGTATACGGCTATAAGCAAAATCAGCCGATTAATATAAACGACTTAAACATAACAATGAGTTTAAAGCGCTTAGTTGAAGCCCCGCAAAATATACAGTTTACAGCTGAGGGCGACTATCTTGTGAGCACGCAATCAATTAACGAACCGCATTCGTTTGCACTTACCGTTACTGCTAATTATAACAGTGAGAGCATTAGCTATGAGTACGATCAACACGAAGGGCAAACCACGTTAACAGAGCGAGCTATTGAGCGCGCAGGCATTAAAACCGAGATAGCGCAAAGTGGTGAAGTAGATATTACCGATACGCTTTTTGGCGTTATTGCCCCAACGCAGCACGGCACGGTAGAAGTAATGGCGCCGTATGCCGGATTGATCAGTGATATTTTTGTAAGCATTGGTCAAAACGTTAAAAAAGGCGAAGTACTTGCCAATGTAACCAACCGTGAAACACTGCAAAACTACCCTATTAAAAGCCCTATTAGCGGCGTTGTAACCGAGCAATACTTAAAGCGTGGCGAGCTTGCAAGCACCAGCGCACTGATGCAGGTAGTTAACCTTGATAAAGTATGGGTTGAGTTATCTGCTTTTCCTGAAAATATTGAAAAACTAGCCATTGGTCAAAGCGCTAAAGTGTACGACTTGCATCACCATTTAAATACGCAAGGCAAAGTGTTTTTTATAGCCCCAATGATGACTGGCGGGCACATAGCGCGTGCCCGTATAGAGCTTAATAACCCAGACGGGCATTGGCGCCCAGGCATGCATATAAATAGCGATGTAAGTGTGGCTAAAATAAATGCCAGCGTGCGTGTTAAGCCACAAGCAATTCAAGAATTTAACGGTCAACCCAGTGTGTTTGTTCGTAAAAATAATGTATTTGAAGTGCGTCCCGTTACCTTAGGTGCAAAAAATAGCGAGTGGGTAGAAGTACTTACAGGCTTAAACGCAGGTAGCGAATACGTAACAGACAATAGTTATGTCATTAAAGCTGATATTTTAAAAAGCGGCGCAAGCCACGCTCACTAGGAGGCACCATGATTAATTGGATAGTTTCTTTTGCGGTTAAACGCCGCATGCTGGTGCTTGCGCTTACATTTTTATTTGCTGGATTTGGTGTATACAACATTCAAAATTTAGCAGTAGACGCAGTACCCGATATAACTAACGTACAAGTGCAAATTAATACCAAAGCGCAGGGTTTTACGCCATTAGAAGTAGAGCAACGCATTACCTATTTGGTAGAAACCGCCATGGCGGGCATACCTAAGCTTGATTATACCCGTTCGCTTTCGCGTTATGGGCTTTCGCAAGTAACGGTTATTTTTAATGAAGGCACCGATATTTATTGGGCGCGTCAGCAAATTGGTGAGCGTATTCAAAGTATTCGCTCCGACTTACCTAATAACGTAGAGCCAAACTTGGGTCCTATTGCCAGTGGTTTAGGCGAAATATTTACTTATAGTGTGCACGCCACGCCTAATGCGTTAAAAGAAGATGGCACCGCCTACAACGCCGAAGACTTACGCACTTTGCAAGATTGGGTTATTCGTCCGCAGCTTTTAAAAGTAAAAGGCGTTACCGAAATAAACAGCCAAGGTGGTTTTGAGCGCCAATACCAAGTAGCGCCAGTGCCCGAAAAACTCATTGCCTATAAGCTTACTATTAGCGATGTAATTAGTGCACTTGAGGTTAATAACAGTAACCGAGGCGCAGGCTATATAGAGCGCTTTGACGGGCAATATTTAGTACGCTCGCCTGGGCAGCTTAAAACACTAGAAGACATAGCCAATACCGTTATAGCTAAGCGCGACGATGCGCCTGTACGCATTAAAGATGTGGCTAACGTGCTTTTAGGCAAAGAGCTTAGAACCGGCGCGGCCACTTATAACGGCGAAGAAACCGTGCTCGGCACCGCCATGATGCTAATTGGCGAAAACAGCCGCATAGTGGCAAAAGCCATGGCTGATAAGTTAATTGATGTGCAAAAAAGCTTACCCGCTGGCGTTATTGTTGAGGCAGTTTACGACCGTACTACTCTTGTTGATAAAACCATAGCAACCGTGCAAACCAACTTATTTGAAGGTGCCATTTTAGTGATAGTAATTTTGCTATTACTGCTGGGTAATGTAACGGGCGCGCTTATTACGGCAATGGTTATTCCGTTGAGTATGTTGTTTGCCGTTACAGGTATGGTAGGTAATCGCGTATCGGGTAACCTAATGAGTTTAGGCGCAATCGACTTTGGTTTAATTGTTGATGGTGCTGTAATTGTAGTTGAAAACTGCCTGCGCCAACTCGGTGTAGCTCAGCATAAACATGGCAGGCTACTTACTTTAAACGAGCGTTTAAATGTAGTGACCGCAGCCACCAAAGAAGTATTTACACCGGCTGTATTTGGCATTGTTATTATTATGCTGGTTTACTTACCTTTATTTGCACTAAGCGGCGTTGAAGGCAAAATGTTTCAGCCAATGGCGTTTACTGTAGTTGCGGCGTTAATTGGCGCGCTTATATTTGGCGTTACATTTGTACCGGCTGCTATTGCAGTGTTTGTTCGCGGTAAGGTTGATGAAACCGAAAACGCAGTCATGCGCGGCGTTAAAAAAGTGTATAAGCCATTACTTGGTATATCGCTTAAATTACCGTGGCTGATGGTGGGTATTGCCACGGCATTAGTATTGGTGCTTGGTTTTAAAGTTAAAAACATGGGCGCAGAATTTTTACCGAAACTTGATGAGGGCGATATTGCTATGCACGCGCTGCGCATTACTGGCACCGGTATTGAGCAATCTGTCCAAATGCAAAAAGAGCTTGAGCAAGCCATATTAGATCAGCCTGAGGTTGCTAACGTATTTTCAAAAATTGGTACTGCCGATGTAGCAAGCGATCCTATGCCGCCCAATGTTGCCGATACTTTTTTAATACTCAAACCGCAAGATGAGTGGCCTAATCCAGCACTTACTAAAGCAGAATTGGTTCAGCAAATTCGTACCCGTGTTAACGATGTCCCTGGTAATAATTACGAATTTACACAACCAATAGAAATGCGCTTTAATGAGTTAATTGCTGGCGTGCGCGCCGATGTGGCACTGCGTATTTATGGTGACGACTTAAGCGTACTTAAAGAGTTTGGCGAAAAAGCCACAGGGCTAATGCGTAATATTGCAGGTGCTACCGATGTACGTTTGGAGCAAATGGAAGGATTGCCAACACTTTCGGTAACACCAATGCGCGACCATATGGCGTTATTGGGTTTAAGCGTAAACGATATTCAACAGACACTTGCCGCCGCTGTTGGTGGTGTGCAAACCGGACTAATTTACGAAGGCGATAAACGTTTTTCGTTATTAGTACGCCTTGATAAACGTTGGTCTAGCGATGTATCAGCACTTGCTCGTTTGCCAGTTGCTTTACCTAAAGATAGTAACCCAGAACTTGCGTTTGTACCGCTTGGCGAAGTGGCAACAATTAGCATTGAAAAAGGGCCTAATCAAATAAACCGCGAAAGCGGTAAACGTAACGTAGTGGTAACTGCCAATGTGGAAGGGCGCGATTTAGCAAGCTTTGTAAGTGATGCGCAAGCAAGCATGAATGAATCACTTAACTTACCAAGTGGCTATTGGCTTGAATACGGCGGCACGTTTGAGCAGCTACAATCAGCAAGTAAGCGATTGTCGTTGGTTGTGCCGGTCACTTTACTGCTTATATTTGGCTTACTGTATAGCGCCTTTGGATCGCTTCGTGATTCATTGATTATATTTAGTGGTGTGCCACTGGCATTAACGGGTGGTGTGCTTGCGTTATTGCTGCGCGATATGCCGCTTTCAATATCAGCGGGTGTCGGCTTTATTGCCCTAAGTGGTGTCGCGGTATTAAACGGCGTGGTTATGCTGTCGTTTATAAAGCAGTTACGAAGCGATGGTTTAAGTTTGTTTGATGCAATTCACAGCGGTGCATTACAGCGCTTGCGCCCAGTACTGATGACGGCGCTGGTGGCAAGTTTAGGCTTTATACCTATGGCGCTTAATTCGGGAACGGGTTCTGAAATGCAAAAACCTCTCGCGACAGTAGTGGTTGGCGGGATTATTTCATCAACTCTACTGACACTATTAATATTGCCTGCGCTTTATAAGTTAGTACATTCTAAATTTACTAAAAAAGCAGAAGCTGAATTAGCTTAAATACTAGCTACTGATAATGTAATAAAAAAGCAGCTGTACTTACAGCTGCTTTTTTATTTGGGTATTATTTAGCAAAAATACTACATTAATTATATTGAAAAAGATTATCCCAACGCTCATCTAATATCGTTTTTGCGTGTTCTAAATTGATTGCGCTATACACATCACTAGTGCACGTTACCAAACGCATACGTACCAGCTTTTCAAGTGCGTCGCTAATTTCAAAATCAAGATCGCACTGGTATTTGCTTTTAAACCAATGCTCTATTTGTTCATCAAGCGTTTGGGCGGTTAAGCCGCTTTCTGATTTGAGTAAAAAGGTATACGCAAGCAGGGCTTCTTTTATGTCTTCTTCTTCGGCGGCGTCAATAAGCGTGTGAAAAACACCCGCGTTATTATCAAGGTTTTTAAAGTAGAGGTTATCGCTAAGCGCTTTCATAAATTTAATTTTACGGTTTTTAAACTTACTCCATTCTTTAAAAATAAAGCTGCCAAATACTCCCATGCCAATAGCAAAGGTAATAAAATGTTGTTGGGTCATTTCTACAGCTTCACTTCTAAAACCACCCCAAAAAGCAAACAAAGCAAGCAATAATACGATTGATGCGCCAAGTTTAGTTATAAGTACCACTGCACCGCCAACTAAAGCCGATGAGCCAATAATTGCTTTATCAATAGGGCGCATGCGTACTTCGCTATTAGGAAATAGCATTTCGAGATCGGCCTTTGGCACATTTTGAAACAGCTTTACTATGGTTGAGCTTGGCTCAAATCCCATTGGCGTTTTATTTTTAGTTTCAAAATAAGCGCTGTCTTTAAAGCGAATAAACACGGCAACACGGTCGTAATTAGTAAAGTGCAGCGGCTTTTTACGCAAGCCCCAAAAGCTGGTAATGGTTTCAGTGAGTTGCGACTCGCCACGGCGATAAAAAACCACTTCTTCAAAGTCGTCAAATTCAACTTCAAGGCGCACCTTAAATAGTGACTCTTCGTTTAATGCATCTTGTAAGTCTTCATTGGTGATCACTTCAAAATTAGCGGCATTAAGCACCTTAGCAAAATCTTTAGCAAACTCATGTTGGCACTGCGCTTTTTGATCCGCCGATACTGGCGCTAACGATCGCGTGTCACTGTTGGGATCAAAAGGGGCGTAGTTGTTTTTAAGTGACTCAAGTGTTGAGTGGTAATCGTAATGAATAAGGCTTGCTAGTAAATCGCAAAATTGTTTAAACGATGTTTTTTGTGTACTGCTTTTAAGCTCTTCGCTACACATATCAACAATATCTTGCTTTCTAAAGGGAATAAAACGCGCACTTTGCATAAATTAATAACTACTGTGATAGGGAATCTAACTGCATGGGCACATAATAAAATATTATTATGGATATTACTAATTTGTTAATGCAGTAGGGCGTATTGATCATTGGTGGTTGAATTTGCAGCTGTGTGTTTGGTTTTTAGGCAAGGCAGAGCCTATGTAGTGTGGTTATTCCCCATAAATAAGGCGATAACGCAGCATAAATACCAAACATGCGCTGCCCTCTGGGTTCTTTCTAGGGACGATTAACTCTTTGTTGCCTGCATGGATGTAGGTAAGGGGCGTGAGCAGGACGCGCAAGCTTTGCTCGATTTTTACTTAGCCCACTAGGTTACAAACCTCGCACCGCGATTTAATCGCCCCTAGATTGAACAAATTTCAATCCACAAAGATCAATACGCCCTAGGACCTGATAAATTTAGTACACTGTTTTCAGCGTGTATTAACCTAAATGTGTAATTATTGGCTTATTGAATACTCTTGTTCTTATTTATAAGTGAAAAGGATTTACTATGGCCATTCAAAAAAAGCTAAAAGAAAAAACGCGTAATTTTATCGGCTCTAAGCATATGCTAAGTGGTATTACAGTGGCGTCGTTTTTAGAGTCAACCATAGTTCCTATTCCACTTGAAGCAGTGCTTGTGCCTCTTATGCAGGCTCGTCGAGAAAAGCTATGGCTTATTGCGCTAATGGCGACTTTGGGTTGCATAGTGGGCGCATTGTTTGGTTATGCGTTGGGTTATTATTTATTTGATGCGGTTGGCGATTGGATTATTAATACGTTTTCGAGCCCTGAGCAATTTGAAAACGTTAAACAGCAAATGCAAGATCAAGGTTTTTGGTTTGTAATAACACTAGGCATAGTGCCTATTCCGTTTCAAATAGCGATGCTTGCAGCAGGCGCGACTAAGTACTCTATTTGGCTGTTTTTGTTGGCCTCAGGTATTGCGCGTTCTATTCGTTACTTTGGTCTGGCTATTATTGTTTATTATGCAGGTAATGAAGCTGAGCGAATCATTAGCAAACACAAAACTAAGGCAATGGTTTTAATAACGTTACTTGTGTTAGGAGTTTGGGGATTAAGCTTGGTGATTTAAGCTCATTATTAAAGGTTATTAACCACCTTATTCTAATAAGCCTTTTTGGTAATGTGCTATAGTTTTTTAATATAGTATCGAAAAGCTTAGGGTTAATATGATTGAAACTGTAAAACTCACTATCAGGCTTTCTAATTTTTTTAAAATGAGCTGGAAAAATAAAACTGTAAGCCTATTTTTATTAGCTTATATTGTTATTTTTTCAGCCTACTCCCTAACTAACTTTCCTCCCTTACAAGTTCAAAATAATGTTTACGGTTTTACAACTGATTTTATTAATTTAATTGTTCTTATTTTTTTATTTTGGATGGTTCAGTGCTCCAAACTTTCAAAGCTTGCATATACATTTTCGACTCTCGGATTAATGCTTTGGTCCATGGGTAATACAGCTGATTTAATCGATGAGATAGTGATACAGCCTTACTGGGTAAGTATTTATTTTGAAGATTTATGCAGAACCAGCGGTATGCTTTTAACTTCCTATGGTTTATTTAAAACGATGCGCTTTGTACAAAGTATTAATAATCGATTAGCGCGTGAGCTAATTATTGACGATTTAACTAAGGTGCATAACAGACGTTATTTTTATCAGCACGCTAAAGATGCTCAGCACTCACCTTACGTTATTTTAATTGTAGATATAGACCACTTTAAAGCAATTAATGATGAATTTGGTCATGATGTTGGTGATGTAGTGCTTAAAGAACTAGCAACTAAATACGACAATGCTTTTACGCACCAAAACAAGTTTGCTCGTCTCGGTGGTGAAGAGTTTGGTGGCTACTTGCCTACAAATAATATGACGCAAGCGTGTGATTTTTCGCAGCAATTAATTGATCTTGCGCACACCATAAATGTTCAAAATTCTCGCCACTTAACAGTAAGTATAGGTGTTGCAATGCAAACGCCTAATGAGCCTTTAGATAAAGTAATGAAGCGCGCTGATCAAGCTTTATATTTAGCTAAAAAGAATGGCCGAGATCGTTTTGAAATTGCCCCGTAAGCGTTTTTAACTATATAAAAACACGTCCTTATTGTTTGCACATTTACTACACTTTTTAACGTTTTCGTAAGGAAATGTCAGTGAGGGTAATGCTTTGTAAATCATGAAATTAAAATAGAATGTTTGGGTCATAATGGGGATATTAATAATAAGGAATAACCTTAATGACCAACTCCCTTTTAAAAGCTGCATTACCCTTAAGTCTAATTACTATTTTGTCGGGCTGCGGCTCTGATGATAGCTCAAGCTCTACAGGTTACATCCAATTGTATAACGGCTCTTACAATAGCCCATATACGCGTTTGTTTGTTGAAGAAACAGAACGTTCAGGCGCTGATTTTGCCGATGTAACTACTCGCCATAACTACAGCACAGGCACTTATGATGTAAGTTTTGAATACCTAGATGCTAACGACAGCTATATAACAATTAGCGACCAAGAAATTTCTATTAAAGGCGACAAAACACAGTTAGTAGTAATGAGCGGCAACTTTGATGAGCCTACATTTACAGAGCTTAGCGTACCTATTACAAGCGATACGGGTGAGTTTAACTTAGGGTTTTACAATATTGCAGGGGAGAGCACTAACTACGATATTTACTTAGCAACTGATGATGGCGTATTTGAAAGCGCGACACTTTTTTCATCGGCTCAATATTTAAGTGAGTTAGATCTGCAAAGCGTTGATGAAGGTTATTACACTATTTACATAACCGAAGCGGGCAGCAGTGATGTTGTGTATGAGTCGTCATCTGTTTATTTATACGACGAAGCAAGCTATGTTGCAATGATCCGCCCAAGTTACGCTACAGAAGAAGGCGGTATTACGCTTGATGTAGTAACCGATAATAACTACGTTACTGAGCTTAAACATCAATCTGCCCTGGGGCAATTACGTTTTATAAATACGGTTGATGACTACTCGCCAGTGAGCTTTTCTGCTACACGCGGTACAACTGTAAACACAACAAATACAGTCGCTAGTGACTCTTATACCGATTATGTTGAACTTTCGCCGAATAGTTACAGCGTAGCGATGTACGACGAAGAAGGTACAAAACTAGCTGATAACTTTTTAATGACGCTAGAGCGTGAGCAAAGTGCGGTGGGTATTTTTTATAACGACGTTGATAACGGTTTACGTATGATGAGCGTTGAAGAAAACCTAACACCAAGTAGTTACAGCCATACGGTATCGGTTGTAAACCTAATTGAAAGCTACGCAGGGCAATCGGTTTCAGATGTTGATGTGTACTTTACACTTAACGGCGAAACAGTAGACGACACCAGTAACGTAGTCGATGGCCTAGATAAGTATGACCAAGAAGAACAGGTTGTAGATAACGAAATTTACACGGTTTATGTTGTTTACGAAGATAATGGCCAGCAAATTGTGCTTATTCAGCAAAGCGATATGGACTTTACACAAGAGGGTAACTACATATTGATTTTAGAGCATGATGAAACAACAAGCTCAGGTTATAAAATGACCCTAGAGCGCACTATTACCGATAGTGTTGAATAAATCTAAACATATTAAGTAGCATAAAGCCTAAGCACTTTAAGTGCTTAGGCTTTTTTATTGAACAAAATTTACCTACTCATTAATAATTAGGTACACTCAGGGCATAATAATTAATAAGAGTGTGCCATGGATGATTTAGTTGGGTTAGCCGTCATAGTAATACTGGTTGTAGTTGCCGGTGCTATTTGCGGCTTAATAGCGCTAGTGCAGTTAAATGGATTAAAACAAGAAGTTGCTGTTTTAAGGGCCAAAATAACACATCTACAAACACATAAATCGATATCGCAAAGTGAACCTCAAAGCGAAGCATCTACGGCTCAGGCAGCGCTTTCAAGATCAGAGCCAATTGCTCATAAAGCACAGCCAAACTTAACGCCCCAAAACGCGTCGCCACCTGTAATAAATCAGCTATCAGCGCCTCCTAAAAAAGCCAAACCAGCTGAAGCATCAGCCATAGAATTACTATTTAATAAACTACGCGCAGGGTTTGAGCAAAACTGGATGACCTGGATAGGCGCTATCGCCCTTGCTTTTGGTGGCATATTTTTAGCTAAATACAGCCTAGAGGCGGGTTTATTATCGCCTGTAATGAGGCTGAGCTTAGGCGGCTTATTTGGGCTTGGCCTAATTGCTGCCGCAGCTTATTTACACCATAAACGCATTGTATTTGAAGGCTTTAATAATTACATACCCGCAGCGCTTGCTAGTGGCGGGTTTATTACCTGTTTTGCTTTAACGCTTTTAGCTTACAGCAGTTACGACATGCTGAGCCCTACCGTGGCATTTTTTGCGTTAGCTATTATAGCAATTAGTGCAAGCGCGATGGCGCTTAGGTTAGGCCCGCTATTGGCCGTGCTTGGTATTATTGGCGCTTACAGCGTACCAATATGGGTTAGCACTGGCAGTGGTAACTTATTTACGCTGTTAATGTATATTGGATTTGTAAGCCTGTCGGCTGCGTTAGTTGCACATAAAGTACAACGTATTTGGCTATGGTATTTACTATGGGCTGGGCACATTGGCTGGTATTTAGTTGGTTTTACGCTACTTAAAGTTGATACCGTTTGGTTAATGGGAACGTTTGCTCTACTGAGTATTATTGGGTTAATTGCTATACCGCGATTGGGCTTAAAATTGAATGTTATTGAACATCGCCCACACAGTTTAAAACGTTTAATTAACGTGCTTCCTGATCATGCATTATTACTCGCCTTTATAGCGCCCTTATTATTTACCATGCTAATAAGTCACTTTGATATGCAGTGGCAAACAATCGGCGTGTTAAGTATTGTATTGGTGTTGTTTTTAGTCCTTAAAAATAGCCGTTGGGATATTTGGCAGGGTGTAGCGTTAGTTATTTCAACGCTATTAGTGATAGGCGCTCAGCGCACGCATCTTTCGCCAAACCTATTTGATGACGCACTCTTTATATTCAAAAATGAGTATGGTTTGGGTTTATTTCTCGGATTGTTACTTACCGCTTTTGGGCTTTATTACGGTAAAAAACAGATTAAGCGTTTAGCGTTTCATATTACGGGGGCATTTAGTGTATTTGTAATGATAGCGACTTTATATACGCTTATTCCTAATTCTGCGTTAAGTACTGCATATCCACTTTGGGCCGTTGTATTGTTTGTAGTGGCAGCTATTTTAATAAAGCTCGCGCAACATAATACAACGCTATTTCAGCGTTTTACTTATTGGGTAGGCGCTAATGCCAATATTACGTTAGCAATTACCATGCTACTAAGTGACAGCGGCCTAACCATTGCTCTTGCTGTACAAGTATTACTTATAAGCGTACTTATTAAACGCTATAGCGTGCCTATGCCACATTGGCCTATAAAAGCCTTGGTTGCTGCGTTATTACTGCGCCTTACGCTTTCACCTTGGACGCCAAGTTACGATGCACTCACGGTATTTGGTTTGCATTGGAGCATAGTGGTTTACCCGTTATGCATTGCGTTATTTTTTGCCGCAGCTAGGTGCTTTAAAGCATCTCAATTAAAAGTATGGTTAGAAGGTGCAGCCCTTCATTGTTTAGCGCTTTTTATTACAACCGAAACAAGTTATCAGCTAGTTGGGCATTATCCGCAATTTGATTCACTTAATTTTTACGAACAAATACTCCTTACCTGTAACTGGCTGGCATTAGGGTGCGTGTATTTACATAGAGCAAAACTTGCCGGTACTTTAGCTAAGTTATACCAAGTGGCGGGCTTTGCACTTGCAGGGTTAGCAGGGCTTTTTGCTATTAAAACACTGCTTGACGACAACCCATTATTTGAATCACTTTACATAGGTGAGCTGCCAATATTTAACTGGTTATTACTATTGTGGTTAGTACCTGCAGGATTAACGCTTTGGCTGGCCAAGCTTGTAAAACCAATAAACGCTAAAGCTACGCCATTTATATTGGCCGTTGCGGGTGGGTTTATATTATTGGCAATAAACAGCTTTATTCGCCAATACTGGCA
This sequence comes from Pseudoalteromonas sp. GutCa3, assembly GCF_002836155.1. NCBI lineage: Bacteria > Pseudomonadati > Pseudomonadota > Gammaproteobacteria > Alteromonadales > Pseudoalteromonadaceae > Pseudoalteromonas > Pseudoalteromonas sp. GutCa3. Next base: position 14,347 of record NZ_PJBK01000036.1, on the reverse strand, counting down.
AGGGCCTTATATTTACTTATCAAAAGGCGCAAGTAATGCAGAGCTTTATAGCTACTCTGTTATTTGGTTAGTAATGGGTGCGGGTACTGTTATTTTTGGTCATTTAAAAAACCAGTTATTAATACAAAAAGTAGGCTTAGGCTTACTAGCTGCAGTTATTGTTAAAGTGTTTTTAATTGATATGGCTAACTTGGAGGGCTTACTTAAAGCGCTTTCGTTTATTGGATTAGGACTTTCGTTGGTGGGGTTAAGTTGGTTTTTCCAAAAGCTTAGAAGCCGAGTAAATCCAGTTTAACTTTTGAACACTTTATAAAGCAAAGCCCAGTGAAGATACTGGGCTTTTTGTTTTACGCTATTACTTGATAGCTTTTAACTAGAATACTTTTAACTAGCTCACTTTTTACTAGCTTATTATGTACTGTGATTAAGCAGTGCCTTTAGTTTGCCCGGTTTAATTGGCTTACTTAAATAATGAATATTAGCGGCTTTGGTTTCTTGTTTAAGCTCGGTGTCGCGTACTGCGGTAATTAAAATAGCGGGTACTTGGCTTTGCCAAATTTCGCGCAGGGTTTTAATTAGCGTTATGCCATCGCAATCATTGCCTAATTGGTAGTCCATTAAAATAACATCGGGTGCACCGTTTTGCTTAGCGTGCGCCAGTACATTATTTACATTATCAAATAGCGTGTAATTAGCTTGCCACTTTTTAAGTAAGCTTGCCATTGCAGCTAGGTTTTCAGGGTCGTCGTCTACGGCAACAATATTAATTGCTGCACGGTTTTCTATTAGGCTGTTTGTCGTACTTTTTTGTTGTACAAACTGCTCGTCGCCATAAGGTACCTCAATGCTAAAACGGCTACCTTTATTTGGCTCAGAATGCACATCAAGCGGCAAACTTAATAAGTCAGCCATACGTTTTACAACACCTAAGCCTAAGCCTACGCCTTTGTTATCGCCCGACTCAACACGGTAAAAGTCGTTAAATATTTTAGCTTGCTCTACTTCGCTAATACCAGGGCCTGTATCCCATACTTCTATTCGTAAATTGTGCTTTCGGTTCCTACAGGCAATTAATACACGGCCATTATCGGTGTATTTAACTGCATTAGAGACCAAGTTTTGAATAATTCGGCGCAAATAGGTTATATCGCTGTGCACAATTTGCTGGTGTGAATGCACACTAAGCTTAAGGCCTTTATCACTTGATAAAATAGCGTATTCACTTTGCAGTGGCGCTAAAATATCTTCAATATAAAAATGGCGAGGGGTTGGGGTCATAGCGCCTTGTTCTAGCTTGGCTATTTCAAGTAGTGCCGACATTAAGTGCACGGTTGAATCGAGACTGTCGCCTAATTTTTCAAAGCTGTTTTGGTTAGTGCTGTCGAGTTGCTTTTCGTCAATGGCAGCAAGGTATAAACGTGCTGCGTTTAACGGCTGTAAAATGTCGTGGCTCGCCAGTGCTAAAAAGCGCGTTTTACTGTCGTTGGCTTGCTCTGCTTCTCGTTTGGCTAAAGTAAGTGCTTGCTCGGTTTGTACACGGCTATCTATTTGAGCTTGTAAGTCTCTATTAATGGTTTGCACTTCTTGAGTTCGCGCTTCTATGCGGTTTTCAAGATCCATGTTTACTTCTTCAAGCGCATTTTGCGTACTTATGTGATTGGTAATATCCGAAAAGCTGGTAACAAATCCGCCATCGGGCAGCGGGTTACCAATCATTTCATATACTTGGCCATTACGACGGTGGCGAATAAAGTGATGCGAGCTGCCGTATTTTAAATGCTGCACACGTTTTTCTACTTGGCGTTCTATTTCGCCAGGGCCACATTCACCACGGTTAGCGTTGTATCTAATAATATCTTCTATGGGTTGGCCTACTTCTAAAAATCCTTCAGGGTAGCCAAACATTTCGCTGTAGCGTTTATTCCAAGCTACTAGCTTTAAATCTTTATCGACAACTGAAATACCATGGCTTAAATTTTCGAGTGAGGTAAATAACAGATTTTGATTAAATTGCAGCGCTTGTGTGGTTTCGTCAAAAAAGTTTACAACTTCTTCAAACGCCATACGCTTACCCGACGATACCGTATGTATTAACGCTTGTGCCGACGATGCGCCAAGCACGCCTGTTAACGCGCGTTCGCAGTAGGCTATAAATTCAGGCTCTGGGTGTGCGTTGTTATCGCTTAAGTGATGGGCGAGTGCGTAATGCGCCAATACTTGTTGGCTGCGCTGAATACCTAAAAAGGTTTGCAGTAGTATTTTAAAGTCGTAAACAGTGGCTTTTACATCTTTATTTAAGCGCCTTGATAAAATAGCCTGATCTTTAGGGTTAACAAAAGCAGCTGCCTGAATCTTATCAATTAAGCGCTCCTCAGCCCCAAGTGAAAAACTAATATAACACCCAATATTGGCAAACAAAGCTATCAAGGTTCCGCGTGTTATAAGCGTTTGTTGTAGCTCGCTATCAAGCGTTGCACCGGCATCGAGTATTGGCAGCATTAAAAATAGTACCCAGCAAATAAAGCCTGCTACTAAACCTGCATAAACCCCATAAGCATGGCCTTTTCGCCAGTATAAACCGCCCACAATAGCGGGTAATAATTGAGTAACAAGTGAAAAAGCTACTAAGCCCATACTTGCCAGTGCGCTGCTATGGCCAAACCATTGCTGATAGAAATAGGCCAAAATTAATATGCCCGCAATAGCAAAGCGCCTTACAAGTAAAATTCGAGACTTATAACTGGTGGTAATTAAGTTGCGTTTAAATTTACGACGTAGCATTAGGGGTAATACCACATCGTTTGAAATCATCGTGCTTAGCGTCAGTGTTGCTACCACTATCATTGCGGTGGCGGCCGATAGTCCACCTATAAATACAAAGGTGGTTAAAAAGGCGTTGTCGTTAATTAACGGTAGGGCAAGTACAAAGCTGTCGGGTGAATAGCCGCTGCCAATTTCAGGATGAATTGCCGCAGTCGCAATAGGTAAAATCATTGCGGCAGTTAATAGTAAATACAGCGGAAAAGCCCAGCGAGCGGTAAGTAAGTGGCGTTTGTTTTGGTTGTCGACCACGGTTACATGAAACTGGCGTGGTAAACATATAATAGCGGCCGCAGCCATTAAGGACTGGCCAATAAAGTTAAAGCTAAAGAAGTTAAAGTCGCTCCAATGGGCCCAAATCGACTCGGTTACTTTATTTGGAGTAGGCTCTGGCATATTAAATAAGGTGTAAACAGCAAGGCCTGCTACAGCAATAAGTGCAATAAGTTTAATCATTGATTCAAACGCGACAGCAAGCATTAACCCAGAGCGATACTCTGTTACGTCCACTTTGCGGGTACCAAAAAATATTGCAAATAAGGCCATAATTAATGTGGCAGAAAGCGCGAGCATATCGCCTGATATTTTATTACTGTTTTGCAAAAGTAAAAAGCTGGTACTAAGCGCTTTTAATTGCAGCGCAATGTAGGGAATAGTCGCCAGCAGCGCAATAACAGTAACCATAATCGCGGTAGTTTGGCGTTTGCCGTAACGAGCTGAAATAAAGTCAGCAATAGTGGTTATGTTTTGTTTTTTGCTTACCAGTACCAGCTTACGTAAAAACCCTTGGCCGAATAAAAACAGCAGCGCAGGGCCCAATAATATTGGCAAATAACTCCAACTGCTGGTGGCGGCTGTACCCACTGAGCCGTAGTAAGTCCAAGAGGTACAGTAAATCCCAAGTGAGAGTGAATACACAAAAGGGTGATGGCTAATACGCTTTGCCAAAGGGGTTGTTTTATCGCCCCAATTGGCGAGCCAAAACAGCACACCTATATAACTTAAAGCAACAATAATGAGTACGGCAGTCATGTTGTTATTAAACCTTATTATTTTAAATAGTCCCTCAACCCTATGAGGGATTAACACAATACCAGAACTGAGGTTAAGTGTGAGGCTTGAATTTAAAATAAAACTTTCATTTTATTTCTATCTTATTGAATATTAATAACAAAAATAAAATCATCTCAAGCATTAGACTAATGTCGCATTAATGACCAACTTATCAATTTAATCATAAAGCCAGCTTACAAAAACAGCCTAAGTAATTGAAATAATATAAAAATATATAAAACACGCTTGAATGATAAATACAGTTTACGTAAACGTTAACAAGCTGTTACGACTATGGTCTCAATTCAATATGTGACCAGCGTTGCTAAATTGGTAAACGAAGATAAAAAACCACTCATCGCGATATTGCGGTGCTTAAAGGGGAAAACAAAAATGGCTTTTAAAGATGAAGAACAAGCAAAAGCTTATTGGGCAGAAAACATTTCGCTGTTATTTAAACTGTTAGCAGTGTGGTTTGTTGTGTCTTTCGGCTTTGGCATATTACTGGTTGATGTACTTAATGAAGTGCGTTTTTTTGGGTTTAAACTTGGCTTCTGGTTCGCCCAGCAAGGCGCGATTTATACCTTTGTTGCTTTGATTTTTGTGTACGTTTTCAAAATGAATACGTTAGATAAAAAATACGGCGTAGACGAATAGGAGCTAAGCAATGGATGTTCAAACACTCACGTTTATAATTGTTGGTTTAAGCTTTGCGCTTTATATCGGCATAGCAATTTGGGCCCGTGCGGGTTCAACTAAAGAGTTTTATGTAGCAGGCGGCGGCGTACCTCCTCTTGCTAATGGTATGGCAACGGCTGCTGATTGGATGAGCGCCGCGTCGTTTATTTCAATGGCAGGTATTATTTCGTTTGCAGGTTACGATGGCAGCGTTTACTTAATGGGGTGGACAGGTGGTTATGTACTATTAGCCATGTGTTTAGCGCCTTACTTACGTAAATTCGGCAAGTTTACTGTGCCAGACTTTATTGGCGACCGTTACTACTCACGCACCGCGCGTTTAGTAGCAATTGTATGTGCCATATTCATTTGTTTTACTTACATTGCAGGGCAAATGCGTGGTGTAGGCGTCGTATTTTCACGCTTTTTAGAAGTAGAAATTGAAACCGGTGTTTACATTGGCATGGTGATTGTATTCTTTTATGCGGTACTTGGCGGCATGAAAGGCATTACCTACACACAAGTAGCGCAGTATTGTGTACTTGTATTTGCCTACCTTGTACCAGCCATTTTTATCTCGATGATGATGACGGGTCACTTTTTCCCACAAACCGGTTTTGGTGCCACATTAATTGGCAGCGATGGCGTGTACGTACTTGATAAACTAGACGGCTTAAGCGCTGAACTTGGTTTTGCGCAATATACCGAAGGCTCTAAGAGCATGATTGACGTGTTCGCTATTACTGGCGCGTTAATGGTAGGTACTGCTGGTTTACCACACGTAATTGTTCGCTTTTTCACTGTACCTCGTGTAAAAGACACGCGTATTTCTGCAGCATGGACACTTGTGTTCATCGCGATTGTTTATACTACAGCACCTGCGGTTGCAGCCTTTGCTCGCGTAAACATGGTTGATACTATAAATGGTAAAGACGGTAGCGGTACAGCTTACGCAGAAGCACCTGGATGGATTAAAAACTGGGAACGCACAGGTTTAATTACATTTGATGATAAAAACGGCGATGGCAAAATGTTCTACACGGCGGGTAAAATCACCGATCCGAACAGTGCTAACGAAGTAAACGTAGACCGCGACATTATGGTATTAGCAAATCCAGAGATTGCTAACTTACCAGCATGGGTAATCGCACTTGTAGCTGCTGGTGGTATTGCCGCGGCACTTTCTACAACAGCAGGTTTACTATTGGTTATTTCGACCTCCGTTTCGCACGATTTACTCAAGCGAACTCTCAAGCCCGATATTACCGACAAGCAAGAGTTACTTGCAGCGAGGTTGGCAGCCATGGTCGCTATTGTTATCTCCGCGTACTTTGGTATTAACCCGCCTGGATTTGTGGCGTCGGTAGTGGCATTTGCATTCGGCTTGGCGGCAGCGAGTTTCTTCCCAGCAATTATTATGGGTATATTCTCTAAAACAATGAACCGCGAAGGCGCAATTGCAGGCATGGTAACGGGTATTGGCTTTACCGCTGCGTATATCATCTTCTTCAAGTTTGTTAGCCCAGAGCTAAACAGCCCTGAAAACTGGTTCTTAGGTATTTCGCCTGAAGGTATTGGCTTAATTGGTATGATTATTAACTTTGCAGTTGCTGCAATTGTTCTTAAGTTTACTAAACCTACACCGGTTGAAATTCAAGAAATGGTTGAAAGCATTCGTAACCCTAAAGGGTCTGCAGAAGCACACGACCACTAGGCTACAATTTATAGATATAGTTTAGAAAACATAAAGCACCAAAAGCCCGACTTTAGTCGGGCTTTTTATTTGTTTAATAAATAAGTACATTAGATTGGTACATCACCATTTAAAGAGCGAATACAATGAGTGTAGAACAACAAGAAATAGCCCAATACGTTTGTTTGCAAGCGCCTTTTACTATGCTTGATAGCAGCGCATACGAATATTTTGTAAATCATCTTGATATTATTTACCTCACCCGCGAAAACCAAACTCAGTGGTTACAAAGTGAAAACCCTAAACTGTTTTTAATTCGCTCTGGTTTGTATGACCTAGTTGATGGTAAGGGCGATGTTGTTACACGCTTAGCGCAAGGTGACTATTTTGGTTTTCCGTCGCTGTTAACCGGTGAGGCAATTCAAAATAGGTTGGAAGTACAAAAAGAGGGCATAGTGTATATGCTCTCTCAAACGCACTTTGATTTTTTACGCAGAGAATATAAATCGTTTGAGCAATACTTTGTACGCGCTCATGCTAATCGGTTGTTGTCATCGCATTATAAAAGTAAAAACGATAGTTGGTCTGAACGTAAAATATCAGAGCTGATGACCCGCACCGCCATTACGCTTTCGCCCGATGCAAGTATTAGGCAAAGTGCTAAAAAAATGAAAGAGCATGGTGTGTCGTCAATAATGATAACGCAGCACGCACACTTAGTAGGGGTGGTAACCGACCGCGACTTACGTAATCGAGTACTTGCCGACGAAGTAGATCCACAAGACGCAGTAAGCAGTATTATGACCGCCAAGCCCAAGTTTATATTTGAAAATAACCGGGTGTTTTCGGCGCTACACTTAATGCTTAAATACAATATTCATCATTTACCCGTGCTTGACGAAAACCATAACCCAATAGGGATGATAACCAGCACCGATTTACTGCGTCAACAAAAAAGCGACCCCGTACAGCTTATTGGGCGCATATATAAAGCGCATACTGTTACTGATTTAAAACGCTACGCAAAAGAAATCCCCGAACTTTTGCGTGGTTTTTCGTACAACATTGACGACATATCGCTCATTGGTAAATTACTCAGTGGTTTAACCGATGCGCTTACATCGCGCCTGATTCACTTATTTCAAGAAGAGCATGGCGCAGCGCCAACCAGCTTTAGTTTTATTTGCTTTGGCTCGCAAGCACGCGAAGAACAAACCCTGCACTCAGATCAAGACAACGGCTTGTTACTCCCTAACGACTTAACCACCGAGCAACACGCTTACTTTAAAAGTATGGGGGAGTTTGTATGTGAGAATTTAGTTGAGTGCGGCATTAGGCGTTGCCCAGGTAATATTATGGCAAGCAGTGATGAGTGCCGTATGAGCGTAAACGATTGGAGCGAGCGCTTTTTTAAATGGATAAAAAGCCCTACTCCTAATGCAATGCTTAACTGTAAGATATTTTTTGACTTGCGATTTATTGAAGGTTCAAACGCTTTATACACGGCTTTTTGCGAGCAACTAATTCGTATATCACGTAACGACTTATTCTATGCCGCAATGGCAACCGACATAAGCAGCAACAGCGTGCCAATTGGTTTATTTAATAAATTTAAAACCGAAAAAACAGATAAAAACGACAAATACATAGATTTAAAAAAACGCGGTGTGGTGATCATAAACGACATAGTACGGTTATACGCTTTAAAAGCGGGTATTAAGCGCGCCAACACACAAGAGCGATTGGACGCACTACTAAAACACAAACTGATCAGCAAAGAAGATATATACAACCTAAAAGACTGCTGGCGGTTCTTAACGCAGCTTCGCTTGAGTACACAAATAAACGAAGAGGGCTTACCGAGTAATTGTATTAATCCTAATAAATTAAACTCACTAGAGCGCCATCAACTAAAAGAAGCGTTTTACCTTGTTAAACAAGCGCAGCAAGCCGCCGCGTTTAAGTTTGCTCGCGGCAGTTTATAATGATGGACTACTAACATGGTAAAAAAGCTGCTCACTCGGTATTTAAAGCGCCGTAAATTACTAGGCAAAAATGCCTTACAACAACGTTATTTGGTGATTGATTTAGAGCTCACTGGGCTTGATGCAAAACAGCACGAAATTGTATCGGTAGCGTGGGTGATAATAGATAACCAATGTATAAAAATGAGCGAGTCGCAGCACCTTATAAATAAAGACGTAAAAAGCCTTGAGCAAAGTCCTGTTTTTCATGGGATTAGCGATGATGCTATAGCAAAGGGGCTAAGCCTAAACAGTATATTAATGCAATTAAGTAACCATTTTAGCGACTGTATTTTAGTGTTTCATAATGCCATGCTCGACTGGGGGTTTTTAAAAATAGCGCTTAAAAATGCCAATATAACAATACGGCCTAAACTCATAATCGACACACTGCATATTGAGCAAAAGCGCTTACTCCATCATTCAACTGAAATAAAACAAGATGATTTAACCCTTAATGCTTGCCGCACACGTTATGAGTTACCAAGCTATCATTGCCATCACGCACTGACCGATGCACAAGCCACTGCCGAGTTACTGCTAGCCCAGTGCCATCAAATAAGCCGTGGCAAAGAGTTAAAATTAGGCGAGTTGGTCTAGGTTGGCTGTAGGCGGGGCTTTATGCCGCGCGAGATAAACTCCCACCTACAATAAAGAGCAGTTTACTTTTATTGTTATCCGTATGACTATAGGTACATTTATGTAGTCATTATTTAACTAATTACTCCAAGGAACGAATATGAAACTCATTACTGCCATTTTCTTAACCTTATTCCCACTTATCACTTTTGCTAATTCAAGCTTACCTGCTAATCGTCATATTGCAGTGCAGGGTATTGCAGAGGTATTAGCAAAGCCCGATATGGCTAAGATTTCTTTTGAAGTAATAAGCTTTAAAGACAAATCACTTGATGCTAAACGTGATGTTGATGATCGAGTAAATTTGTTACTTAAAGGATTAAGCAAGTACGGTGTTAAGGAGACGGATGTTTCTGCTACAAGCCTGTTAACTCATAATGATGACGATATGTTTAATGTCGAGAGCGGTACAGCAATTAATGCAGGATATGTAGCAACAAGAACACTTAAAGTAACATTAAGAAATATTGAAAAAGTGAATGATTTTATCGATTTTGCACTAAGTGTAAAAATTAATGAAGTGACCAATATTGAGCTTATGTCTTCAAAAGCCGCGCAGTTAAAAGCTGAAGCAACACAAGGAGCAATAGATAACGCTATAGTTAAAGGGGGTAAGCTTGCCAAAGCATTTGGCGCAGAGCTTGGAAAAATTTACAGTATTAATTCAAATTCTAACCGTTCAAGCTATGGTTATGGTGTAGATGATTTTGAGAGAATAGTTGTGACCGGCTCTAAAGTTACTAGAAATCCATTTGAGCAAGGTAGATACCTGCAAGAAACTATTACATTTAAATCATCAATAAACGTGGTGTTTGATTTAGAGGTAAATGATTAAGTTAAAATTTTCATTTCAAATACATTTTCATAATGTAAGCTGGCTTTAAGTTTTTGATTAATTTGAAGGTAGCCATATTATGAGCGATGAAAATAACACGTTAAAAGCACAAACTGAGGCAAAAATAGCCGCAGGGCGAAAAGGTAATCCTGATTTCATGAAAGGTGTTGATGAAACGATTGCACAAGCAAAAGCGTTTCAGCAAGGTGCTAATGCACTTGATTTAAACCAAAGCGCACCAAGTTTTGAGTTACCAAATCAACATGGTCAATCGGTGCAGTTAACCGAGTTACTTGCTAAAGGACCTGTGGTTGTTACTTTTTATCGTGGAAGTTGGTGTCCGTACTGCAATTTACAGCTCAAAGCGCTTCAAGCACGTTTACCTGAAATTCACGCATTAGGCGCACAATTGGTGGCTATTAGCCCGCAAGTACCCGATGGCTCACTTAGTGATGATGAAATAAGTAAAATGGATTTTTTAGTGCTGAGTGATCAAAATGCCGATGTAGCAGCAAGCTACGGCGTAGCATGGCAAGTACCCACATTTTTACTAGAGCATATGCGAGTAGACCGAGGCCTAGATTTAGAGTCGGTTAACAATGGCAATAGTAGTGTTTTACCGATCCCTGCCACCTTTGTTTTAGATAAACAAGGTAAAGTGACTTGGCGTTATGTTGATGTTGATTATCGTACTCGTTCTGAGCCAGAAGATATAATTAACGCATTGAAAAATTTAGTATAAAAAACTTAATTTTAAAAGTCAGAACCATCGAAGAGCTTGCAATGCGTAAGCTCTTTAACCTTAATTTAAAGTTTCTAATGCTACCCTCTTATAATAATGCTCAAGGTCGATTACAATACAGCCATCTAAAAGGCGTATTGCCTTTATCTGCACGCTAAAAGAGTGGATTTTATATTTCATGGCAATCAAACTTGCAATTAATGGTTTTGGTCGTATTGGTCGAAATATTGTCCGCGCGTTATACGAGTCTGGTTTGAGCGACGATATAAAAATTGTTGCGATTAACGAACTTGCTGATCCTGAAGCTATTGCTCATTTATTAAAATACGACACATCCCACGGTCGTTTTTCTTTTCCTGTAAAACTTGGTGAAGACACCATTAGTGTTGCAGGCGATACCATTGCACTTTTTTGTGAAGAAAACCCAATTGAATTACCTTGGCAAACGCTCGATGTAGACGTTGTACTTGAATGTACGGGTGTTTATCACTCGCGTGAACATGCGCAGTTACATATTACCGCAGGCGCTAAAAAGGTGTTGTTTTCGCATCCGGCCGATAACGATGTTGATGCTACGATTGTGTATGGCATTAACGACGATGAGCTTAAAAACGAACACACAATTGTTTCTAACGGCTCGTGTACAACTAACTGTGTTGTGCCGGTTATTAAAGTATTAGATGATGCATTTGGTATTGAGTCGGGCGCTATTACAACTATTCATGCGTCGATGAACGATCAACAAGTGATTGATGGTTATCATCATGATTTACGCCGTACTCGCGCTGCAAGCCAATCAATTATTCCAGTTGATACAAAGCTCGCCCGTGGTATAGACCGTATTTTACCTAAATTTAAAGGCCGTTTTGAAGCCATCGCCGTACGTGTTCCTACTATAAATGTAACGGCAATGGATTTAAGTGTAACGGTTAATACTGATGTAGATTTAAACGCAGTAAATAACGCACTTAAAGCACAAGCAAAAGACCGCTTAGAAGGTATTTTAAGTTATACCGAAGAGCCGCTTGTGTCGGTTGATTTTAATCACGACCCACATTCTTGTATTATTGATGGCACACAAACACGTGTTAGTCACAAACGACTGATAAAGTTATTAGTATGGTGTGATAACGAATGGGGTTTTGCTAATCGCATGCTCGACACAGCGCGTGCTATGATGGCAGTGAATAAGTAATTTATTAATATAATAATTTTAAACGTATTTTTCAGGTTCAGTATCGTTAACTAAGGAGATGTTCATGTCGGTCATAAAAATGGCAGATTTAGATTTAAACGGCAAACGCGTATTAATTCGTGAAGATTTAAATGTACCAGTTAAAGCAGGTAAAGTGACGTCAGATGCGCGTATTCGTGCAGCACTACCTACTATTAAATTAGCGCTTGAGATGGGTGCTAAAGTAATGGTTATGTCACACCTTGGCCGTCCTACGGAAGGGGAATATGATGAAGCGTTTTCGCTAGCACCTGTCGCTGATTACTTAAACGATGCCCTTGAGCAAACTGTACGTTTAGAAAAAGATTATCTAAACGGTGTTGATATTGCTGATAACGAAGTTGTTGTTTTTGAAAATGTGCGCTTTAACAAAGGCGAGAAGAAAAACGACGAAGCGTTATCTAAGCAACTTGCAGCACTGTGTGATGTATATGTAATGGATGCATTTGGTACGGCTCACCGTGCACAAGCATCTACGCATGGCGTTGGCTTATTTGCTGATGTGGCATGTGCAGGTCCATTGTTATCAGCTGAACTAGAAGCGTTAGGCAAAGCACTTGATAACCCAGCTCGTCCATTAGTGGCGATTGTTGGTGGTTCTAAAGTTTCAACTAAGCTAACCGTTTTAGATTCACTTTCTAAAATTGTTGACCAATTAGTTACCGGTGGCGGTATTGCAAATACCTTTATTGCTGCATCAGGTAGCCCAGTTGGTAAATCGCTTTACGAACCAGATTTAATGGATGAAGCTAACCGCTTATGTGCAGCAGCGATTGCTAATAATGGTGAAATTCCGGTACCGACTGACGTAGTTGTTGGTAATGAGTTTTCTGAATCTGCTGTAGCTACGCTTAAAGATGTAAGCGAAGTAACAAGCGACGATATGATTTTTGATATTGGTCCTGATACAGCGAGCAAGCTTGCAAAAATTATTGCAAATGCGGGCACTGTTGTATGGAATGGCCCTGTTGGCGTGTTCGAGTTTGACCAATTTGGTAATGGCACACGTGCTATTGCACAAGCAATTGCTAACTCAAATGCGTTTTCAATTGCTGGTGGTGGTGATACCTTAGCCGCAATTGATAAATACGGCATTGCCGATAAAGTTTCTTATATTTCTACTGGTGGTGGTGCGTTCTTAGAGTTTTTAGAAGGCAAAAAACTTCCAGCAGTTGAAATGCTAGAGTCGCGCGCTAAGTAATTTTAGTAGCGTAAGGTGAGGGGGTAATAGCCCTCACCGACAATTAATTATTAAATACCTCTCACCCTAATTTAATAGTTAATTTAGATGGAATATTACTGCAAAGCAGTGGTTTTTCGTGGCGTTGTTATAACGCCAAACTAACACATCCGTTCAAACTAGATGGTAGGGAACTACTGTCGATAAATTGGAGAATACCCAATGGCTTTAATCAGTATGCGACAACTTTTAGATCATGCAGCAGAGCATGGTTACGGCGTACCTGCTTTTAACGTTAACAATCAAGAGCAAATGCGCGCAATAATGGAAGCGGCTGACAAAACAAACAGCCCAGTAATCGTTCAGGGATCAGCTGGAGCACGTGCTTATGCTGGTGCTCCATTTATTCGTCATATGATTTTAGCAGCCGTTGAAGAATGGCCACATATTCCCGTTGTTATGCATCAAGATCACGGCACATCGCCAGGTGTATGTCAGCGTTCAATTCAGCTTGGTTTTTCATCAGTAATGATGGATGGCTCGTTAATGAGCGACGGTAAAACTCCTTCAAGCTACGAATACAATGTAGAAGTAACGCGCGAAACTGTTGCTATGGCTCATGCTTGTGGCGTATCGGTTGAAGGCGAGCTAGGTGTACTTGGTTCACTGGAAACAGGTGAAGCTGGCGAAGAAGACGGTGTTGGCGCTGAAGGGTTACTAACCACTGAGCAAATGCTAACAGACCCTGAAGAAGCGGCTGACTTTGTAAATAAAACACATGTTGATGCACTTGCAATTGCATGTGGTACTTCGCATGGAGCTTATAAATTTACTCGCCCACCAACAGATGACATTTTAGCGATTGACCGCATTAAAGCGATTCATGCACGTATTCCTAACACGCATTTAGTGATGCATGGTTCATCTTCAGTTCCTCAAGAATGGTTAGAAATTATTAATCAGTATGGTGGCGAAATTCCAGAAACTTATGGTGTGCCAGTTGAACAGATTGTTGAAGGCATTAAGTTTGGTGTTCGTAAGGTAAATATTGATACCGATTTACGTTTAGCATCTACCGGTGCAATTCGCCGTCATATGGCGCTTAACCCATCTAACTTCGATCCACGTAAATACTTAGCTGAAGCAACTAAAGCAATGACAGAGATTTGTGTTGCACGCTATAACTCGTTTGGTACTTCTGGTCAGGCTAGTAAAATTAAGCCAATTTCACTTGATGAAATGCACCTTAAATACTTAAGCGGCGAACTAGACCCTAAAATTAGATAATAGATCAATTTATAATTGATCATTATTAGGGCCTGTTTATCTTTCGAGGTTAAATTTGCAGCAGTATGTTTGGTATTTAGGCAAGGCAGAGCCTATGCAGTGTGGTTATTCCCCATAAATAGGCGATAACGTGGAATAAATGCCAAACATGCGCTGCCCGAA